>NZ_JEMA01000160.1 GCF_001589285.1 Sorangium cellulosum | reverse complement strand
CCGGCCGCTTCACCGTCGTTCCCCCCGCCCTCACCCCCGGCAGCCCCCGACGAGGTCGAGGCGCCGCTCGCCCCCGCCGTCGAGCTGCTCGGTCCAGGCTGCGCGCCTCCGCCCGTTCCCCCCGCTCCGGCGTCGACACCGCTCCCGGGCGCCTCCGGACCTGCGTTGCAGGCCACGGTGAGCGCCGCGATCTGGGCCACCCAGACGACGAGCCGAGGCGCGGAAAAATGTGCGGTGAATCGAGGGGGCCAGGGCATCTGCATGGGGGTTCTCCGGTCGCGAGGGCAGCACGAGATCATCCGTCAGGCGCAGGGCGCCACGAACGCGAGAGCGATGGCGAGGCCCGGCGGGCGTGCCGGCGGTGAGTGAGCGCGGCTCACATCCCTAGTGCCGGCTCGCCGTCCCGATCAATCACGACGAGCGCCTTTTTTGATCCACGGCCGCCGGCCGGGAGGCGCTCCAATACGCTCGCCGAACTTTTGAAACTCCAGCGAAACGGTGCGGCGCAGCGTCGTCGACGAGGCGTCAGCATCCGCGCCCCTCGGAGCGCGACGCGTGATCAGTTCACCAGGGTCTGGGAATTCCTGGGCGCCGTACGTAAGACGTTGTGCGTGCGAGCCCGTTGAAATTTTGCAGCCACCGCTCGCGTCCCCGCGAGGCGCAGCAGATCGAGCGGGGACGGACTGAGGCAGGTTGTCGCTGCCGACCGGGATGCTTTTGTCGGTGCACACAGGAGCGCTGAAGACGGGTTGATGCCCTGGCGGGAAAGCCGGTCGCTGGGTCGCATCGACAAGGAAGGCCGCCGCGCATCCGTCGGTGACTCATGTAGTGATGGTTGCAATTCCGAGCGATTGATGTCTTTGGTGTCCGCGAAGGCCGGGGCGTCGGACGCCGGCAGCCCGGATCCCTGGAGTGCCGTCCTGCATGAGAATCGTTGATATCCGCGCCACCACCGTCACCGTGCCGCTCGAGGCGCCCCTGCGCCACGCGAACGGCTGTCACTGGGGCCGCTTCGTGCGCACGATCGTCGAGGTCGAGGCCGATAGCGGCCTCATCGGCCTCGGCGAGATGGGCGGCGGCGGCGAGTCGGCCGAGGCCGTGTTCCGCGCGATGAAGGCCTACCTCGTCGGCCACGACCCCGCCCGCCTCGAGGAGATGCGGTTCAAGATCGCGAACCCGACGGCCTCCCTCTACAACAACCGCACCCAGATCCTCGCCGCCCTCGAGTTCGCCTGCCTCGACCTGATCGGGCAGGCCTGGGGCGTGCCGGTCCACGACGTCCTCGGCGGCAAGCTCCAGGACGAAGTCCCCTTTGCCTCCTACCTCTTCTTCCGGTATCCGAACGCCGACGGCTCGGGCGAGGTGCGTACGCCGGAGCAGCTCGCCGACGAGGCGAGGGCGCTGAAGAAGAAGCACGGGTTCACCTCCCACAAGCTCAAGGGCGGCGTGTTCCACCCCGATGTCGAGCTCGAGTGCTACCGCGCCGTGGCCGAGGCCGTCGGGGGTGACCGTATCCGCTTCGATCCGAACGCCGTCTGGTCAACGGAGCAGGGCATCCGCTTCGGCCAGGCGATCGAGCACCTCAACAACGATTACCTGGAAGACCCCGTCTTCGGCCTGCACGCGATGCGGCGCACCCGCGAGAAGGTGCGGATGCCGCTCGCCACCAACACCGTCGTCGTCAACTTCGAGCAGCTCGCCGCCAACGTGCTGGACACGGCCGTGGACGTCATCCTGCTCGACACGACGTTCTGGGGCGGCATCCGGCCCTGCGTGAAGGCGGCCGGCATCTGCGATACGTTCGGCCTCGGCGTCGCCGTCCACTCCTCGGGCGAGCTCGGCGTGCAGCTCGCGACGATGCTCCACCTCGGCGCCGTCATCCCGAACCTCTCGTTCGCCGCTGACGCGCACTACCACCACCTGAAAGACGACGTGATCCGCGGAGGCCCGCTCCCCTACAAGAACGGCCGCATCCGCGTCCCCGAGGGCCCCGGCCTTGGCGTCCGCCTCGATCGCGACAAGCTCGCCCACTACGCCGAGGAATACAGGCGCCTGGGCTCGTATCCCTACGACAAGGACCCGCTTCGCCCGGCCTGGTGCGCCACCGTGCCGAACGAGCGCTGGGCCGATCCGAACGACGACCGTACCCCCGAGGTGCCGAGATGACCCTCGCCGAGCGCGTGGCCAAGGCGGTCGACGCCGCGCCCATCATCGATCTTCACACCCACCTGTTCGCGCCCGGGTTCGGCGCGCTGAACCTCTGGGGCGTCGACGAGCTCCTGACCTACCATTACCTCGTCGCAGAGACCCTGCGCGCCGAGCCGAAGGTCACGCCCGAGGCGTTCTTCGCCCGCGACAAGGCCGCGCAGGCCGACCTCGTGTGGGACGCGCTCTTCGTCCGCCGCTCGCCGCTGTCCGAGGCCGCCGCGGGCGTCGCGACCGTCCTCGACGCGTTCGGCCTCGACCCCGCCGCGCCGGACCTGCGCGACGCGCGCGCCTTCTTCGCCGCGCGCCGGGTCGAGGACCACGTGGACGACGTGCTGCGCCTCGCCGGGGTGAGCGCGCTCGCGATGACGAACGATCCGACCGACCCCGCCGAGCGCGCCGTCTGGGAGGCGGGCGCCGGGGCCGATCCGCGGTTCTACGCGGCGCTGCGCCTCGATCGCCTCGTCTCGTCGAACGACCTCGCCTCCGAGCTCGAGCGCTGGATCGCCCGCATGCGGCCGCGCTACCTCGCGATCTCCGTCAACGAGGTCTCGGCTCCGCCCCGGGCCGTGCTGGACGCGTGCCGCGAGCACGACCTGCCGTTCGCGATGATGATCGGCGTCCGGCGCGCGGTGAACCCCCGCCTCGGCGTGGCCGGCGACGGCGTGAGCACCGCCGATCTGGTCCCGCTCGAGCGGCTCGCCGCCGAGAACCCCGACGTCCGCTTCCTCGTCACGACGCTCGCGCGCGAGAACACGCACGGCCTCTGCGTCGTGGCGCGCAAGTTCGCCAACGTCCTCCCGTTCGGCTGCTGGTGGTTCATGAACAACCCGAGCCTGATCGAGGAGACCACCATGATGCGCCTGGAGATGCTCGGGCCGACCTTCGTGCCCCAGCACTCCGACGCGCGCGTCCTCGATCAGCTCGTCTACAAATGGCGTCACTCGCGGCGGTCGATCGCCCGCGCGCTGACGCGACGCTATGAGGCGATGCCCGTCCCGCCGACCGACGCGCAGATCCAGCGCGACGCGCGGGCGCTCATGGGCGGCATCGCCGGGGAATGGCTGGGAGCATGACGACCCTCTTCGATATCGCGGGCCGCACGGCCGTCGTTGTCGGTGGCACCTCCGGGATCGGGCGCGCGATCGCCCTCGGCCTCGCCGAAGCCGGGGTCCACACCGTCGCCTCCGGCACCCGCGCGGACCGGGCGAAGGCGGTCACCAAGGAGATCCGCGCCCGGGGCGCCCGCTCGGTCGAGGCGACGTGCGACGTCGGCGACAGGGCGTCGATCGACGCCCTGCGCGACAGCGTCGTCCAGGCGCTCGGCGGCGTCGACATCCTCGTCAACTGCGCCGGCCGCACCTTCCGCAAGCCGACGGCGGAGGTCGCCGACGCCGAGTGGAGCAGCCTGCTCGACACGAACGTCACCGGCATGCTGCGCGCCTGCCAGTCGTTCCACGGCCCCCTCAAGGAGAGCGGCCGGGGCCGCATCGTCAACATCGCCTCGCTGTCGAGCTTCGTCGCGTTCCACGAGGTCGCGGCCTACGGCGCGTCGAAGGCGGCCGTGCTGGCGCTGACGAAGAGCCTCGGGGCCGAGTGGGCCAGGGACGGGATCCGCACGAACGCCATCGTGCCGGGCGTCTTCGTGACCGACCTCAACCGCGCCCTCCTCGAGGGCACCCCGCGCGGGCAGGAGCTGCTCACCCGCACGCCCCTCGGCCGCTTCGGCGAGGCCATCGAGCTGATCGGCGCAGCCCTCTTCCTCTGCTCCGACGCTGTCAGCTTCATCACCGGCACCAGCATCGCAGTCGACGGCGGCTTCCTCGCCTCTGGAGTCAACCAATGACCGCCGCGTCCCCCGCAGCCCCGGCGAGCGCCGGCGCCATGACCCGCGTCCGCTGGACGGTCTGCGCGCTCCTCTTCTTCGCGACGACGATCAACTACCTCGACAGGCAGCTCTTCTCGCTGCTCGTCCCGTTCTTCGAGAACGACCTGCGCCTCGGGCCGACGGATCTCGCGCTCATCAACGTGAGCTTCCTGCTCGCCTACGGCTTCGGCATGGTGTTCGTGGGGCGCTGGATCGACCGCGTCGGCACCCGCAAGGGGCTCGGCCTGACGTTCCTGCTCTGGAACATCGCCTCCGCCGCCCACGCCTTCGTCGGCAGCTTCGGCGGCTTCGCCGCGATCCGCTTTCTGCTCGGGGTCGGCGAGGCGGGCAACTTCCCGTCCGCCGTGCGCACCGTCGCCGAGTGGTTCCCCAAGAAGGAGCGGGCGCTCGCGACAGGGTTGTTCAACTGCGGCTCGAACGTGGGCGCCATCCTCGCCCCGCTCCTCGCGATCCGCATCGCGGAGGCGTACGGCTGGCGCGCCTGCTTCCTCACCCTCGGCGGCGTCGGCGTCGTGTGGATCCTCTTCTGGACGCGCCTCTACCGGCGCCCCGAGGAGCACCCGAAGGTCTCGCCCGAGGAGCTCGCGCACATCCGCTCCGACGCGAAGGAGTCGACCGAGCCCCTCGGCGTCGGCGAGGTGTTCGGGATGCGGCCCGTCTACGCGATCGCGATGGCGAAGTTCTTCACCGACGCGCCGTGGTGGTTCTACCTCACCTGGCTGCCGAAGTTCCTCGTCAGCGAGTTCAAGCTGACGCCGACGTTCATGGCCTACGCGATCCCCGTCGTGTTCATCGTCGCCGACGCCGGCGCGATCGGCGGCGGCTGGCTCTCCTCGAGGCTCATCGCGAGCGGCCGCTCCGTCGGCACGTCGCGCAAGCTCGCGATGCTCGCCTGCGCGCTCGCCGCGGTGCCCGTCATGGCCGTCGGGCTGCTCGTCGACGTCCCGACCGTCGCGGGCATCCCGTCGGTGTACGTCGCTGTCGCGATCCTCTCGCTCGCCGCGGCGGCGCACCAGGGCTGGAGCAGCAACCTCTACACGCTCGTCTCCGACACCCTCCCTCGCCCCGCCATGGCGACGGTGGTCGGCATCAAGACGGCGTTCGGCGTCGTCGGCGGCGCGCTCTTCCAGATCTTCGTGGCCCGCTCGCTCACGCTCACCGGCTCGTACACCCTGCCGTTCATGCTCGCCGGGAGCCTGTACCTCGTCGGGCTGCTCGCGCTGCACCTCCTGCTGCCGCGGGTCGAGCCGGTCACGCCGAAGCGGCGCGTGCCGCAGGCGGTCATCATCGCCGGCGGCCTGGCGATGCTCGCCGGCATCGCCGCGACGCAGTTCACCCTCAACCGCCCCCCGTACGCCTCCGTCGAGGACTACCGCGCGACGCGGCCGGCCCAGCTCAGCGCGACGGGCGCGCCGACCGAGGGCCCCGCCGCCCGCGTGGGCTGGATGGACGCGCGCTGGTACTTCTGGCCGACGGCCGCGGGGCCCAGGGCCGAGCTCGTCAAGTTCGACCGCGACGGGCGGCCGATCGTCGAGACCAAGGGCGCCGGCGCCAAGGGCTACACGGGCCCGTCCGCCGCCGAGGTGCAGGCGCCCGGAACCTCTGGAGGCGCGCGGTGATCACCGCCTCCGGCGAGCCTCATCGTCCCTCCGGGGCCCCCGCGGTCTCCGGAGATATCCACAACGAACCCGCCGTTCTGCCGCGCGCACCGCGCCCCTGACCGATAGGCCATGTCCTTTACGCTCCGCGATCCTGCCACGTGCCGCTGGGACCTCGTCTCCCTCGGCGAGGTCATGCTGCGCCTCGACCCAGGCGACGGCCGCATCTCGACGACCCGCACCTTCAACGCGTGGGAGGGCGGCGGCGAGTACAACGTCGCCCGCGGCCTCCGCCGCTGCTTCCGCCTCAGGTCGGCCGTCGTGACCGCCCTCGCGGACAACCCCGTCGGCCGCCTCCTCGAGGATCTCATGCTGCAGGGCGGCGTGGACCTCTCGCTCGTGCGCTGGGTGCCGCACGACGGCGTGGGGCGGACCGTGCGCAACGGCCTGAACTTCACGGAGCGGGGCTTCGGCATCCGCGGCGCTGTCGGCGCCTCCGACCGCGGCCACACGGCGGCGTCCCAGCTCAAGCCCGGCGACGTCGACTGGGACGCGATCTTCGGCCGCGACGGCGCGCGGTGGTTCCACACAGGCGGCATCTTCGCCGCCCTCTCCGAGACCACGCCGGGCGTGGCGAAGGAGGCCATGGAGGCGGCGCGCCGGCACGGCGCCGTCGTCTCCTACGATCTCAACTACCGCCCGTCGCTCTGGAAGTCGATCGGCGGCCAGGCCCGCGCGCAGGAGGTCAACCGCGCGCTCGCGCCGTACGTCGACGTGATGCTGGGCAACGAGGAGGACTTCACCGCGGCCCTCGGCTTCGAGGTGGAGGACCTCGACGACGCGCACGCCAACCTCAGCGTCGGCGCGTTCGAGGCGATGATCCAGCGCGTCATCGCGGCGTTCCCCAACATCCAGGCCGTCGCGACAACCCTGCGCGTGGCGACCTCGGCGACGCGCAACGACTGGGGCGCGGTGCTGTACCAGGGCGGCCAGCTCTACCAGGCGCCGCAGCGCAAGGACCTGGATATCTACGACCGCGTGGGCGGCGGCGACTCGTTCGCCTCGGGCCTGATCTACGGCTTCCTCCTGGGCAAGGGGCCGCAGTGGTCTGTCGACTGCGGCGCGGCGCACGGCGCGCTCGCGATGACGACGCCCGGCGACACGACGATGGCGACCCTCGACGAGGTGCTCAAGGCGATGAAGATGGGAACGGCGCGGGTGGATCGATGAGCGAAACGGTGCGTGGAGAGGCGCGTGGAACGATGAGCAAGCAGGACGTGCTCGGCTGGATCGAGCGCACGCGCGTCGTCCCCGTCGTGCGCGCGGGCTCGGCCGAGGAGGCGCTGCAAGCGGTCGAGGCGCTCCTCGAGGGCGGCATCGACGTGCTCGAGATCACGATGACCGTGCCCGGCGCGGTGGAGGTCATGCGTGAGGTGGCCGCGCTCCACGGGGCGCGGGCGCTCGTCGGCGCGGGCACGGTGCTCGACGCCCGCACCGCCGAGGCGTGCGTCGAGGCCGGGGCGCGCTTCGTCGTCAGCCCCGCGCTGGACGTGCCGACGGCGCAGGCGTGCCGCGCGATGAACATCGTCCACGCCCCCGGCGCGCTCACGCCCACCGAGGTCGTGGCGGCGCACCGGGCGGGCGGCGACGTCGTGAAGGTGTTCCCCTGCGACGCGCTCGGCGGCCCCTCGTACCTCAAGGCGCTCAAGGCGCCTCTGCCGCACATCCCGCTCATGCCCACCGGCGGCGCCACGCTGCAGAACATCGGCGCCTTCCTCGCCGCGGGCGCGGTGGCGGTCGGCGTCGGCGGCAACCTCGTCGATCTCAAGCTCCTGCGCGAGGGGCGGCGCGAGGAGCTCGTCGCCCGCGCCCGCGCGTTCCGCGTCGCGTGCCGCCCGACGTGAAGCGCGCCTAGGAGGCGCAATCACCGCCCGTCGTTCCCACCCCGGCCTGCGCCGCCGGGGAAGCCTGACCTGCGCCCGCGGCACGCTCCCGCGCGGCGGGGCGTAAAACAGTAATAAAATCAATGCCTTACGGCGCTCATGGGGGCATCCCCGGCGCCATTGAACACCCAGGGGCTTCGAACATGAACCAATCGCAGGTTGCGAACCTATTCGGTGCGTCGATTTTCCTCGTGGCCGCGGCCGCGCACGCCCAGGCCCCCGCGCCCGCCGGCGGGCAGGTG
>NZ_JEMA01000159.1 GCF_001589285.1 Sorangium cellulosum | reverse complement strand
GGCGCCGACGACGGCGCCTCGCGCATCGCCGATCTCGACGCGCCGATCGTCGACGCCTTCCCGCCCGTGTCGCTCGACGAGCGCCTCCCGGAGCTGCCCGTCCTCGACGACGACCGCGCGCTGCTCGAGCCGATCGGGAACACCATCCTGAGCGACGAGCCGCAGCGCTACGAGGCGATCGAGGCGCGGGACATCGGCGCGCTCCTGCTCGTGCTCGCGATCATCGCGGGGACGCTCGCCGTCGCGCTCACGCTCGCCGGCGACGCCAAGCTCGTCATCGGCGCGCGCATCGTGCTCGCCACGGTGAGCGCGGGGATGCTCCTCGGCCGCGCCGCCACGACGGCGCGCGACGCCACGGATCCGCACCCGGCGCCGATGATCGCCCCCGTCCTCGGGGGCCTCGTGGCCGCCGTCTGGGCCCTCTTCGGCCAGGACCGCGCGCTCGCGGCCGAGGCGGCGTCGCTCGCGGGCGTCATCGCCACCGCCAGCGCGATCAGCGCCTGGCTCATCGAGAGCGCGCGTCACCGCGTGTTCGCGGAGCGGGCCTGGATCGGATCGGTGCTCTCCACGCCGGCGCGCCGTCCGCCGGGCGCGTGGGCGCAGAGCCCGGCGCCTGCTGACCGGGCGCTTCCCCGTGGCAGCGACGACGCCGCCGCCGAGGGGGCCGGCGACGCGCTCTTCTACGAGCTGCGGCCCGGCGAGAGCGCCCAGGTCGACGCCGGGGACGTCGTCCCCGTGGACCTCGTGGTCACGGGGGGTGACGTCGAGGTGCTCCCCTGGATCGGCGCCGCCACGCCGGCCCGTCGCCGCGACGGCGACCCGGTCATCGCGGGGGCCACCGTGGTCCGGGGCCGCCTCGTCGGCGCCTGCACCTTCTCGGGCGGCGATCGCGCTGTCGCGCGCGTGCTGCTCGACGCCCGCCGGCGCGCGGACGCCCTCGCGCCGATCGCGCAGGCCTCCCGCGCCCTGACCGAGCGCTGGGCGCTCGGCGCCGCGGCGATCGCCGCGCTCTCCGCCTTCGTCGCCGGGCGGGCGCCCGTCGAGATCGCGATGACGGCGACCGCCGTGCTCGCCGCGCTCGCCACGGCGATCACGGCCTCGATCGCCTCGGTCCACGTCGCGCGGGGCATCCTGCTCGGGCTGCGCCGGGGCATCGTGTACAAGAGCGCCGACGCCTGGGACCGCGCTGGTCGGGTCTCCGTCGCCGTGTTCTGCGCCCGCGGCACGCTGCTGCTCGGCGAGCCCGAGCTCGCGGAGCTCGAGGCGACCGGCCAGAAGCTCACGCCGAGCGACGTGCTCGCGCTCGCGGCCGGCGCAGAGCGCACCGAGGAGCACCCCGTCGCGACGGCGATCGTGCGCGCCGCCCGCGCTCGCGGTCTGCGGCCCGACGGCGTGCGCAACCCCAACTTCCACCCCGGCCTCGGCGTGACGGCCGTCACCTCGTCGGGCGAGGAGCTCTGCGTCGGCAACCGCGCGCTCATGCTCGAGCAGCGGATCTCGATCGCCGCGGCCGAGAGCCGCGTCGCCGAGCTCGAGGCGCTGGGGCGCACGGTCGTGCTCGTCGCGGTGGGCGCTCGCCTCGTCGGCGTCATCGGCCTGCAGGACGGGCTCCGCCCCGGGGCGCGGGCCGCCATCCAGCACCTGCTCGACGCGCAGATCGAGCCCGTGCTGATGTCGGGCGACGCGCGCGAGACGTGCGAGGCGATCGGCCGCTCGCTCGACATCGACCACATCCGCCCCGAGATCCTCCCCGCGGATCGCGGCGCCGAGGTGCGCCGCCTGATCGACGCGGGCACGAGCGTCTCTGTGCTCGGCCACGCGGGCGTCGACGACGCCGCGCTCGGCGCCGCGGACGTCTCCGTGGCCCTCGGCGCCGCCGGCTCCGCGCCCGCCGACTTCTCCGTGGTGCTCGCCTCGGACGACGTCCGCGACGCCGCGCTGTCCCTGGCGCTCGCGCACCGCACGCGCCTGGAGGCGCGCGTCGGACTCGCGCTGAGCGTCGCCCCGGCGCTCGTCGGCGCCGCGGTCATCTCCGCGTTCGTGCTCCCGCCGGCTTACGCCCCCATCGCCTCGCTGCTCGGCGGCGTCATGGCCGTCGTCCACGCCCGCGCGCTCGACGCGAAGAGCTGAGCGCCGCGCGCGGGCCCGCCTCCGGGGCCTCGCCGCGCGGCGGGCTACGAGAGGTCCGGGTCCGCGTCGTCCTTGGCGTCGCCCTCGCGGCACTCCAGGCAGACGCCGTACATCTCGTGCTTGTGCCAGGTCACCTCGAAGCCGTACTTCGCGGCGATCTCGTCCTGGAGCGCCTCGATCCGCGGCTCCTCGAACTCGATGATCTTCCCGCAGCTCAAGCAGATCAGGTGGTCGTGGTGCGCGCTGGCGTCGTCGGCCAGCTCGTAACGGCTGAGGCCGTCCCCGAAGCGGCGCTCGGAGGCCACGCCGCACTCCGCGAGCAGCTTGAGCGTCCGGTACACGGTCGCGTACCCGATGCCGCGGTCCCGCGCGCGCACCTCCGTGAGCAGGTCCTCGATGGTCATGTGGGGGGCGCCCGAGAAGAACGTGTCGACGATCAACCGGCGCTGCGCCGTCGATCTCAGCCCCTTCTTGGCCATGTACGCCTGGAGGCGAGCGCGCAGCCGGTCGAGGGCAACTTTGTCGACGTGGGTCACGCTGTCCCCCTCTCTCGCGCTGACGGCCATGGCGAGTTTATCCCGTTCGCGGCGAACGGCGTCAAGGCCGGCGGCCACGCTGCTCGGCGCGCCGTGCCTTCCCTGATTCCCTGACAGCGTCATCCGTTCGCCGGCTCCGGCGTCACTCGCCGACCTGCGCCATGTAGCTGACCTGCGCGGCCGACCCTCCGAGGGGGCTGAGCAGCGTGACGGGGGGCGCGACGAGCCCAGCCGCCGCTGTGTTGTCGATGACGACGTAGTAGAGCCCCGGGCGCAGCGCGTAGCGTCGCGTCTCGATGATCCCTGGCTGGAGGGGGCCACCCGCCTGCACCGGGCCGGGCGGGGGGCCGAGCGGCTTGCCGGTCTGGTAGGCCTCGCGCCACGCGTCGCCCGTCGGCTTGTCGACGATCATGATGTCCACGGCCGCGCCCTGCACGCTCATCTTCATGTAGAGCGCCTGATCCACGTCGGCGACCTCGAACGGCCCGAGGTAGTCGCGCTGGTGCGCGTGCACCTCGATGACCTCGTTCGCGAACGTGTACCGCTCGTCGTCCTCCACCTCGAACGGGTGGTGCGGCCGCTGGGGCGGCGTCAGGATCCCGAGCGTGAAGTCCTTCCCGGTCTCCTCGTTGTAGACCACGGTGAACCCGCGGGTCATCTCGCCCGCCACGATCTGGTTGCCGAGCAGGTTGGCGAGCCCTCCAAACGGCGGGACGTTCGCCATCACGTCGATGACGGGGTTCTCGACGTAGCCGAGCTGGAAGCTCGGGCCCTGCACGATCCGGTTCAGCCGTCCCCACACGTAGACGTCGTCGCCCGCGATCTGGAAGTCGGGCCTGTACTCGACGGAGGTCGTGAGCGAGAAGCCCACCCGCTTCGCCGGCTGCATGTAGCCGTACCCCGTGCCGGCGATGTGCACGGTGACCGTCTGCGCCGCGTCGTTGACGTCGTACGAGCACTGCATCGGGAAGAACCGCCCGATGGACGACGACCTGTCCTGCAGGCGCAGCGCGACCCCGCTCTTCAGCATCTCGGGGCAGATCTTGCTGGCGCCGAAGTTCGAGAAGAGGAACCACCGCAGGCCTGGGCTCGCGTTCACGGGGCCGCTGAGGCACGGGCAGCCCACGAACGTGAACGACAGCACGATGGCGGCGAGCGCCAGCGCGGCGGACGCGGCAGAGGCGCGGGGGGGCGGGGGTCTTCGTGCGGGCACGCGGGCTAACATAGCGGGTCGACCTCGGAGCGAGAGCGGGTTTGCGTCCGGGAGGGACGCCCCTCCCGGATCAGCGAACGAGCTGCCATTGGACGCCGGGGGTCACCTCGAGATGCAGGTGATTTTTGTGCGCCCGGTCGTAGTTGGGCGTGAGGATTGACGTGAAGATGTGCTGGTCCGCGGCCTCGCACACGATGGATCGCAGCTCGCGCGCCGCCGCGTCCGGTGGCAGGCCGCGCGTCCCCTTGACGGCCGGGCCGCGGCTCGCCGGCTTCCCCGCGCCCTCGCCGCACACCGGCGCGCCGCGCCTGCCGATGAAGTCGCGCTCGACGTCGAGCCACTCCTCCGCGAGCGCGTCGCCGACGCGCCGCTTGATGAACCTGTAGGCGTCGATGGCGAGCCCGCCGGGGTGCCTCGTCGCCAGCTTGCCCTCGGGCCACATCGCCGACGGAGGCCGCCACGCCGAGTACATCAGCACCTCGGTGACGTCGTGCACGCGCAGGATCCGGCTGAAGTCCGAGAGCGCGAGCGCGAGGCGGCAGTCGAAGACGTCGTTCGGGTTGTCTGCGCGCCGGTGGGCCGGCACCGCCGTCCGGTAAAGGACGCCGCCGACCCCCTGCGTCAGCCGCACCGGCGCGAGCACGCCCGGCGCGCGCCGCACCGGCTCGAACGCGATCTTCCGCCGCGCGATCGCCTCCCGGCACTGCTCCGCGCTCAGCGCGGCGTAGCGCGCCGACGGGTGCCTGGCCCAGTCCTGATGGAACTTCACCTTCGGCTTGCCCTGCGCGGTCGGCAAGGTCGTGAGCGGGCCGAGCGCGAGGGCGAGCGCACAGGCGATGGCGGCGTGGCGTGCGGACGGCATCGTTGCTGGGGTTGGTGTCGCCGCGCGTCGCGCTCCCGGGGAAGCCCAGGTTCACCGGGCGAACCCCGGACGACCAGGGATCACCGGAACCGCGGGAATCGCGGCCTCCGGCGCGTCGGCCGCGCCCATCCTACCGCGCTATTTGACCGGGCCGCGCGATCGCCTCAAAATAGGCGGCATGCGCATTCGTGGGCCCAGCGCCCGCCCGCGCGTCTTGACGTATGGGAGCGATGGCCCGGTCCGCATGGCTTTCCGGTCCGGGCAGCCGCTGGTCCAGGTAGCCGCCGCGGCGCGCGCACGCGCCGCACGCAGTTGACATGGGAGATCTCTCCAATCGCGCTCGAAAGATCCTTTTCGCCGCGGTCACCGAGTTCATCGCGACGGGTGACCCCGTGGGCAGCAGGACGCTCGCGCGCAAGTACGGGCTCGATCTCTCGGCTGCCTCGATCCGCAACGTGCTCGCGGATCTCGAGGAGGCCGGCTACCTCCACCAGCCGCACACCTCCGCGGGGCGCATCCCGACCGATCGCGCGCTCCGGTTGTTCATCGACGCGCTCGTCGAGCTCCGGTCGCTCTCCCCCGAGCAGCAGGCCGAGCTCACCGCCCGGTTCACCGAGATCTACACGGTGGCGAGCGACCCGCTCCGCGAGACGGGGCGCTACCTCTCGGAGCTGTCGGGCGCCGCGGCGGTCGTCGCGGCGCCGCGGGCGGAGATCCGCGCCCTCGCCCAGCTTCGCTTCATCCCGACGAAGCCCGGGCAGCTCCTCGCCGTGCTCGTCTTCGCCGACGGCTCGGTCGAGAACCGCTTCATTTCGGTCGATGGGGCGATCAACGAGGGGGAGCTCACCCGGATCCACAACCTGCTCTCCGACGTCATCGAGGGGCGCACGCTGGGCGAGATCCGGGATCTCTTCGCCCGCCGCCTCGCGGACGAGCGCCTCCAGATCGACGCGCTGAGGCGCCGCGCCTTCGAGCTCGGCAGCAAGGCGACGGCCGACATGACGCGGCGGAGCGAGGTCGTCATCGAGGGGCAGAACCGCCTCATCGACCTGCCGGAGTACGCCGACGTCGACCGGCTCAAGAAGCTGATGAAGGCGCTCGAGGAGCGCGAGGAGCTCGTCGATCTGCTCGAGCGGACCCTCGCCGCCGGCGCGGGCGAGGTCACCGTCTTCGTCGGCAGCGAGGCGGGCGATCTGGGCGGAGGCCAGCTCAGCCTCGTCGCCGCGCCGTACATGGAGAACGGGCGCGTGGCCGGGACCGTGGGCGTGCTCGGCCCGACGCGGATGGACTACGCGAAGGTGATGCCGCTCGTCGACGCCACCGCCGCGGCGATGAGCGAGGCGCGCGGCAAGGTCAAGTAGCGGCCTTCTGCCGTGGCTGGCGGAGCCGCTCGAGCACCTCGTCGAAGTCGGCGGGCGGCGGCGCCTGGAACCGCATCGGCCGGTCGTCGGACGGGTGGCTGAAGCCGAGCTCGGCCGCGTGGAGCATCAACCGCGGGGCGGGGATCTTCGGCCCGCGGTAGTCGCGCACGTAGACCGCCTCGCCGACGAGCGGGTGCCCGGCCTCCGCGAGGTGGATGCGGATCTGGTGCGTGCGCCCCGTCTCGAGGCGGCAGGCGACCAGCGTCACGCCCGCGGCCCCGGCCTCGTCCGTCCCCCGGAGCGTCTCGATCGGCTCCACGTGCGTCACCGCGAGCTGGCCCTCGCGCCGGCCTCCCCTCGCGGAGCCGCGCAGCCCGTCCCCGCGGTCCTCGATGAGGTAGGTGCGGTGGGTGCCGCGCGGGACCGCGCCGTGCGCGAGCGCGAGGTACTGCCGGTGCATCGAGCGGACGCGGAGCTGCTGCGCGAGGTGCTTCTTCGCGGCGAGCGTTCGCGCGAAGACGAGCAGCCCGCTCGTGCCCTTGTCGAGGCGCTGCACAACGCCGAGCGGCGCCCGCCCGCGCAGGCGGTCGCGCCGGGCCAGCACCTCCCGCACCAGCGCGTCGAGCGTCGCGGCCTGGTCCGCGGGGTCCTCGTCGCCGTACGGGATGGTGATCACCCCGGCGGGCTTGTTCACCACGACGACGCTCGCGTCCGCGTAGACCACGAGCTCGCCCTCGAGCCTGCGCCGGCGCACTGTCTCGGGCCGCGGCGCGCTCAGGCGGACCTCGATCCGCTCCCCGCTGAGCACCCGGCGCCGGGCGCTCATCGCCACGGCGTTCCCGACGAGCACCTTGCCGGTCTCGATCAGCCGGCGCGCGTCGGACCACGAGACCGAGGCGAGCGCCCGGATCGCGCCGTCGAGCGGCCGCCTGTCCAGCGCTGCCGGGACCGTCCAGCGGCCGTCCTGTGGGGGTCGAACCGCCGCGGTCGGGTCGGCGGCGGTCGGGTCGGCGTCATCCTGGGGCAGGGGAAGGGCGGGTCGGGGCGGGCGCATGAGAGGCTCGTGAGGGGGCGCCTCGGCCCCGCCACCAGCGTGGGGCCGGGCTCTACCAGCGCGAAAAAACGCTCATCCGCGGGGCCGCGGGGCGAATTACACCGCGAATGTTGACACATCGCGCGACCGGAGCCGAAGATATCCAGAGCCGTCATCGCTTTCTCGCCATCTGAGAGGAGACCCGTTCGTGGCCAGCACCCTTCTCGCCGTAGACGACAGCGTGACCATGCGCAAAGTGCTCGAAATCACCTTTGCGGGTCAGGATTTCCGCGTCGTGACGGCGAGCAGCGCCGACGCTGCGCTGCAGAAGCTCAAGAGCGATAAACCCGACCTGGTGATCGCCGACGTCACGCTCGAGCCGAAGAACGGCTACGAGCTGTGCAAGGCGATCAAGCAGGCATCCCCGGCGACGCCCGTCCTGATCCTGTCGTCCAAGCAAAACCCGTTCGACCCTGCGAAGGGCTCGAGCGCGCAAGCCGACGACCACATGGACAAGCCGTTCGACACGCAGCAGATGATCGACAAGGTCAAGAAGCTGCTGGCGTCGCGCGGCGAGGCGAAGCCGGCCGCGGCTGCTGCTGCGGCTCCCGCTGCTGCTGCGGCGGCGTCCGCGCCCGCGCGCTCTCCCGCTGCCGCCGCGCAGCCTGCGGCCGCCGCGCAGCCCG
>NZ_JEMA01000158.1 GCF_001589285.1 Sorangium cellulosum | reverse complement strand
CCCGCAGGCGAGCGAGAAGCCTCAGGTCGCCGAGAGGCCGGCCCCGGCCGCGGCGCCGAGCGCTCCCGAAGGCGCGAAGCCTGCGGGGAAGCAGCCGCCGCCGCCCGCGCCGCTCCTCCCGGCGCGGGACGCCCCGGCCCGCTTCGATCAGAGCGCGGCCTCGAGCGCCCTCGCGTCCGCGGCGGCGGCCGCCGCCGGGTGCACCGGCGAGGGCCTCACCGGCACAGCCCGCGTGGCCGTCACCTTCGCTACCTCGGGCAAGGTGATGTCGTCGCGCGTGGAAGGGGGCGACCTCGTGGGCACGGCCACGGCCGCATGCATTGCGAATGCGTTCCGAAATATCTCGGTGCCGCCCTTCGAAGGAATTCCGGTCACCGTCATGAAGCAGGTGAAGATCCGCTGACGACGGGCCGAAAGCTTCCTATCCTCCCGCCGCTGTGCTGGTAGCGCTTCGGGTCAAGAACTTCATTCTGATGGATGCCCTCGAGCTTCGGCTCGAGCCTGGCTTCAACGTGCTCACCGGCGAGACGGGCGCGGGCAAGTCCATCGTCGTGGGCGCGCTCTCGCTGGTCCTCGGCGGCCGCGCGAGCGCGGAGCAAATTCGCCCCGGCGCCGACGAGGCCGAGATCGAGGCGCTGTTCGACGTGCGCAGCTCCGATCGCGCGATGGCGATGCTCGACGCCGCGGGCATCGCGAGCGGCGGCGAGGTCGTGGTCCGCCGCGTCGTCCAGGCGACGGGCCGATCGCGCGCCTACCTGAACGGCCGCCTCTGCACCGCGGGCGAGCTCCAGGCGCTCGCCCCGGAGCTCGCCGACGTCGCCTCGCAGCACGAGAGCGTCGCGCTCACCGATCCGTCGACGCACCTCGGCTACCTCGATCGCTTCGGCCGCCTCGTGCCGGCGCGCAGCGAGCTCGCGGCGGACGTCGCCGAGCTCGAGGCGCTCACCGCGCAGCTCAGGGCCGCCCGCGAGCTCGAGCGCGGCCGCGGCGAGCGCGAGGCGTTCCTCGCCTTCCAGCTCCAGGCCATCGACGCGCTGTCGCCGCGCCCCGGCGAGCTCGCCGATCTCGCGGCCGAGCGCAACCGGCTCCGCCACGCGGGCCGCCTGCACGACATCACGCGGCGCGCGGCCTCCCGCCTCGACCAGGGCGACGACGCGATGTGCGACGAGCTCGCGCGCCTCGCCTCCGAGCTCCAGGCCGCCGCGGAGATCGACCCCGCCCTCGACCCCGTCGCCCGCGCCGTCGACGCCTGCTGGACGGAGCTCAGCGAGGCGGCCCGCCAGATCGCCCGCTACGCCGAGCGCGCCGAGGCCGACCCGGATCGCCTCTCCGAGATCGAGGACCGCATGTACCGCCTCGAGGGCCTGCTCCGGCAGCACGGCCCCACGATCGAGGACGTGCTCGCCACGCGCGCGCGCCTCGCCGGTGAGCTCGAGCAGCTCGCGGGCGTCGAGAGCCACGTCGCGGACCTCGAGCGGCGGCGCGACGCCCTGCTCGCCGTCGCCGCCGAGCGCGCCCGCAAGCTCTCGGTGAAGCGGCGCAAGGCCGGCGAGAAGCTCGGCGTCGCGATCTCCGGGGAGCTCGCCGAGCTCGGCATGGGCGGCGCGCGCGTCGTCGTGGACGTCGCGCCGCACGGGGGCGACCGCGCCGAGCTTGTCGTCGACGGCGCCCGCCTCGGCCAGGACGGCATCGACCGCGTCGAGTTCCTCATCTCGCCCAACAAGGGCATCGAGCCCCGCCCCTTGCGCCGCATCGCCTCGGGCGGCGAGCTGTCGCGCGCCCTGCTCGCCCTGAAGCGCGTGCTCGCCGAGTGCGGGCCGGCCGGGCTCTATGTCTTCGACGAGGTCGACAGCGGCGTCGGCGGCGCCGTCGCCGACAAGATCGGGCGCGCGATCGGCGACGTCGCGCGCCACCACCAGGTGCTCTGCATCACCCACCTGGCGCCCATCGCCGCGTTCGCCGACGCGCACTTCGTCGTCGCCAAGGAGAACGCGGGCGGCATCGCCAAGAGCTCGGTCGCGCGCGTCGACAAGAAGGACCGCATCGCCGAGGTGGCGCGCATGCTGTCGGGCGCGAAGGTCACCGGCGCGTCGCTCAAGGCCGCGACGGAGCTCATCGAGGCGGCGCGCCTCTGACGCGCCCCTCGCCTCTCAGCTCCGCGCGAGCGCGTAGTCGTTCAGGTCGACGCGGATCATGTCCTTGAGCCACGGGTGCACCGTGATCGCTGTGCGGTAGAGCCCCTGGGCGATGCGCCGGTAGCTCGTGTGCCCCTGCTTCGCCGAGCGGAGCTCGATCACGTGGAAGAGCTCGCGCAGGTTCAGCGTCCAGAGCGTCCTCACGCGGAAGCCGAGCGGCACCGCGTACTGCGCCTCGAGGGGGTAGCGCTCCTCCGTGGCGTGCCAGGCGTCGCGCGCGGCGAGCATCGCGTCCTGGTAGGCCTCGGCGTGGCCGAGCTCCGAGAGCGCCTGCGGCGTCTCGAAGCCGAGCCGGCAGGTGAGCCGCTGCGTCGCGGGCGTCAGCATCCGGTGGCGCTGCAGATCGCGGTACGCGCCGTAGTCGAGCATCAGCTCGAAGGTCATGGTCGACGCCTCGAACGCGCGCGGCGGGGCGTCGTACGGCCCGCGCTTCGCGCACGCCGCCTGCGCGATGGCGATGAGCTCCGGCAGGGTCGCGCGTCGGAGCGCGTCGCCCAGGTTGTAGGCGTGCACGCCCGGGTCGCTTCCCTCGTACGCCAGCGCCAGCGCGACGCGCTCCAGGGCGTCCTTGTCGTAGCGCACCAGCCGGACGGGCTGGTTGATCACCATCGTCGCGCTCACGCCCTCCTCCGGCGGCGTGTAGACCCGCCGCATCGCCGCGGCGATCGTCGCCTGCAGCTCCTTCCGGAGCTCGTTCGGCGCGGCGTACTTGACGAGCGTCGGGGTCACGGCGAGCGCCGCCGCGTGCATCTCGCGGCCGACCCTGCGCACCTCCTCGAGCGGGTGCGACATCATCTTGGTGAGCAGGATCTCGAGCGCCCGCGCGTTCGCGGTCAGGCCGATGTTCGTCCGCGTCCCCGCCGGCAGGAGGCCGCGCAGGAGATCGCACGCCTGCGAGCGCAGCGCCGCCTTGTAGGCGCCGTCCGACATCTTCGCGGGCTTCGGCTCGCGCGCGCTCAGCCGCTCGGTCACCTTCGGGACCAGGTCGAGGTACGCCGCGAAGAGCCGCTCGCACGAGGCCCGGTACCTCGCGGCGTGCTCGGCCTCGATCTCCGGCAGGTCGACGAACGCGTGCTGATCGAACACGACGTAGCGCGTGCTCTTCTCCGTGTAAGAGCCGAGCCGCAGGTCCTCGATCACCTTCGACGCGACGATGCTCACGTTCTCGATCGCGAGGTGCACCACGGCGTGCTCCGCGACCGACGCGTGGCCGTAGCCGACGACCCACTTCTCGTGGAAGCTCCGCGCCTTGTCCGACGCGAACGCGAGCCCGCGCTGCGGCCGATCGTCGGCCTCCGGGGCGACGTCGAGCTCCTCGTCGCCGAGCAGGCGCGCCAGGTTGGTGCGCAGGTCATCGCGGCTGCGCGAGTAGTACGCGAACAGGACGGCGATGACCTCCTCGGGCAGACCCGACAGCGAGAAGACGTCGGCCGTCAGGCTCGACACATACGGCGCGATTCTGGCACGCGACGTTTCGTCCAAGGCCATGGCTGCTTCTACCCCTAATCCTGCGCCGATCGGTCGACAAAACTCCGTTTCCGATCGCCGTCTCCGGTCCACCGCGCCCCCGCTGGCCGGGGTCGGCCGTCGAGCGCCGCGCGGCGCGCTCGCCCGGCGCGGGCGCTCTGACGGACGCGCGGCGCGCTGCGCGTCAGAGCGCTCGCGCCGCGGAGACGGCGAACGGATCGGGGAAGATCTCGCTGTTCGCGAGCGACCTGCTCCGCCGCGTCAGCACCTCGCAGCCGCTCTTCGTGACGACGATGGTGTGCTCGAACTGCGCCGACAGCGAGCGATCGGCCGTCAGCGCGGTCCACTTGTCTTCCTGGACCTCGACCTCGTAGGTGCCGAGGTTGATCATCGGCTCGATGGTGAAGCACATGCCGGCGCGGAGCCGGGCGCCGCTCCCGTACTTGCCCACGTGCGAGACCTGCGGCGCCTCGTGGAAGCGCCGCCCGATGCCGTGGCCGACGAAGGCCCGCACCACCGAGCAGCCCTCGGCCTCTGCGAACTCCTGGATCGCGGCCCCGATGTCGCCGAGGCGCGCCCCGTCCCGGACCTGGGCGATGCCGAGCTGCAGGCTGCGCCGCGACACCTCGGTCACGTGCTTCGCCTCCGGCGACGGCTTGCCGATGTAGAAGGTCGCGGACGTGTCCCCGTAGAAGCCGTTGTAGATCGTGGTGACGTCCACGTTGATGATGTCGCCCGGCTCGAGGACGCGGTCGCACGGGATGCCGTGGCACACCACCTCGTTGATCGAGGTGCACACGCTCTTCGGGAACCCGTGGTAGTTCAGCGGCGCTGGGTAGCCGCCGCGGCGGAGGGTGTCCTCGTGGACGAAGGTGTTGATGTCCTCGGTGGTGATGCCGGCGCGGATCATCTCGCCGACGCCGAGGAGCGTCTCCGCCGCCATCTGCGAGGCGACACGGAGGGCGTCGACTTCCTTGACCGTCTTGATGCTCACGTTGCTCACGGCGATGACAGCTCCCCGAGGACGACGGCCTCCTTGACGGCCGCGGTGACCTCCGCTGTATCAGGTGAAAGGTGCCAGTGGAACTCCGGCTCGCCTGCCTCGCCGGCGAAGCGTCGGATGAAGGCGATGAAGGTGAGCCCCCGGAGCCGCGCGTCAACCGCCTTCGCGACGCCGAAGGCGCGGCTCGTCGGGCGGATGTGGAGCTCGAACGCCCGGTCCGCCACCCGGGGCGTGGCCAGCGGCGCGTCGATGATGTGGACCGCGAGGTGGTAGGTGCTCTGCTCGCCGATCGAGTCGACCGTCACCGTGCTGACGCGGACCCGCGCGACGACGTCCGCTGTCTGCGCCCGCTCCCGGAGGAACCGGTCCGACCTCGGCGAGGGGCCGTCGAGCGAGAAGCCCACGGCGGCGGGCTCGATGTTGTCGTCGAAGACCTCGGGCGCGTGCCCCTCCCAGGTCGGCAGGCCGGAGAGCGGATCGACGGCCGTCGTGGGGCGCTCCTGACCGGCGACGCAGCCGCCGGCGGGGCCAACGATCGCCAGCACGGCGAGCGCGAGGCGCAAAGGAGCAACACCGGCGACGGAAATCATCCCTGGGACCGGAGCTCGTAGCACGTTGACCCGGCCCTGTCAGGACTTGACCCACATCGGTGACACGCGCTGCCGAGGCCGGTTTGTCCGAATCCCGCCGCAGTTCGCCATCGTCGCAGCTCCCCCTTCGTTCCCCTCGCGCGCTCACGCGGCGAGGTCCCCTCCGCCGCCCGCCCCGCGCTCCATCGATCCCGCCGAGCGATCGTCCAACGCCCTGACGTGGGGTCGACCCCGGTCGGTGCGGGGATCCTATTCTCCTGTCCTACCGCTGGTGCTAGCGTTCCCGGGCTTGCCGGGCGGGGCGTCCTAACTTTTGCGATGGCAGAGCGCGCGGGGACTGGGCCTGCGCCGGCTTGGAGGAAGAACATGAAAGCGAAGAGGCTCCTGGGAGCGGGGTTGGCCGTGGGGCTGGGCCTTGCGGCGATCACGAGCACGGCCGTGGTGGCTGCCCAGCCGAAGCGGGGGAACGCCGCGGCTCCCGCCCGGCCCGCCGATCCGCCGGCGACGAAGAAGACGATCGCGCTGACCCCTCCAGGCATCCAGTGGGGGATGAGCACCAAGCAGGTAGCGGCGGTCATCGACAAGATGCTCGATGAGGCCTACGTGCCCCGTTACAAGGCGACCTCGCCCGGCGTGAAGATGAGGGCGCTCGACGCCGAGCTCGCCGAGGAGAAGAGCGCGTTCCGCCGCAGCCGCATCGACTTCGGCAAGCTGCCGACCGGCATCGACGCGACGCCGCTGAAGGGCGAGTACACCTACCTCAACAAGGAGTCGATGATGACGCTGATCCGCGACGGCGGGAAGCGGCACTTCTTCTTCATCCAGGACAAGCTCTGGAAGATCATCGACGAGCACGCGCTCGGCGAGGGCAACCCGCGCGGCAAGGACTTCACGTCCGCCGTCACCAAGCTCGCGAGCACCTTCGGCCTGCCTGGCCGCGTGACGCCGCCCGACCCGGACAAGGGCCGCTACGTCACCGAGGTCGACTGGAAGGATGCGGCCACGCGCTTCCGCGCGATCGAGCGGGGCGACGCCGAGATCGCCTTCGCCTACGAGGATCTCGTGACGCTGAGCAGCCTCGAGTCGCTCCGTCCCAACAAGCCCACCGACGCGAACGCCATCGACCCCTCGGTCGCCTCCGCCATCCGCAAGGACGAGGCGCCCCCCGCCCCCCCGCCCGACAA
>NZ_JEMA01000157.1 GCF_001589285.1 Sorangium cellulosum | reverse complement strand
GCCCGCGCCGAGCACGAGCGCGAGGATGGACGGGCCGGCCTGCGCGAGGAAGGAGACCGTGGCGAGGAGCAGCGCGACGAGCGCCGACAGGCGCGCCGCCGCGCGCGGCCACCCCGCGCCGACGTCGAGCCGCTGCTCGATCTCGGCGAGGAGATCGTTCGCCGCCGCGACCCTCGCGCGCGGGCCGGCGGCGGACAGGAGCTCGTCCGCGAGCCGGCGCTCCCAGCTCTCTGGCGGCGACCGCCTCGCCAGCTCGGCCAGCCGCGCGTCGACGGGGAGCGCGCGGAGCGCGCGCGCGAGCGCCGTCAGGTCCGCGCCCGTCGCTGCCGCGACCTGCGCCGGGTGGCGCCACGAGACAGCGGCGCAGGCGCCGCTCGCCGCGATCGACAGCGCGATGAAGAGCACGGCGGACACGGCGACAGGTCGAGCGCGCGCGGGGATCCCGGGGCGAGGCGGCAGCCGGAGATCGGGCAGGATCTCCGGCGCGCGGCGCTAGAACGGCTCCTTGAAGATCGCCTGCTCGATGCGGTCGAGGAACGGCTGGCGCAGCTCGGCGAGCGTGAGCTTCGGCTGGATCCGGCTCACGTCGACGGCCGCGATCGGCTTCTGGATGCGGCCGGTGATCGTGACCTCCGCGAGCGTGATGACCCCGCGCTGCTTGCCCGTCTCCTGCGCGTCCGCGCGCTCGACATGGCAGAGGGTCGCGAGCAGGACCGAACCCAGCGCAAGTGCCTTGTACATGCTCATGGTCTCCCTCACGTGTCGGTCGCGGCGTCGGCGACGCCCCCGTCGGTCTGGGCAGCAGGAGGAGGCGGGGCCGCGGGCTGCGCTGCGGCGGCAGCCGCGTTGAGCTCGCCCTCCTTGAGCTTGGCGCGGTTCAGGAGCTCCTCCGAGTCGTCGCGCTGGCCCTTGTTGCGCAGCTCCTGGAACCTCGTCAGCGATTTGATGGCCTCCGCCACCTGCTGCTTCGGCGTCATGCCGGGAATGCTGGGGGCGAAGAGGTAGAGCAGGCCGAGGTCGTAGTGGATCTGCGGCAGGTTCGGGTTGCGGGCGAGGACCCAGTCGAACTCGCGCTTCGCGTCCGTGTAGCGCTCGAGCAGGCGGTAAGCGTCCCCGAGGTTGAGGTGCGCGGCGAGGTGCTCGGAGTCGAACCGGACGGCGCCCTCCAGGAGCGGCAGCGCCTCCTGGGCGTTGCCCGCCTCGAGCAGGTAGGTCGCGAGCTGCACCCGCGCCTCGACGAGATCGGGGCGGCGCGCGACCGCCTTGCGGAACTCCTCCAGCGCCGCTGCGCGTTGCCCCTGCTCCCGGTAGATGAGGCCACGGAGCAGCAGCGCCTCGGCGTTGTCCCGGTCGCGCGGCGGGTTCTCGCTGACCGGCTCGAACCCGTCCAGGATCGCCTGGAGCGCGTACAGGGCCAGGTCGAGGCGCCGGTTCCTGTAGTGATCGCGGGCGATGATGACCATCGCCGGCCGGTAGTCCGGGTTGATCTTCAGCGCCTCCTGCGCGAGCCGCTGCGCCGAGCCGGTGTCCCTCTGGAGCGACTTGATCTCCGCGAGCGTCGCCGCGACGGCCGCCGACTTCGGCATCTGGCCGCGCTTCTCGTTGAGCAGGCGCTCGGCCTCGCCGAGCTGGTCCTTCCTGGCGAGGAGCATCGCGTACGCGATGATCGCGGGCTCGTAGTCGGGCACGAGCGTGAACGCCTGGCGGTAGCTCGCGCCAGCGCCCGGGTCGCGCAGCCGCTCCTGCACCACGCCGAGCGAGTAAAACGCCTGGTGGGCGCGCGGGTCGGCCTGCGTCGCCTGCGCGAACAGCGCCCGCGCGTTGGCGAGGTCGCCGTTCGCGAACGCCTGCAGGCCGCTTTGATAGACCGCCGCCGCGCGGGCGTTCATCGCCGGGTGCGCGGGCTGCGCGGGCTGATCGTACGGCCGCGCCGAGCTCGGGGCGTCGGTGATGCCGTACGGCGCCTGGACGGGCGGGGTCGCGCCGGCAGGGCCCACCGGGCGGGTGGGCGCCTTCGGCGGAGGCGTCGCCTCCTCGCCGCAAGACGCGAGGACGAACGGCGACAGGGCCGCGAGCAGGCAGGCGAGGAGCGTGACAGGGAGGCGGCGCTTCATGGGACGACCGGCAGGGGAAGGGGGAGGCCGTCGGGCGCGAGCGGCGGGGTCATGCCGGGCCGCGTCCGGAGGAAGAGGCCATCCTTGTACTCGAACGGGCGCTTCGTCTCGGGATCGATGACCCCCTGGCTCCACTCGCGGAGCTTGGCGTCGCCGAGGATGTCCGTGAAGAACGCGAGCCGCTGGATCGCGTGATCCACGGCCGGATTCCGGACCTTCCACGCCTTCGCCCAGACGACGGACTCGACGTAGAACTTGACCATCGCCTGGTCGGCGTCGGCGAGGAGCCGCTCGCGCGCAGCGCGCCATTGCTCGCGCCGGTTCTGGCGGAGCGCGTCGGCGGTCTCCTGGAGGTCCTCGCGATCGCTCGTCTCGGCGAGCTTGAGGAGCTTCTCCTCCTTGTCCGTGTAGAGCCGGAGACCCGGCGGGCGCGCGTTATAAAGGCCGGTTCGGCAGGAGTCGTAGAGCGAGCCCTGCCGCGCGCGCGCGGCGGCGGACCACTGCCTCGACTCGTACGCGGTGATGACCTCCTGGAGATCCTTCCAGTACCTGTCGTTGGCCTTCTTGATGTCGGCCTCGAAGGCGCGCTTCACCTGGTCGATGACGCCCTCGTAGCGGTGGTGCCCGGTGTCGTAGTCGAACTCGGCCTTGATGCGGTCGTCGATGGCCCTGTAGGCGCACTCGGCCGCCATGTCGGCCTGCAGCGACCCGAGCGGCTTCACCTTGTCGCCAGTCGCCGAGCTCCGGAACGACGTGAACGCCGTCATGGTGTTCTTGCACCACTCCCGCGCCCGCGGGTCGGCGGCGGCGGCGCGCATCTTCGACGCGTGGTACGCCGCCTGGACGACGTACGCGCTCGCGGCCGGGTTGTTCTTGTTGGCCGTGTAGTAGGCCTCCATCGACTGCATCGCCTTGGTGCGCGCGGCGCGGTTCGGGCCCTCGTCGGAGCCCTGCTCGTCCCACGCCTTCAGGTCCGCCGACGCGACGAGGAAGTCGATGTCGGCCTTCTGCTCGGGGGGCGGGTTCAGGCCCATGAAGGTGGCGCGCGCGGCGGTCATCTTGTCGCGCTCGCCGATGTTCGCGTAGAGCAGCACCGAGTTGCGGGCCGCGTCCCGGCGCGCCGCCTGCTCGAACCGCGGGTTGCGCGCGATCGTGTCATACGTCTCGGCCGCGCTGCGGTAGTTGAAGAAGAGGACGTACGCGGCGGAGAGCGCGTCGTACGCCTGCTTCAGGTACTTCACCCGCTCGACGTAGCGCTTCGGATCGGGGTTCTTCGGAGGGTTCGCCTCCGGGTCGCCCTTCTCGAGCTTCGCCAGGTTCGCCTCGTTTCCGTACTCCTTGATGAACAGGGAGTACATCTCGATGGCCTGGTCGTAGTCGCCGACCTGCTTGTAGCAATAGGCGCCGTTCATGGCGGCCTCCGGCGCCTCGTCGCGGGCCGGCGCCTTCTCGAGCGCGACCCGGTAGAGCGCGGCGGCCTCGCGCCAGGCGGCGACGCGCGCCGGGCCGTCCGGCATCTTCTCGGCCTTCTCGAAGGCCCGTGCGGCGTCGAGGTAGTAGCCGCGGGAGATCGTCGGGCGGGCGATGTCGCCCTCCTTCAGCTTCTGCTCCTCGCTGACCGCGCAGCTCCGCGTGAGCGCCGCCTCGGCGAGCTTGCGGCTCTGCTCGACGTTGTTCTCGAGGTTCGACATCGTCGTGAGCCGCTCCCACGCCTTGTAGCCGAACTCCGTCTTGCCGCACTGCGTGTTGTAGATGGGCTCGAGCCGCCTGCGCGCCTCGGCGAACTGGCCGTACAGGAAGTAGTAGTCGGCCGCCTGGAACGCGTAGAGGTCGATGTTCTTGGGGGCGTCGAGCGCGGGAGGGACGCGCTGGATGTACTCGTCCCGCGCGGTGACGGCCGCCTGGGCCTCGGCGGGCAGCGGCTCGGCGATCACGCGCTGCTCGTCGCCCTCGCCGACGATCTTGAGCTTCTCGCGCGGCTCGAGGCCCTCGGCGCCGTTCGTCCGCTGGAAGAGCTTGTGTCGATCCAGGAGCGCCTGATGGGCGGTGTCGACGACCATGTACGCCGCCGGCTGCAGGTACTTGTCGTCCTCGTTCGAGTCCCGCACGCCGACCGCGGAGCTCCTCGCCAGCTCGACCTCCTGACGCGTGGGCGAGCGATCCATCGCCACCGTGATCACGACGACCATGTGGTGCGCGTCGGCCAGCCAGTACCGGCTCTCGTACGCGTCGGGGGCGTTCTCGTCCTGGGCCAGGTAGCCGGCCCAGCCCTGCGCGGCGAGGCGGTACTCGCCGAGCGCGCGCTCGAAGATCGGGTCGCGCGTCTCCTTCTCGCCCACGGTGAGCGCCTGCTGCACGAGGGCGCTGCCGGCGTTCGTGTGATCGGCGGCGGCCCGGCGGAGCCCGCCGCGCACCAGCCGCTCGGCGGTCTGGATCGCCTCGGGATCGTCCTTGTTGGCCTCGACCCACGGGGTCGTCCCCACGTACTGGGCGAGCTTCGTGCGCGCCTCGAGCGCCTTCGCCGAGTTCAGCGCCCGCTCGGCCGTGCCCTCACGCGACTGCGACGTGAGCGTGTCGTAGATGTCCGCTATCTGGTTCTGGACGACGGGCGCGTCGCGGTGCATCGGCCACTTCTGGAGGATGATCTCGCTCACCTCGATCGTGTTCCGATACTGGTTGAGCTCCTTGAACTCCATCGCGAGCGCCTTGTAGACCTCGACAGTCCACTTCTGATCCTGCGGGATCAGCTTGGGATCCTGGACGCGCTCGATGGCCACCCGCATCTTCTGCTCGGCCATGCGCGGGTCGGTCTCGACGTCGAGGACGTCGTTGCGCGGGATGTACGGCTCGTCCGGTCCGGGGCCGACGAAGTCGAGGTACGTGAGCGAGCCGGCGATGTAGGTGTACGCCTCCGCCCGGAAATCCGCGCCAGGATCGCCGGTCAGCTTCTCCTGCTCGTCGGTGTAGCGCAGGAGCTCGATGAACTGGCGTACCGACGTCTCGTAGCGCTGCTGCTTGAAGTACGTCCAGGCGAGCTTGTACATCGCGACGCCGTGGACCGGCGGCTTCTTGTACTTGATGGACTGCCGGTACGCGGACTCGGCCCTGTTGTAGTTGAACGGCCCGCCAGCGCGGTCGATCTCGTTGAAGTGGTAGTCGCCGATCTGCCACCAGATCTCGGCGATGTAGCGGGGCTCGGCGCCGAGCGCCGTCTTCTGCGGGATCGGCTGGCAATCGTCCGCGTACGGGTTGCTGTAGGTCGTCTCGTCCTCGACGACGGGCGCCTGCCCCCTCCCGGCCCTGCGGGCGGGCTGGAACGCCCGGCCGCCCGGCGTCGCGCCGATCGGCGTCGGGTGGCGCGCCTCCCAGCCGGTCCAGTAGTCGTCGTCGTGGTCCTGAGGGAGCCCGCCGACGGTGTCGCGCGTCGGATCCTTCGGATCGGGCTCGACCGGGTACGGGTACCTGTTGTGGCACACGAGCGAGCGCCACACCTGCTGCGCCTCGGGGAATCGCACGGAGTCGTTCAGCGCGTGACCGAGGTAGTAGTAGATGCCGGCGAGCTCGCGGTACTGCGGGAACTCGCTGATCACGCGCTTGTAGAGCGCGATGGCCGGGAGCAGCGCGGCGCTGAGGTCCTCGCTCGCGTCGGAGTCCGTGCGGGCGCGCTCCTCGTAGAGCGCGGCCAGGCGGAACATCGCGTCGGGGGTGTTCTCCGGGTGGGCGTTCGGGCCGCTGTAGCGCTGGACGAACACCTCGAGCCGGCGGATCGCCTCTTCTCGGGCGTCGCGGAGCCCCTTCCGCTCCGTCTCGATCTCGCGGTCGAGCGCCGAGAGGATGCGGCGGCGCCGGTCCTCGTAGTGGTGCTGCACGATGCGCGTGATGGCGCCCCGGTAGTCGCGGGCCGCCTTCTCGTAGGCGGACGCCTCCTTCTCGAGCTCGGCGAGCGCGGCGAGCTGGGCGGGCGTCGGAGGAGGAGGCGGCGGCGCCTGCTTGCGCCCGGCGGACATCGGGGGCGCGAAGGGCTGCACCGGCGGAAGCGCAGGGGGCGCAGGGGAGGCCGCAGGCTGCGCGGCGGGCGGCGGGGCGCCCG
>NZ_JEMA01000156.1 GCF_001589285.1 Sorangium cellulosum | reverse complement strand
CGGGCCCCGCGCCCGAGCCGCGGCTCATGCAGCTCGCCGCGCGCCTGCTCGCGGACATGGACGCCACCGAGCTCGTCGCGGCGCTCCTCGCGCGGGCGAAGCACACAGGCCCCTGCGCGCCGCAGCCCGTCACCGCCGTCGCGCCGCCCCGGTCCGAGGCGCCGTCGCGCGATCGCGCCGCCGGGCATCGCGGCGACGCCGTCCGCCACGGCGGCGCCGTCTACCGCCCCGCCGGTCGTCGGGACGACGCCGGCCGCTACGGCGGCGCTGCTCTCCGCGGCGACGTCGCTCCTCGCGGCGGCGCTGCTCGCCGCGGCGACGCGGAGCACGCCCCGCGCCTGCCGTTCGTGCCCTTCCAGGTCAACTGGGGGGAGCGCCACGGCGCCGATCCCCGGCGCCTGCTCGCCCTCGTGTGCCGCCGCGGCGGCGTGTCGAGCCAGCAGATCGGCGCGATCCGGATCGGCAGCACCGCGTCCGTCGTCGAGGTGGCCTCCCCCGCGGCGCCCGACTTCGCGCGCGCGGTCAACCAGCCCGACGCGCGCGACGCGCGGATCCGCATCGTCCGCGCGAGCTCGATGCGCGTCGACTAGCCGGAAGACCAGCCGCCGCGCGCGCGCCGCGCCGCGCGCGCTGTCCCGCGCGCTCCGGGGATAATTGCCTTGAAAGGCAGGGGTTTCCTGATTTCTTGATGACCTCGGGTGTTGTACAAGGGACGGGTGAACCGAAGCCCGAACAACAAGCCAGCCACACGCCGTCTTGCGAGCCCGGCCGCAGTGCTCGCAGCATTGCTCGGTCTTGCCCTCGTCGGGTGCGGCGGCAGCGTGCCGCCGCCGAACGACCAGCTCGCCGCGTCGCAGGCCGCCATCCGCGCGGCGGGCGAGGTGGGCGCCGGGACCGACCCGCAGGCCACCCTCCACCTGAAGCTCGCCAACGAGCAGATCGAGAAGGCCAGGCAGCTCATGCAGGCCGGCGAGAACGAGGCCGCCCTGCCGCTCCTCGAGCGCGCCGAGGCGGACGCCGAGCTCGCGCTGGCGATCGCGAAGGCGCGCGCCACGCAGGCCCAGGCCCAGGACGCGCTGAAGCAGGTCGAGCAGCTCGAGCAGGCGGGGGTCAAGTGAAGCGAGAGGTGAAGGTGATGGCTTCTGGAGTGAAGATCCTGTCCCTGGCCGGCCGGTCCCTCGCGCTGTGCGCCGCGCTCTACGCGGCGTCGGGGTGCAGCGCGGCGATGCCGCCGAAGGAGCTCGTCGAGGCCCGCACGAGCTACAAGCGCGCGGCCCAGGGCCCGGCGGCGAGCCTCGCGCCCGCCCAGCTCGACACGGCGAAGCAGGCGCTCTCCCGCGCCGAGGGGGCGTTCAACGAGGAGCCCGAGTCGCAGCAGGCGCGCGACCTCGCCTACATCGCCGACCGCAAGGCGCGGCAGGCCGAGGCGGCGGCGGCGCTCGAGCAGGCGCAGCGCGACAAGGCCGAGGCCGAGGCGAGCTTCAAGGAGCTCTCGCACCAGCAGCTCGCCACCGCGAAGGAGGCGCTGCAGACGAACCAGCAGCAGATCGAGCGCGAGCGCCAGGCGCGCGCCCAGGCCGAGAGCGGGCGGCTCCAGGCCGAGAGCGCGCGCTCCGAGGCCGAGAAGGCCCGCAAGGAGGCCGAGGCGGCGCGGCGGGAGGCCGAGCGCGTCGCGAACGCGGCGCTCGCGAGCCTGAAGGAGATCGCCGCGGTCAAGGAGGAGAAGCGCGGCGTGGTCATCACGCTCTCCGGCGCCGTCCTGTTCGCCTCGGGCAAGTCCGAGCTCCTGCCGATCGCCAAGGAGAAGCTCAACCAGGTCGCGACGACCCTGAAGGACCAGGGGTCGCCGCCGCTCCGCATCGAGGGGCACACCGACTCGACCGGCTCCGCCCAGGCGAACCGCAAGCTCTCGCTCGATCGCGCCGACGCCGTGAAGAACCACCTCATCAGCGTGGGGCTCCCCGCCGACAAGATCACGACCGTCGGCCACGGGCCGGACCGCCCGGTGGCGGACAACGCGAGCGTCGAGGGCCGCGCCAACAACCGGCGCGTCGAGATCATCGTCAATCCCACCAGCACGCAGTGATCCCGCGCCGCGGGGCCGCGCGCCCCTCCGGGGTGGCGGCCCGGCGCGCGCGACTCCCTGGGAGCGCAACGTCACCACGGGCTTCCGCGTTGTGTCGCGGCCGCCCGCGGTGATAAGCACCGCGCGTGATCGGACGCTTTTTCCGCGGGATCTGGCAGGAGTACGTGATCGACCTGCGCGACCGGCTCGACGCCGAGGCCGCGCTCTACCGGAGCACAACGCCGGCGGGCGACGTCAGCCGGCGTATCGTGAGCGTGTTTCTCGCGGTGATCGGCGTGCTCATCTTCGTCCGCTTCGCCGGCAACGAGAACGACACGCGCTGGATGGTCCAGGGCCTGCGCGCCGTGGGCCTCGACGAGCTCGCGGCGCGGCTCCACGACGCGCTGAACACCTCTCCGGACCGCCGGTTTCACCAGCGGATCGTCTGGGCGGTCGGCCGCCTCACCGGCTATCTGGTCCCGACCCTCCTCGTCGCCCGCCTCGTGCTGCGCGACCCGATCCGGAGCCTCGGCCTGCGCGTCCGCGGGACGGCGCGGCACCTGTCCATCTATGCCTTCTTCTTCGCGGTGATGGCGCCCGTGCTGTACGTCGCGTCGCTCTCGCCGGCCTTCCAGGCGAAGTACCCTTATTACAAGCTCGCGCGGGGCGAGGACCTGTGGCCGTGGTTCTGGGGGTGGGAGGCCCTCTACGCCGCGCAGTTCGTCGCGCTGGAGTTCTTCTACCGCGGCTTCTTCATCCACGGGATCCGCCGCGCGCTCGGCTATTCATCCATCTTCGTCATGATGGTGCCTTACACGATGATCCATTTCGGCAAGCCGCTGCCCGAGACCCTCGGCTCGGTGCTCGCCGGGTTCATCCTCGGCACGGTGAGCCTGAAGAGCGACTCCATCTGGGGCGGGTGCGCGATCCACGTCGCTGTCGCGACGTCGATGGACCTGCTCTCCCTCTCCCACCAGGGGCTCTTGTAGCGAAGCTCGACGCTCCCGCGCGGACGGCGGCTCTTTCTTTCTCACGCTGTCGCGGGGCGGGAGGCCGGGGATGGACGTCAGGCCAGGGTCCTGCCGCCGTTCACGGACAGCTTCTGGCCCGTGATGAACCTGGCGGCGTCGGACGCGAGGAACGCGACGGCATCGCCGATCTCGTCCGGCGTCCCCATGCGCCGGAGCGCGTTGCCCGACGCGTAGGACTGCTTCTGGGCGTCGGTGAGGCCCTCGCTGGCGTGGCGCTCGACAGGGATCCAGCCGGGCGCGACCAGGTTGACCGTGATCCCCCACGGGCCGAGCTCCTGCGCCCACGAGCGCGTGAGGCCGAGCTGCGCGCCCTTCGCCGAGACGTAGCTCGAGAACTCGGGGACGCCCTGCTCGAACACCTCGGAGCCGATGTTGATGATCCGCCCCGCGCGGCGCTCCTTCATCTCGGGCACCACCGCCTGCGAGAGGAGGACCGGGCTCTTCACGAAGAACTCGAGCTGGTCGAGGCAGTGACGCCAGGTCAGCTCCTCGAGCTTCGCGTACGGCTGCGGGCCCGTCGCGTTGAGCACGAGCACCTCGACGGGGCCGAAGCGCGCCCGCACCTCGCCCACGAGGCGGAGGACGTCCCGCTCGTCGCGCACGTCGGCCTGGAACGCCTCGGCCTCGCCGCCGTCCCGGCGGATGTCCTCGACCACGCGCGTCGCCCCCTCGCGCCCGCCGAAGTAGTTGATCGCCACCCGCGCGCCGGACCCCGCGAGCTTGCGCGCGATGGCCGCGCCGAGGCCGCGGGAAGCGCCGGTGACAAGGGCGACTCGTTTCGATAGCTCGTGCGCCATTCAGGGCCTCTCCAGGAGATGGGTGACAGCGGTTCGCTCACCTCCGCGCGGGAGAGCGGCCGCTCTGGCGCGCCTCCGAGAGCCGCGCTCGCCGCGACGGCGCTGCGGGCCGCGCCGCGCAGAGGGTCGAGATCGGTCACGCAGGTGTAGACAGTGTGATCCAGCAATACAAGATTTTTCCGTCTGCCGTTCTTCAATGGCGTCGGGTGCGGGCTGCTCGTCCCTCCGAATTCGACGCTGTCTCGACGCAGCGCGCTACTCCACCCGTGCTGGCGGGTGTATGCTGGGTCACATGAAAACGCGCGCCTTTCCTCGGGCCCTTCGACCTCTCGTGATGCTCGCCGTGAGCCCTGCTTTCTGTGCCGCGGTGGGGATCACGGTGGTCCACGCGTGGATCGACGGGCGGCGCAGGGCGGCGCCGGGGCGGCAGCCCGACCTCGCCGCGGCGCGGCATAGGCGCCCCCCCGGGGCGCTGGGGCAGGCACGGCTCTGATCGACACGGTGCGTCCGGCGCGCGGCGGCGGCCCTGGTGAACGGGCGGCTCGGCGCGCGGCTCAGCGCACGAGCAGGAGCCAGAGGAGCGCGGCGGCGGTCGAGGCGAGCGTCACCGGGACCCCCACCCGGGCGTAGGCGCGAAAGCCGATCTCGCGCTCGGCGCCGACGGTCTCGACGACGATGATGTTCGCCACCGAGCCGAGCAGGGTGAGGTTGCCCGCGAGGGTGGAGACAAGGGCCGTCGCGATCCAGGCGAGGTGCGGATCGGGCTGGCTCTGGATGTACGACTCGGCGAGCAGGATGAAGGGGACGTTCGAGACGATCTGACAGCCGACGAGCATCGCGATGCTCAGCCCGAGGACGCCCATCGTCGGCCCCGCGGGCAGGAAGGGGCTGGCCGCGCGCAGCGCCTGCTCGGGCATGCCGGTCTTCTGCAGGCCCGCCACGACGATGAAGAGGGCGCCGAAGAACACGAGCACCGTCCACGAGACCCGCTCGAACAGGCCGGTCGCGTCGCGCCGGTGCAGCAGGATGGCCGCAGTCGCGCCGCCGATCGCCGTCCACGCGAGGTTCGCGCCGAGCACGAAGAGGACCGAGACGACAGCGATGCAGACGAGCGGCGCGAGGGCGCTCGGCCGCGCGTCCCGCGACGACGGCGGCGCGGGCTCGGGCGCGGCCTCGGGGGGGAAGGCGCGCGCCGCGATCCGGCGGCGGAGCAGGAGGTGCAGCGTCACGGCCGTGACGGCGAGCCCGACGAGCGCCGCCGGGCCCGCCTCCAGCAGGTACGTGCGGTACGAGATGCCGGAGAGGTGGCCGACGAGCATGTTCTGCGGGTTGCCCGCGAGCGTGAGCGCGCTGCCGGCGTTGGCGCCCATCGCGAGCGCGAGGAGGTACGGCACGCGATCGAGCCCCGCGCGCCGGGCGGTCCGGTCGACGAGCGGCGCGAGCATCACGCAGACCGAGTCGTTCAGCAGCACCGCGGAGGCGAGCCCGGCGCCGAGCGTGACGAGGTAGAGGAGGCGGACCGGCGACAGGTTCCGCCGCGCGACCCACGCGGCGGCGCGCTCGAAGACGCCGGCCAGCTCGAGCGACGCCGCGAGCAGCATCATCCCGAGCAGGAGGCCGATGGTGTTCGGCTCGATCGCCGCGAACGCCTCGTGCGGGGTCAGGCCGGCGCCGGGGTCGAGCGCGCTCAGGAGGACCATGGCGCACGCGCCGGCGAGCGCGCCGGCAGGGCGTCCGATCGGCAGGACGGCCAGGCGCCGCGCCGCGATGAGCACGTACGTCGCGGCGAACACAAGGAGGACGGACCACACGGCGCGGCATCAGAGCGATCCGGCGCGCGGCTGTCAAACGGCCGCGGCGCGGCGGCCGGGCGGGCGCGGAGGCGCCTCGCCGCCGGCGCGCATTCCGGCTAAGCAGCCACGGCCGTGGACCGGCGCGGGGGCGGAGCTCCCGGGCTCCGCGGAACCGCCAAGGCATGGGCAGGCAGCTCTCGACCCCCACCGCGATCCTCCTCGGCAGCGCCATGATCGCCGCCGCTGTCTACCTCGGCCTCCGCCACGGCCCGGCCGCCGTCGCCCCGG
>NZ_JEMA01000155.1 GCF_001589285.1 Sorangium cellulosum | reverse complement strand
CGCCCAGGAGCGCCGCGCGCGCGGCGCGGAGCGTCTCCCTCACGCCCTCGAGGTCGGGCGCGGCCTCCTCGCCGGCGCTCGCCGACAGGACCCCGAGCGCCTCCAGCGCGGCGAGGAGGCTGTCGCCCGTGAGCTGCGTCGGGCGCCCGCCGCCCGGCAGCGCGTCGATGACGCTCTCCGCCAGCTCGGCCAGGTCGCCGCACGGGAGCAGCTCCAGCATGTGCGCTTCGCCCTTGAGCGTGTGCAGGAGGCGGCGCAGCACCGGCAGGTTGCCGCCGTGGCCCTGCTCGTAGCCGAGCCAGAGGTCGGTCGCCTCGGCCACGCGGTCCGGCATGGCCCGGTGGAACGCGGCGACGAGGTCAGCCCGGCTCTTCATCCGCCTCCGCGGCCGCCGGCCCGTCGCCCTTCGCCCCGGCGGGCTTCACCCGGAAGGCCCTCGCCGTCGCCTTGAGCGCGCGCGAGAGCCGGAGCAGCGACTCGGCCGAGCGCGTCGCGTCCGCGCTGCTCGTCAGCGTGTCGTTCACCGCGCCGACGATGTCGACGATCGCCGTCTTCACCCGCGCCGTCCCCTCGCGCTGGTGGTCGACAGCGTCCGAGATCTTCGCGGCGGCGGCCGCTGTGTCGCGGGCCAGCTTGATCCCGTCCTCGGTCGCGAGCACCGACGCGTGGGAGGCAGCGCGCATGTCCGCCACGAGCTTCCTGATGTCGCGCACCGAGTCCATGACGTGCTCGGACAGCCGGCGCATCTCCGCGGCCACCAGCGAGAACCCGCGCCCCACCTCGCCGGCCTTCGTGCCCTCGAGGGCGGCGTTGAGCGCGAGCAGGTCGGATTTGTCGGCGATGCTCTGGATCAGCGACAGGATCTCGCCGATCCGGCCCGAGTGGGCGCTGACGAGGCGCGTCTGCTCCGCCGTGTGCTGGACGCTGACGAGGCTCCGCTGCGCCGTCTCGCGCACGGTGGCCGCGTCCTTCGCGATGTGGTCCGCGCTCGCGGTCAGGGCCTCCACCGTCCGCCGGATCTCCTCCAGCGCCGCGTTCTGCTGGCCGGCGGTCGTCTCCTGCTCGCGCACCGACGAGAACATCCCGGCGGCGGCCGAGGCGACCTCGGCCGACGTGTTGCCGACGCGCGTGGCGAGCGCCTCGAGGCTCGTCACCATGGCCCGGAACGCGGCGAACAGCTCCCCGTCGCCGGTGATCGTGCAGGTGAAATCGCCGCCCGCGACGCGCGCCGCCGTCTCCTGGAGCTCGCGGAGCTGGGTGTTCATCCGCTCGAACGCGGCCGCCATCTCCCCGAGCTCGTCGTCGGAGATCCGCAGGGACAGCCGCGCCGACACGTCGCCGCGGGCGATGCGATCGGCCGCCTCCTTGATGTGCGCCATCGACCGGGTCATGCGCGCCGAGACGATCCACGCGAGGCCCAGGCCGAGCAGCACGACCCCGGCCGACTGCAGGGCCATGGTCCTGCGCGAGTCGGCGCGGCGCTGCGCGATGCGGTCGCTGCGCAGCCCGACGGACAGCGTCCCGAGCGGGCGATCGCCGCTCCGCGAGCGGATCGGGGCCTCGCTGACGACGACGCTGTCGTCGCCCCCGCGGCGGGCGCCCTGCGCGATCCCGGGCGCCTGCGCCGCGCCGATGGCGGCGACGCGCTCGCCCTGCGCGTCGTACACGGCGACCCAGCTCACCAGCGGATCGGTCATCGCGGTGCGCAGGGTGTCCGGGAAGGTCTCCGGCGGCTGCTCGAGGTCCATGGCCACGCCGATCGGCTCCTTGAGCATCGTGGCCAGGATCCCGGCCCGCTCGCGCAGCTCGGCCTCGCTCGCCCGCGCGGCGCGGTCGGGGATCAGCCACAGATCCAGCGCCGACAGCGCGATGGCCACCGACGCGACGAGGGCAGCGATCTTCCAGCGGATGGATCGAAAATTGACCATCAATTGAGCATGAGTTGATGAAGTGCGCGGCGTCGGTGCGCCGAGGGCCTCAGTCGACGATGCGGGCGAGCCGGAGGAGCTGCGGGTCGAAGCGGAGGCCGACGGCGTTGGCGTGCTTCACGTTCAGCAGGAGCTCGGGCTTGGCGCCGGCCAGCCCCACGGCGACGGCGCAGCCGCGCTTCGCGTCGTCGCCGTCGCCGCACACGACGATGCGGATCACGGCGCCCTCGCGCGGCGGGATGTCCGGGATCGCCGCGGCCAGCCCGCGCGCCACGTAGACCACCTCGGCGCCGCCGGCGCGCAGCGCCTCCGCGAGCTGGGCCTTCGAGGTGTACGTCACGCGCTGCACGGTCGCCGGCCGCCTGGCCACGGTGGTCTTCGCCGCCAGCTTCGACAGCACGGTCGCCATCGCGCGGGAGTCCTCCGCGCTCTCGCCCGACGCCCCCCCGACGACGGCGAGCACGGCCGTGCCCGTCCGGCTCGTGAACCCTCTCTCGTAGCCGAGCGAGCGCAGGAGGATGGCCCCTCGCAGCTCGTAGGGGACCGAGGGGGCAGCGTGGGTCTCCGCGCTCGCGGTGATGAGGAGCGCCAGGGCCGCGAGCGCTCGAATCGCGGCCGCCGGAGACACAGTGTTTCCCTGCCCGGCCTTCAACCGTCACCGCTCCCGGGCGGCGAGCCGCTTGACGAGGGCCGGCAGGCGATCGAGGTGCCGCTTCGACAGGACCGCGTCCGCCGGCACATCGAGCTGCAGCCCCTCGAGCTCCCGCTCGGAGTGCCCCGACATCAGGATGACGCCGAGGTGCCCGAGCCGCTGGTTCTTCCGGAACAGGGTGAGCAGCCGGTCCCCCCGGATGGTGGGCATGAAGATATCGACGACGACGACGCGCGCGTGATGCCGCACGATCGCCTGCGTCGCGCCGAGGGGGGACGGGAGCGCCACGACATGATAGCCGGCCGCGCGCAGCACGCGGGACGCCTCGTCTCGGGCGATGTCGCTGTCGTCGATGACGAGCACAGGCGCGCTCGGCGACGTCCGCGACATGGGCGGCGCGCTCAGCGGCGCGCCCGCCTCGTCGACGGGCAGCTCGTGCAGCGGCCTGACCCTCGACGCGGGCGACCGGGAGCTCGGCTGATCGCTCATCGCCCCGACCCGGCGGCCCGAGCCTCGCGCGGCGCGGCGACCGGCTGCGGCGCGCCCCCGGCAGCGTCGAGCAGATGGGTCACGTCGAGGAAGGTGACTTTGCCCTCGCTCGTGTCGACCACGGCGTCCGGCGAGAGCTCCCCGAACACCTCGACCGCGGCCACACACCGCGTCTTGCCCGCGGGCAATCCCAGGTAGCCGCGCGCCGTCCGGCAGACGACGATCCGGAGCGGCGCCTCCGCCGGCTCCGCGAGCGGCACCGAGACGATCACGACGATCCTCCCCCGGTCCTGGAGGATGCCGCGCACCCGCGGACCCACGCGGGGCAGCGGCGCGGGAGCGCGCCACGCGATGACCTCTTCCACCTGCTTCGCCCGCAGCGCGAAGGTCACCCTCCCGCTGTCGAAGAGCAGGAGGTCGAGAGCGGCCGTCTCTCCGGGGCCCTTGTCCGGGGCGTCGCCCTGCAGGGCGAGCGGTGCTTGAAGCTGAGCGAGCGCTTCAGACAAGGTTTTCTGGATTTATCACAATGGTTGAGTCCGGGTAGGCGCTTTCGTAACGGGTGACACCGAATCAGGAGAATGCTTACCTCACCTGGGAGATGGCTCCGCCATTCTGGGGTGCTCCGGCCGCACGATTGATGCATTGCGACAGACGGCCAGCCGTTCGCCGCGGGTGCGCGGGCGGCGCCGGGGGTGCTGTCCATTGCGCCACGGGCGCGGAGCGGCTCCGCGTGGGGGTGTTTCGAGCGTACTTGTCGAGAACCCTTGGACTTTATTACCTGCGTGGCGAGGCGGAGCGCTGTCCATCCCGTGGGCGCCTACCTCCCCACAGGTCCTGCGCGATCCGGCGCCATCCCTTCTGTCGTGGGCGCTCTGGACGGGCTCAATCGCTCACCTCCACCAGGGGGCCGACCAGCGGGCGACAGGTCGTGAGGTGGATGTGGGCCTTGTTGCTCGGAGGCGTTTGTCTCTCTCCCTCGTTGTCGGCGACTCCGAGGTAGAGAATGCCACCTGCGTTGTGCTTCTGCCGTCGTGCAGGACGAGCGTCCTGGCCTTGTCGTCGATGAGGACCCCGCGCACGGCGATGGGCGGCGCGTCGCCGGGCGGGTGGCGGCGATCGCGCGGGGGATCCGGGCTCACGGGGGCGCCGCGCGGCGTCCGGCGTCACCGCCCGGTGATCCAGTAATGGAAGGCGTGGAATCCGGAGCCGCGCCGCAGGGTGACCGCGATCGAGGTCGGGCCCGCCAGGCGCGCGGCAGGGAGGGGCAGCGCCCGCTCGACCCAGGGGCCGCCGGGCACATCGACGGTCCCGACCTGCTCGCCGGCCACGGAGACCGCGAGCTCGGCGCGCTCGTCCGAGGCCACGCGGAGCACGAGGCGCGCCTCGGACGGGGGCGCGACGAGGTGGACAGTGAAGCTGTCGGCGGTCCGGTTGTACCGGCCGCCGTCGGCGATCTCCGGGCGCGTGGGGTCGGGCTCCCCGGGCGCGCTGCTCTCGGGCGCCTCGAGCGAGATGGCCGCGTTGCGCAGGTCCGCGTGCGGCTCGAGCGCGTAGGCGTGGGCGGCCTCGGACTCGAGGTCCGAGACGTCGAGCTCGTCGAGGATCCGCTCGCCGGGCACGGCCCGCACGGGCAGCGCCCCGGAGCCGAGCAGGTCCCAGCGCGCCTCGTAGGCCACCATGGTCGTGCCGCCGAGGATCGCCTGGTCCTCGACGGTGGCCGCGATGAGCTCGCGGCCGAGCACCGGCGGGCACGCCATCCAGTGCGGGTAGACGATAAAGTGCGTCGGCCGGCGCTCGGGGGGCAGCTTCTCGTAGTGCTCGAACCTGGAGCCCGCGCCCGCGACCCAGTAGCGCGCCTCGCTCTCGGTCGTCAGGCCGACGACGTCGAAGGTCCTGCGGCCGCTGAAGTAGGCGAGCGCGCCTGTGTCGTTGACGCCGATCCTGGCGTCCTCGGGCAGGTGCTGCGCGGCCCAGCGGCCGAGCCATACCTGCTGTCGATCGATGGCGCGCGCGGAGTTGGCGAGGTCGTGCACGGCCCACGGGATCCGCGCGGCGAGGGCGCCCGCGAAGGCGCCGGCGACGAGCGGCGTCACGTGGTGGATGGGGCGCCGGAGCCGCCGGGCGGCGTCGCCGAGCTCGCGCGCGAGGCACGCGGCCATGACGATCCCCGCGGGGGCGAACGGCCAGACGTAGCGCACGCGGTTCCAGAGGAAGCTCAGGTAGGTGCAGGGCAGCAGCGCGCCGAGCGCGAGGGCGACGACGACGGCGGCGTGCACGGGGCGGCCCCTGCGGTACGCCGCCACGACGAGCGCCACGGCGCCGAGGGCGAGGACGGCGGCGGAGCCCTCGGGGAGGAAGACGGCCGTCCACTGGCCGCCGTCGACGATGTCGGTGACGAGCAGCCGGAGGTTGGCGAGGATGGCCGCCCGGAGCGTCGGGCCGTCGTAGTTGGGGTTGCCGATCAGCCATTTGACAGCGGTCGTCGACGATGTCGCGTGGCCGGCGAGGAGCTGGTTCAGCGCGGGGACGACGAGCGGCCCGAGGAGCGGGACCAGGGCGAGCAGGCGCCCGGCGAGCAGGCGGGAGGCGGCTGCGCGGGCGCGGAGCGGCAGGCGCGAGGGCGCGGGGGAGGGCGCGGGCGACGGAGGCGGGGGGCGCGGCGCCGAG
>NZ_JEMA01000154.1 GCF_001589285.1 Sorangium cellulosum | reverse complement strand
CGGGACCGGCGGAGGGGCGAGCGCCACGACGAGCGGCAGCGGCGCCGCCGGGGGCGAGGCGACCTACGCGTGCGCCTCGCTCGGCGACCCGTGCACGACGTGCCTGTCGCTGCGGTGCCAGGAGAGCTACTGCGCTTGCCAGCAGAGCCCGGAGTGCGCCGCCCTGGCCAACTGCTATCTCCTGTGCGCCGCGGGAGACAGGGGCTGCGAGCAGACATGCTTGACCGCGCACGAGGCGGGCATCTCCGACAGCTTCCTCGAGGGCGGCTGCGCGTCCGAGCTCTGCAGGGTGCAATGCCCGTCGCGAGGCCCCGTATCCCTGTGCGAGACATGCCTGTTCTCGCGGTGCGCCGCCGACATGAACGCGTGTATCGCCGACCCGTCGTGCAGGGCGCTCCGCGCCTGCGCCGACGCGTGCAAGGCGGGCGACGCCGTGTGCGAAGAGCGGTGCGCGGCGCAGTACGAGGACGGCGGGCAGGCCGCTGGCAGGGTCGCCGCGTGCGAGGGCGACGTGTGCCGCGCGGCGTGCGAGGGCGGGTGACGCGCCGCGCGCCGCAGGGGTCGACGCACCCGTCGACACACCAGCCGAACGGGCCTAGCATCGCGCCCGTGCCCCACCACGGCTTGCGCCAGATAGAGCGGAACCCGTATACGGCCATCTACCACGACTCCATCCAGCAGCTCGTGGCGCTCAAGCGATCCTCGCTGCATTACCCCAGCATCGAGGTGCTCGATCAGAACTTCGAGCGCCTCGAGCAGGCGATCGCGGTCATCTCGCGCCATCGCGCTGTCCTGCTCGTGGACGCCCGGGACGCGCCGTTCCGCAATGACGACTTGTTCGACGAGCCGTTCGCGCGCCGTCACGCGCGCCTTGTGCAGGGCTTCAAGAAGACGGCTGTCATCCTGAGGAGCGCGGTCGGGGTGCTCCAGGTCGGGCGCATCACGAAGCGCTCTCTCACGCCCGTGAGCACCTTCACGAGGCCCGAGGACGCGCTCCTCCACCTCGGCGTGCAGCTCGATCTCAAGCAGCTCGCCGGCTGGTAGCGCCCCTCTAGGAGAGCGGTTTACCGCCGGTGACGCCGAGGACCTCGCCGTTGATGTAGCTCGCCTCGTTCGAGGCGAGGAACACGAACGCGGGGGCGAGCTCGGCCGGCTGCGCGGGGCGCTGCATCGGGGAGTCCTTGCCGAAGGTGGCCACCTTCTCGGCCGGGAACGACTGCTCGATGAGCGGCGTCCAGACGGGGCCGGGCGCCACGACGTTGACCCGGATGCCGCGCTGGATGAGGTCCTGCGCCAGGCCCTTGCTGAAGGTGACGATCGCGCCCTTGGTCGACGCGTAATCGAGGATGTTCGGGCTCGGCTGGTAGGCCTGGATCGAGGCGACGTTGATGATCGCGCTGCCTTCCTTCATGTGGGGCAGCGCGTGCCGGACGAGGTGGAACATCGCCATGATGTTGACGCGGAACGTCCGCTCGACGCGCGCGGCGTCGATGTCCTCGAAGCGCTCCGCGGCCTTGCCCTGCTCTGCGGCGTTGTTCACGAGGATGTCGATCCGCCCGAACTTGCGGGCCGTCTCCTCGATGACCTTGCGGCAATGGGCCTCGTCGGCCAGGTCGCCGGGGATCGTGATCGCCTCGCGCCCCGCCTCCTTGACGGCCTGCGCGGTCTCCTTCGCGTCCCCGTGCTCGCTCAGGTAGGCGATCGCCACGTGGGCCCCTTCCCGGGCGAAAGCGAGCGCGACGGCGCGGCCGATCCCGCTGTCGCCGCCGGTGATCAGCGCGACGCGGTCCTTCAGCCGGCCGAGCCCCTTGTACGACGATTCGCCGTAATCAGGCCTCGGGTTCATCTTGGCCTCGATGCCGGGCCGGTCCTGGCTCTTGGCCTCGAAAGGCGGCTTCGGGCCTGCGTCCTTCGGATCCTGGGTCGGTCCAGTGTTCTGCATGCCTCCTCCTGATGCGGTTCGGTGGTGGGGCGCTGATCGCGCTCCCAGCCGTACGGGGCCATGGTGACGGCCTGGAGACCCCGCCATCGGTCCCCGCCTGCACTACGGATCGGAGCGATCCTGACGCTGGCCGCTGGCGCGTCGCGGGTGACGCGACGCTGACACGCGTGATCGCGCGGCGGGCTGTCACAGAAGGCAACATCAGGGCTTGACAGCGGGCAGTTGCTCCGGTGTCGTCGCCTCTGCGTTGTTCGCGGCATACCGCCCGTCGCTGAGAAGAAAAGGAGCAACGGTTACCATGAAACACGTCGACGAGAAGCTTCTGGAGTCGAACCTCGAATACCGGTTCGGGTACCTCATCGAGTTCATCGGCTTCGGAGAGGCGGACATCGCCGCCATTCATGGGGCCGCGCTGCACCTCGCGCCGCGCGTCGAGGCGCTCGTCGACGCTGTGTACGAGAAGCTGTTCCTCTACGACGCCACGAAGCGCCACTTCGTGCCGAAGCAGCACGGCTACGAGGGGCAGGCCCCGACGGATCTCCTGTCGCTCACGCTGGACCACGAGCAGATCAAATTTCGCAAGAAGCATCTCGGGGACTACCTTGTCCGGCTCGTGACCCACCCGTATGACGCGAAGCTGGTCGCTTACCTCGACATGGTCGGGCGGATCCACACGGCCAAGGCCGGCAACGCCGAGCTCGTCGTCCCGCTCGTGCAGATGAACGCGCTCATGGGCTTCGTGTCGGACGCCCTCCTCCAGACGATCCTGTCGCTGGGCCTGGATCGCGAGACCGAGGTGCGCACGCTCCGCGCCTTCAACAAGCTGCTCTGGATCCAGAACGACCTCCTCGCGCGCCACCACCTGCCGGCGGCCTGATCCGAGGGGCGCGCCGCCCCCCCGCGCCGCGGCCGGCGGCGTTGCATGACAGCCCAGCTCGCGGGTGGACCGCTGCTCACGTGGCCAGAGGAAAGGCCGTGTTGAAGCGCACGAGAGCGGCGGAGCTTCTCGACGTTGTCCCGCTGCAGCGCTCCCGCCCCCGGGCTCATGGCCTGGAAGCGGGAGCTGCTCACGGGCGGCGCGACGTGCGCTGGCCGCTGTCCGGCGCGCTCAGATGCAGAGGGAGTCGCAGTCGTACTCCTCGTCACACGCCGAGACGCAGTCGCCGTCATCGTCGCACGCCGAGATGCAGTCGTCGTGATCGGTCGTGCACGCGGTGATGCAGTCATCGCCGCTGTCGCCCGGACCGTCGTCGTCCGTGTCGACGAAACAGCCCGCCGCCAGGGGAATCGTGGAAACCAGAAGCATGGCCAGGATCTTACGCATCATCGGGTTGTCCTCCTTCGTGGTGTACTGTCCGCATGCGATGCAGGGGACATCGAGCTCTCAAGCAGGGGACATACCAATCGCGTGCTGAAGCGACTCGCCTGTTGTCGAGCAGACCCCGGAGACGCGCGGCGCCGGACAAAGCGAGCGCGGCGCCGCGAAAATCGAGCGCGGCGCGGGACGGCGCGCCGCCGAGGCCGGCAGACGAGCGACGTCGAGCGGAAGGCAAATCGCCACACGGGCTCGGGCCACGGACGGGCCCGGACGCGCGGTAGCCCTGATTTCGCGGGTGCCGGCGAGAGGCGGCCTCTTCGCTGACGCCGCGCCAAACCGCCACATCCGCCTCGACCGTGGGCGCCCGACATCCGTCCAGGCGCGCTGCCGGTCTCCTACGTTGGTCTCGGAGGGGGCGGCGGCCTCGCCGGACCGCCGCCCCGCCGGCTCACGCCTCGCCCTCGGCCTTCTTCGGCTTCGGCGGCGGGCGGTCCACGGCGTAGCGCCGCAGATCCAGCGTGTACGGCGCGTCCTCGTGGGGGTACGCGGGCTTGCCCGTGACCGGCCAGGGCGTCTGGCCCTCGAGCGTGAACCGCTGGGCGCGCCGCGCCGCCGCCTCGAAGCGCGTGAGCGGCGCCGCGTCGAAGGCGCGCCCCTCGGGGTGCCACACGTGATAGGCGCACGCGCCGATCGAGCGCTTGCCCCACGTGTCCAGGATGTCGAGGCGGATCGGGTGGTGGATCCCGAGGTGCGCGTGCAGGCTGTGCGGCGGCGCCCAGGCGCGGAACCGCACGCCGCCCACGTACTCGGCCGCCGTCCCGGTCGGCCGGAGCGGCAGGACGTGGCCGTTCACGAGCACCCGGTGGCGCTCCGGCGTCAGCCCCTGCACGCGCACCTCGATGCGCTCCATCGACGAGTCCACGTAACGCGACGTGCCCGTCGTCGTCAGCTCCTCGCCGAGCACGTTCCACGGCTCGATCGCGTTGCGCACCTCCAGCACCACGTCGCCCGCGTGCAGCGTGCCCACCACCGGGCAGCGCAGCTCGATGAACGGGCGGTACGCGTCCGCCGGCAGGGCGAGGCCGCGCTGCTTCAGGTGATCGAGCACGTCCTCGAAGTCACGCCACAGGTAGTACGGCAGGAGGAAGCGGTCGTGCAGCGTCTGGCCCCAGCGCACGAGCTTGCCCGAGTAAGGCTCGGCGGCGAACGCGGCCAGGAGCGTGCGAATCAGCAGCGTCTGCGCGACAGCCATCCGGAAATGCGGCGGCATCTCGAAGGCGCGCAGCTCGATCAGCCCTTGGCGGCCGTGCGCCGTCTGCGGATCGAACAGCTTGTCGATGCTCACCTCGGCGCGGTGCGTGTTGCCCGTCATGTCGACGAGGAGGTGGCGGAACAGCATGTCCGAGAGCCACGACGGCTCGCCCTCGCGCCGCTCGAAGGCGCGCGAGAGCGCGATCTCCAGCTCGTAGAGGGTCTCGTGGCGCGCCTCGTCCACGCGCGGCGCCTGCGACGTCGGGCCGACGAACAGGCCGGCGAACATGTACGAGAGCGACGGGTGGTGCTGGTTGAAGGTCAGCAGGCTGGCCAGGAGATCCGGCCGGCGCAGGAAGGGGCTCGAGAGCGGCGTCGGGCCGCCGAACGTGAGGTGATGGCCGCCCCCGCTCCCCGCCATGCGCCCGTCGACGAGGTACTTCTCGCAGTGAAGGCCGCTGTGGAGCGACGCGTCGAACACCGTCTCCAGCAGCGACGCGTACGCGCGCACCCCGTCGGTCGGCGGCAGGTTCACCTCGAGCACGCCGGGGTCCGGCGTCACCGAGAAGCGGAGCAGCTCCGCGCTGGACGGCGGCGGATACCCCTCGAGCAGCACGTCGACGCCTGTCTCCTGCCGGGTCGCGTCGATGGCGGCGATGAGCTCGAAGAAGTCCGCCGGCGAGAGGAGCGGCGGAAGGAAGACGTGGACGATGCCGTCGCGCGTCTCGACGCAGAGCGCCGTGCGCACGCCGTAGCCCGACCGGCCCGCCGCCGGGGCGGCGCGCTGGGCCGCGGCCGCGAGCTCGTCCGGCG
>NZ_JEMA01000153.1 GCF_001589285.1 Sorangium cellulosum | reverse complement strand
GCGGCGGGGCGCGCCGGCCGCGCCGCCGCCGCGCGCAAGCGCGAGGCGATCGACGCGCTCGTCGACGTCGTCCTGGGACCGCTCGACGGATCCGTCAGGAAACCTCCCGCACCATCTCGGCGTCCGCGCCGCGCGTCCCGCTGAGCGCGGGCTCGCTCTCCTGGACCGCCCGTGCGCGCGCGTGTACCCTCGCGGGCTGTGGTGTCCTTCGCCGCGCAGCGCTCCTCCCGCGGTCCGAGGCCCGGGGCCTGGCGGGCCCCGGGGCGCGGCTCCGGCCGCCGGGCGCGCGCGGCGTCGATCCCTGCGTCGTCCCCTCTCGCCCGGAGTCCCTTGGAATGACCCAGCAGCACCCGCTCCCCACCCCGTCGCGCCCCGGGCAACCCGGGCAGATGACCGCGGTCATGCGGGCGGTCGCACCGGTGACCGGCCCGAAGGTCCTCAGGATCGGCCTGGTTCAGGGAGGGAAGGTGATCGAGGAGCGCGTCATCAAGCAGCGCACCCACGTCACCATCGGCCCCAGCGAAAAGAGCATGTTCGTCATCCCGAGCAAGAGCATCCCGCCGAGCTTTCGGCTGTTCGAGCTCGTGGGGGGCGAGTACTTCCTCAATTTTCTCGACGGGATGACGGGCCGGGTCGCCTTCAAGTCCGGCGTCTCGGAGCTCTCTGCGCTCAAGGGCTCCGCCAAGCGCGCGCCGGCGGGCAACGCCCAAGCCTACCAGATCCAGCTCAGCGAGGAGGCGCGCGGCAAGATCGTCGTCGGCGAGACGACGTTCCTCTTCCAGTTCGTCGCGCCGCCGCCGGTGCAGCCCAAGCCGCAGCTACCCGTCTCGGTGAGGACGGGGATCGCGAGCGACATCGACTGGACGACCACGATCATCGCGGCGTTCTCGTTCCTGTTCCACTTCGGCGCGGTGGGCTCGATCTACTCCGACTGGATGGACCCGGTGGTCGACGACGAGGTCGACGTCGCGCAGCTCCTCGAGTCCGTGAAGCAGCTCCCCCCGCCGCCGGCGATCGAGCAGCCAAAGGAGAACGCCGACGCGCCGGCCGCGACAGCGGCGCCCGCCGCGGAGGCGCCGAAGGCGGCGAGCGGCGGCGGGAACAAGGGCGCGGCTGCCGGCCCGGCGAAGGGCTCCGGCGCGATCAGCGACGCCCGCGCAGCGGCGCTCACCAACGAGCTCGCGCAGCTCGACATGCAGATGCTGGGCGCGCTCAACTCGAGCGGGAACGCGACCTCCAGCGTCCTGAGCTCGGGCGACGTGCCGACCGGCCTCCTCGAAAACGCGGCTGCCTCCGGCTCCGGCGTCGGCAAGGGCGGGGTCGCCGGGTTGAACATGGGCGGCGCCGGCGCGGGCACCGTGCGCCCGGGCGCGGCCGGCGGCGGCGGCCTCGCGAGCATCGGCAACACGGGGACCAGCGGTCCTGCGACCGCCGGCTCGGCGCAGACGGTCAAGGGGCCGGTCGGCAACGCGCAGGTCGGCGGCGCAGCGGTCTCGGGCGGGAGCGTCTCCAATGCGCCCTCCGTCGTGGCCGGAATGACCGCGGGATTCCGTCGTTGCTATAACAAAGGGCTCCAGGAGGACCCGGGCATGAAGGGCTCGGTGAGGGTCACGGCGAAGATCGGCCCCAACGGCGAGGTGATGTCAGCCACCCCGTCGGGCGGCTCCGGCCTCTCCGGGACGGTGATCTCCTGCGTGGTCGCGCGCGTCCAGAGCGCGCAGTTCGCGCCGCCCGAGGGTGGCGGTGCGACCGTCGTGATCCCTGTCACGTTCGTGAGCCAATAGCCCCGATCGCACCTGAATCCTTGGACAAAGCGCAATCCTGTCTCCTCACCCGAAGATGAATGGCGCGCCGACGTCGCGCATCCAATGGGGAAGAACCTCGTACGGGTTCACCTGACGACGAGTTACGGCCTCTCGGCACGCTCATTGCGTTTTGACAATTACGTCTGCCCGCATTTATACTCCGCGGGCCTGACTTTCGGAGGCTTCGATGAAGCGCGAACAGATCCCCGGCTTTGCAGCAGTAGCGCTGATCTCGGTCGTCATCGGCCATGGCATCGCTGCTGCGCAGGCGCAGACGGCGCCGCCGCCGGACGCGTCCGCGGGACTTGCGCGGCAGGTGACCCTCTCGCCGGCGGAGCAGCTCGCCCAGAGCGAGACCTTCCTCGCCCGGATGGACGGGGCCCGCACGTCGGTTCGTCGCCAGCTCGAGACGGCCCGGTCGCAGCGTGACGTCGTGAAGACGCTCTGCCTCAACGACAAGCTGAATCAGATCGACGTCGCCATCCGCTCCGCCCGCGAGCGGCGGCAGGGGTTGGAGCTCGCGGTGAACCGGCGTGACGCCGACCTCTCCAACCATGAGTTCACGATCCTGACGGTGCTGCGGCAGCGCACCGAGCAGTTGACGGCCGAGGCGAACCAGTGCATCGGCCAGGAAGCGGGATTCATCGGCGACAGCGCCGTCACCGCGACGATCGATCCGAACCTCCCCAAGGACGATCCTTCCGAGTATCCCGTCAGCCAGATCATCATCGAGCCGCCTGCGTGCAGTAGCTGTTTTCGGTAGGCGACCGCCTCTCTCGGATTGCCACTGCCCAATAGGCGATGAAACTTCGTGAAACCATAGCCGCGGCCGTAATCACACTCACCCTGTCCCCGGCGTTGGCCCTGGCGCAAGACCAGCCCTGGCTCAAAGATCGCCGGTACACCGAGGGCATCGGGATCCGGGCCGGCGATCTCGAGCTGCACCCGGGGATCGCGGCGGAGTTCGGCTATGACTCCAACTTCTTCCGCAGGGCCGAGGAGGACAGTGCCGGCGCGAATGACATCGGTCCTGTGGGCTCGTTGCGGCTCCGGATCACGCCGTCTTTCTCGCTCTCGACGCTGAGCCAGCAGCGCCTGGAGGTGACGCCCGACGCGCCGCCGCCGGACGTCGAGTTCCGCGGCGGCATCTCCGCGACGTACGACGAGTTCTTCCCGGTCTCCGGCACCGAGACGGGGCAGGAACGGCTGAGCGCTCAACGGAACGTCGGCGGCCTGCTCGACGCCAGCCTGACGATCCTGCCCCGCCGCCCATGGTCCGCGATCCTCGACGCGTCGCTCGGCCGGACCATCGCGTCCTCCGATCTGGGGATCTCCAATCAGAGCTTCCGGCGCATCCATGCCGACGCGGGAGCAGAGCTCGTATGGACGCCGGGAGGGGGGCTGTTCGACTGGCGGCTCGGTTACCGCTTCCTGGGCACGTTCTTCGAGGTCGACGAGTACGAGGGCCTGACGAACTTGCAGCATGTGGTCCGGACGCGCGGCCGCTGGCGCTTCCTGCCGCGCACCGCGCTCATCTACGACGCGTCGCTGGGGTTCGTCGATTACCCGAACCCGAGCTCTCAGCACTCCTCGCATCCGCTGCGTGCGCAGATCGGGATCAACGGTCTCGTGACATCGTCGTTCGGTCTCCTCGCGATGGCCGGCTGGGGCGCGAGCTTCTACACGCCAGAGAGCGACACGGCCGTGGTCCACGATTTCGACAGCGTCATCGGCCAGCTCGAGCTGAAGTGGTTCCTGACGCCGAACCCGGGGACCGATCCTGCGGCGGCGACGCTCGCGCTGTCCTCGCTGTCGGCGGGCTTCACGCGCGATTTCCACGACAGCTTTCTCGGGACCTATTACGAGCGCGACCGCGGTTATCTCAAGCTGACCTACTTCTTCGGCGGGCGTTTTCTGCTGATCGCCGACGGCGGCGTGGCGGCCCACGTGTATCCAGGGATCCCGGCGGAATCGGGGGGCCTCCCCGCGCTCGAGGCTCCGTGGACCGATGTTCGCATCGACGCCTCGCTGTTCGGCGAGTACCGGATCGGGGACTCCCTGGGGATCAACTCGACCCTTCGGTACGGCAACAACATCAGCAGCACCGCCGTGGCGCCGCTCGGAGCGGCCGGCGCGGGCGCCGTGGAGAACTATCTCGGGTGGCAGCAGTTCGAGGCCTACCTGGGCGTGCGCTGGTTCATGTGATGCGGCGTTCTCGTCCGTGGATTGCCACCTTGCTCGCGCTGGCGATCGCGGCGTGCTCATCGCGCCAGCCCGAGCCGGTGAACCTCCCCCCGCCCGTGGAGGCGACGACCATCGGGGTCGGGGACGTCTTCGAGCTCCGCATCGTGGGGGAAGACAAGCTGCCCTCGACGTTCACCGTCGCCCCGGACGGCACCGTCGACTTCCCCTACGTGAAGCGGCTCAAGGTCGCAGGCCTGGAGCCGCAGGAGGTCGCGGAGCTCGTGCGCGCCAAGCTCATGGAGGGGCAGGTCCTCACCGATCCCAGCGTGAGCGTGAGCATCCGGGAGTACAACTCGAAGCGCGTCGAGGTGCTCGGCGAGGTGCAGAAGCCCGGGTCCCTGCCGCTTCAGCCTGGAATGACGCTGCTCCGCGCCATCTCGATGGCGGGAGGCTTCAACAGCATCGCGAACAAGGATCGCGTCACGATCCGCAGGAAGTCCCAGGGCAAGACCGTGTTCGCCACGGTCTCGGTCGAGGACATCATCGATAACAAGATCCCCGACGTGCCGCTCCAGGCCGGGGACTCGATCAACGTCGCCCAGCGCGTCTTCTGAGCGGCCGCGCGCCGTCCGCCACCTCCGCCGAGGTGGCGCGCGGCGCGCTCAGTTTTTCCGTGCGAGGCGGAACTGCTTCTTGCCGGTGGCCGGATCCACGGTGGGAGGCTCGATGCGGAGCATCGTCAGCGAGACCTCGCGCACGCGGCCGTCGCGCTCCTGGCGGAGGCGGATCCGCTCGCCGTCCGAGCTGATCACGGTGCACTCGCCGAAGTGGAAGTGGGTCACGCTGTCGCCCACTTCCGGATAGGCCTCCTCCTCTTGGCGACGGCGGACGGGGCGCTGCGGCAGCGGCATCGCGGCGGGCTCAACGGAGGCCGCCTGCGGCGCGGCGCGGATCG
>NZ_JEMA01000152.1 GCF_001589285.1 Sorangium cellulosum | reverse complement strand
CTGGGCGCCGGCGGGCAGGGCGCTGGAGGCGACCTCGGGGCCGGCGCCCAGGCCGCCGCCGGCGGCTACCACTCTGACGTGGTTGACTCGTGCGAGCAGGATCCGGGTCCGGACATGGATGCACCGCCTGCCTGGATGGCCTGACTCACGAAATTGTGCAGTCGTTGTCGGTGAAGTTGGGATAGATCAGATTCCGGTTGATGCTGCCGTGAGTCGCCCAAGTGTAGGCATAGCTCACCACGTTGGCCCGGTTGAACCCCGTGATCGCCGTGGGCTGCAGGTTCGGCGTCTGCTCGAGCAGCTCGGGCGCAGGCTCCGCGTGCTCGATTCGCGAGGGGTCGGGAGGACGATTCACATGGTCGGCCGCGAACGTGACGATCTCGTGCTCGGAGAGCTCGGGGTAGACCAGCTGCAAGGATAGACCACCTCGTTCGAAGCGCCTCTTCGCGTCGGGGTTTTCCGGCTGTAAGATCCATGAACGCATCGGACGTGCCTGGAAGCGCGGATGCGTTCATCATCAGCCAGTCCACGTGGCGGCCCCGCCCACGTGGAATGAAGGCCATGGTGACTAATGTACATCGCGAGGTGTGGTGTGGAGCAGCTTCGGGCGGGCTGGCGCGGGCCGTCTCGAGGCCCTGCGGCGGGGAGGGCGAACGTCACCGCGCTGGTGAATCAGGGCGATTCACGTACTCGGTCGCAAACCTGCGGATCTCATCCTTCTTCGGGTGCGCGGACAGCTCGGGATAGACATCCCAGAGTACGTCCTTGATGAAGACGCCGTATTCCGGAGTGCCAGGCGTGATGGATGGACGATGTTGCTTCAGGTGCTCGCGAAGGATCGTCTCCCCCTCGCTCAGCGCCGTCTCGCCCGGCGGTTCGCCGGGAGCAGGCGGCTCCCTGCTGCATCCCGCCACCACAGCCAGCGCTCCCATCACCAAGAGGCGCCACTTCATCCGAAATCCTCTCGTTGGTTGGATCCGATGGTGCGCGCGCCGATACGGCGCGCCAGCGAATGCTGGAATCCAGAGGCACACAGCCCGGGCGCTCCGGAACGGCTTCGCAGAAGCCGCCTTCTGTAAATGTCGCGGGACCGACACGTGATCGGGCCCTTTGGGCTCGGAAGCGCCGGACCAGCGCGGGGAGCTACTTGGCTCATCCGGTGTGGTCCGGCCTCCAAGGCGCGATCACGCTATGCAGGTCAGCTTTGGCCTGTCGACGTGGAGCCGTGCTCCGACGCGGATTGTCGGGCGACCTGCCCTCACGTGCGAGCGGCGGCACCCGGGGCTCCATGACGTCGCCCGCCGCGCTTCACTTCCCCAGGTCGGCGAGCGCGGCCCTGGCGGCGTTGTGCCCCGCCGCGCCGATGACCGATCCGGCCGGGTGCGTGCCGGCGCTGCACGAGTAGAGCCCCGCGAGCCCGAACCGGTACGGCACGCGATCGGCGAAGCCGAAGCCGTTGTCGATGTGGTGGATGTGCCCCCGCGTGATCCCGAAGTGCCGCTCGATGTCCGGCGGCGCCAGCGTGAACGTGTCCAGCACGAGATCGCTCATCCCCGGCGCGAAGCGATCGCAGATCGACAGCAGGTGCTTCACGTAGCGCGGCGCGGCCTCGGCCCACGCCTCGCCGCCAGCGAGCGCGTAGGGCACCCACTGCACGAAGAGCGCGGCGTTGTGGTGGCCCTCCGCGTCGCGCAGGCTCGGGTCGATCGGCGTGTGGAAGTACCACTCGATCGCGGGGAACTCGGGGAGGCGCCCGCTCATCGCGTCGCGGTGGGCCTGCCGCAGCGTGTCCATCACGACGTCCTCGTCCGGCAGGAGGTGGATCGTCGGCCCGAACTGCCCGCGGTCCTCCGGGAGGCACGTGAACCTTGGCAGGCCGGTCAGGGCCATGTTGACCTTGAGCGTCGAGCCGTCCCTCGCCAGCGCGTCGAGCCGCGCCGACAGCGGCGCCCCGATCGCCGCCTCGCCGGCCAGCGCGCGGGTGCGGAACGGATCGGCGTTCGACACGACCACCTTCGCGGCGATGCGCGTGCCGTCCTCGAGCAGCACCCCGGAGACGGCGCCCCCGGACGACTCGATCTGCGCGACCCGGGCGCCGGTGACGATCGTCGCGCCCTCGGACCTCGCCTTCTCGGCGAAGAGGCGGCTGACAGTGCCCATCCCGCCCTCGACGATCATCCACGTCCCGTCCGCGCCGGGCAGCCGGCACATGTTGTGGACGAGGAAGTTCATCCCGGTGCCGGGCGTGTCGAAGCCGCCCGCGAGCCCGGAGAAGGCGTCGGTCACGGCGTACATCGCCTGGAGCAGATCGCTCTTCCAGCCGAACCGCGCGAGGTATTCGGAGATCGTGCCCCGGCAGAGCGCCACGAACGTCTGCCGGAGGGCGGGGCGCACGTGGCGCTCCGCTGTCTCCTCGATGGAGAGCGGCTCCTGGAGCCAGGTCGGGGCGATGTCGTCCCGGAGCGCGGCGAGCTCGGCCTGGAGCGCGCTGTTCGCCTCCCAGTCCCGCTGGGAGAAGAACTCCAGGAACTGCCGCTTCATGGCGGCCTGGTCCGAGCCGAAGAGCAGGTAGCGCCTGTCGGTCGTCGGGACGAAGTAGTGCGGATCGCGCCGCCGGAGGGGCAGGTCGACGCCGACCTCGCGCAGCAGCTCGGGCGGGGCGAGCCCGAGCAGGTAGGCGCCGCTCGAGACGCCGAGCCCCGGCGCCTTCGCGAAGGGGTGCTCGGTCTTCACCGCGCCGCCGACGGCGTCCTTCTCCTCGAGCACCACCACCTCGAGCCCGCGGCGGGCGAGGAGGACGGCGGCGACGAGACCGTTGTGGCCCGCGCCGACGATGACGACGTCGGCCCGGGCCGGAGCTTCACTGCGTTTCACGGGGCACCTCCAGCGTTGTGCGCGTCCTCTGCCGCAGCCCGGCGCGCCGGCGCCCGGCCACGAGCGCGAGGTGTTGCACGGATGGCAGGTCGGGGAGAGGCTTTTCGCGCCCCGGAACCCCGAGGAGCGCGCCGTGCTGGCCCGAGATCCGCCGCGTCGGGGGGCCCTTTCCAGCCTGTCCTCAGCGCAGCGCGCGCAGCGCTGGCCGCTCGCTCATGGCCGGGATCACCTCCCCGCGGCCGCCCCCGGCGCCTCCCACGCGGCGGCGACCTCCTCGGCGATCGCGCGCACGGTCAGGGGCGCCGACCCCTCGGCCTTGTTGTTCACCAGCACGAAGCTCTCCATGCCCAGCGCCGCGGCCTCGCACACGATCCGCGCGACCTCCGCGCGCATGGCGGGATCGGGCTCGACCACCCGATCGAAGGGGTGGAACCGGCGCTGCTCCGCCTCGTAGCGGCGCCCCGGCTTGAGCAGCAGCCGCACGAGCGCGAAAGGCGCGTTCGAGACGGGCACAACGTCCGCCTGGGGCCCGGGCGTCGGCATGGTGCGAAAGTAGCTGTAGGTATGGGCGACGCCGCGCGCGCCGAGGATCTCCCGGTACTCGCCGGTGAGGTATGCGCGCTCCCTGATCTCGACGGCGTAGGTGAGCTCGCGCGGCAGCGCGCCCAGGAAGGCGTCGAGCCGCTCGAAGAACGCGCGCGGCGGGAGCCGGTGGGACGGGCCGACCGGGGGCAGCTCCAGCAGCACCGGCCCCGCGTGGGCCCGGAACGAGGACAGCAGCGGCGCGGCGACGCGCGAGAGGAAGAGCGGCACCGACAGGAAGTCCGGGTTCGGCTCGACGCGCGCGCGGTCGGCGCGTTGCGCTCCCTCCTCGCCCGAGGGCGTCTGCCCTTGATGCACTGTCTGGGAGACGACGGCGTGCAGCGCCTTCGACACGCACCGGAAGCCGTCCGGGAGCTGCGCCCCGTAGCGACGGAAGTCGCTGTCGGGGATGGGGGCGTAGAAGCTGCGGTCGATGCCGACGGTCGTGAGCAGCGGGTGGCGGGCGTACTCGGCGAGGCCGTCGCGCGCGAGCTCCTCCGTGCTCCGCCGCCGGGCGTAGACGAGGCCCTGCCAGCCCGGGAAGCTCCACGAGCTCGTGCCGAGGAGCACGCCTCTCGGCAGTCGCGCCGCGACGCGGGCGGCGTCGTCGTAGACCGCCGCCATCGCGTCGGGCTCGCTCGCCGCGGGCGCCTCGGCGGCGGCGGGTCCCGGCGCTGGATCGAACAGCGAGAGCTGCATGGGGGAGGCGCCACGGCGCCCAGGGGAGCGGCTCACCCGGGCGATTCTACGCCTTCCGGAGCTCACCGGGACCCGGCCGCGCGCGTCGGCGCCGCCAGCCGCTCGGGGCGCTTCCTCCGGGAACATCCAGCCCGCCGCGGGGTACAAGCACGTGACGTGCTGCGCCGCTTCGCCCTCGTCCTGCGCACCCTGGCCTCGACGGCCGGCAAGGACGCCGTCGCGCGCGCCATGCCGCTGTACATGGGGCTCGGCCTCGTCGCGGCCGTCGTGTTCGGGGGCAACGGGATGCACCCCTCGCAGCTCACCGGCCTCGCGGGCGAGTCGCTCCGGTTCCGGCTCGCGCTGTGGGCGGTGTGGCTTCTCGTCGCGATGCCCGCGGCGCGCGCGCTGCTCCGCGCTCCGACGACCTTCTTCCTGCGCGCGCTGCCCGTCCCGCGGGCCCAGCTCCTCGGGGCGCACGCGCTGCTCCTCGCTGTCGCCGAGCTCCCCTGGGTGGCGCTCTGGGCGATCGGCGTCGGCGCGCTCGACGGCCCGGC
>NZ_JEMA01000151.1 GCF_001589285.1 Sorangium cellulosum | reverse complement strand
GTGGCAGCTCAGCCCGCGCACGAGGTACGGCACGCCGTCGGTCGCCGCGAACGGCGCGGCGCGCACAGGCTCCGCCGCGCGCACCGAGAGGTCCGGGCCGAAGCGCACGAACGTCGGCCAGACCGGCGGCGCGGCCTCGCCGCGGCTCGCCTTGAGCGTCGCGGGCGCGAGCGTCACCGCCGCGAAGCCGTCTCCGTCGGCCACGAGATCGGGCGGCCCGCTCGCGCTGAAGACGAGCCCCGCCCGCTCCGCGCTGAGCGCGCCGTCCGGGCCGACCGACGCGAGGTGGATGAGCCGCCCCCCGCCTTGCGCATCCGCCCCGCCCTCGCTGCCGGGCGGTCGAAGCAGGTCCTCCCACGCGAGCAGCGCCCGGCCGCCCCCTCCGGCCGGCGGCGCGACGAGCGACACCAGCGCCTGCTCGCCGGACGGCGTCGTCGCCTGCCGCGGCGCCACGACCACCTTGCCGCCCGGCTCGACCGCCGCGACGAAGACGGCGCTGTCGATGTCCCGCTCGTCCGTCCAGGTGAGCAGGTAACGCCCGCCCACGGAGACGATGTCGAGATCGATCTGCGCGGTCGGCTCGGGGCTGACGGTCACCGGCGCCGACACCTTCCCGGCCGCGTCGATCTCCAGGAGCGCGATGAACCCGAGCTTCGGGGCGCCGGCGGCGTCCTCCGCGTCCGCCTTGCGCGCGGGCTTGCGCTCGCCCCCGGGGGGCGGGAGCACCAGGGCGACCGCCGCGCCCCGCTCGGTCGCGACCGCGTTCCACCCCAGCACCTCGCGCGCGACCGACGCGGGCGCCGTCGGCTTGATCGCGCCGTCCTTGCCCTGCGCCACGACGGTCATCACCACGTCGACGCGGTCAACGCTCTGGGCCGCGCCGTCCTGGGCCTGGCGCGGCATCTCCCACAGCACGAGCGTCCCCGTCGCGTTCGGGAGCACCTCGAGCCACGTGATGTCCTCCGCCGTCCGGGCGACGAGGCTGGCCGGGCCCAGGGGCTTGCCGGCCGGGTCGAGCGCGAGCACGCGCACCGCGCGGCCCCCCTCGGTCTGCTCGATCCAGGCGGCGATGTAGCCCTGCGGCGTGGCGCGGAGCGCGGCGCCTGGCACGTCGGCGGCGGCCGGACCCACCTCCGTGGCGTCCCCGCGCGGCGACCCGTCGGCGCCGAGGACGCGCGTCCTCCACCGGCCCCCCGCCGCGTAGAGCAGGAGCGCCTCGTCGCCGCGCCGGGCGAGGTAGGGCGTCGCGTCCTCGTCCTCGAGCTCCGCGATCACGTGGGCCGGCAGGAGCGGCGGCCCCTCCGGCGCCTTCGGCTGCGCGGGCGGCGTCTTCACGACGCGCGCCGGCCGCGCGGCCGAAGGCGTTTGCGCCGCGCCGGAGCACCCGAGCAGCAGGGCGAGCGAGGCGCCGGTCAGGCGGCGCGCGCCGCGTCGAACCCAGGGAAGACCACTGCGGACGAGCATGGCGCCGACCATGCCAGAAGCGCCCAGCCCCCGCTACATGCCGATCGCAGGCCGGCGCACGCAGCCCGGCCCCGGTCGCCGCGCCCTAGAATGCGAGCAGGCGCCCAAGGAGCGACCTGTACCTGCGCAGGGCGATCCGGAGCTCCTCCGTCGACGCCTCCGACGGCCCGAGGTCGCTGTCGAGCAGCCGTTGCAGCGCGCTGCGCTCCTCCCGGAAGCTCTGCGCGACCCGCTGGATCACCTCGGTCACGAGCGCGTCGGCCTGCTCGACCGCCAGCCGCGGCGCCTCGATGAAGCTCGCCTGGATCGCGCTCCAGCGCTCGGACAGCTCGCGCGCCTCGTCCGGCGTGAGCACCGGCGGCCGCTCCGGCCAGGGCTCCCCGGTGGGCCCGCCGCGCGCCGTGTAGCCGGCCGGCCGCCGGCCCGACTCCGGCGGCAGCTCCTCCTCATGAATCCGCGCCTCGGGCAGGCTGCTCTCGCGCGCCGTCACCATTCGCTCTCTGTGCAATGGGCTCACGATGGCACCTCTCCGCTGGCTCGCGTTGTCCGCCCAGCGGGCCAAGCAATCCTCGTGCGCGTCCCGCTGTGCATCCGTGCCCGTCGCGCGGGCCGCGGCGCGAAAGGCCAGAGGCCGAGAAGGCCCGAGAAAACCCCGAGAGCTCTCCGGGATCGCCAGGCCCGGCGCCGGCGCCCGGGCGCGAGCCGCGGCGATCCCTCACGGGACGACGAGGCGGAAGAGTGAGGAATTCCCGCGCAGCGCGGCGGATCGGCCGGGCGGGGCGCCCGGGCTCACCCGGCCGAGGCGCCCGAGCTCACCCGGCCGAGGCGCGCAGCTTGGTCACCACGGCGCGGATCTCGCGCACCACCTGGAGGAGCGCCTCGTCCTCGTCGGCCCACTTGGTCACGGGCTTCTTGTCCCGCGGCACCGCCTGGAGCTCGGCGAAGCGCGTCGTCTCCCAGTCGCAGGGGCGGAGCAGGATCGGCACGACAGCGGCCTGCCCCGCGGCGCGCCGCTCCATCGCGCGCGTCACCTGCGCGTCGCCCTGCTCGGACGCGAGGAAGCTCGCGCTCACGAGGAGCAGGATGAGGTCGGCCGACTCGAGCTGCTCGCCGATCGCGCGCTCCAGGTCCTCGCCCGCGCCGATCTTCCCGCTGTGCCACGGCGCGATGAGCCCCTCCCGCTTCAGCGGGCTCATGTGCGCCTCGAGGCGCGAGAGGAGCTCCTCGTCGCGCGACGCGTAGGAGAAGAAGACCCGCACCGGCCGCTGCGCGGTCGTGCGCGCGTTCCCCGGAGGCACGACGGTCGGCCGCGCGCTCGGAGGCGCCGCGTTCGGGCGCGCGCCCGGGGCCGGCGTCGCGGGGCGGGGCGACGGCGGCGGCTGCGGTGACGCCGGCGCCGCCCCGCCCTGCTCCAGGCCGAGGAGGATCTCGGCGACCTCCGCGTGATCCCCGGCCTGGTTCTCGTAGACGATGAGCCGGATGCCCGACTCCTCGAGCAGCTTGCGGCGGAACGGCGGCACGCCCTTCGGGAGCAGCGCGAAGTGCATGGGCGGCTGCCCGCCCGAGAGCGCGCGCACGCGGGCGAGCGTCTGGTCGATGTTGTCGTCGGCGAGGCCGAAGCCCACGAACAGGATGGAGTGCGTGCGGTAGAGCGCGCCGAACGCGTCCTGCAAGAGGGGCGAGCCGAAGATCGCGCGATCGTACTGGTCGCGCGAGAACACCCAGGTGTCCCACGCGCGCAGCGTGCCGTGCAGCTTCAGGATGAAGCGCCGGTCCATGGCGACGTCGCCGGCCGGCCGGTCGACGACGCGCCACTCGCCGTGGAACGCGCGCTCCAGGAAGCGGTCGATGTTCGTGGTGAGCACCGCCTTGAGCCTCGGCTTGAGCGCGGCGATCGCCTGCGCCACCTCCGGCACGTCGCGGCCTGTGTCGTCGAGCTCCTTGTCGACGGTCCAGTTGAAGTCCTGCGGCCCGAGCGCGAGCTTCGCGGCGGAGAGCGCGTTGATGAGCTGGTTCGAGGAGATGTACTGCTGGATCTCGTCGAGGACCGCGGGGTCCGCGCTCCGCCGCCGCGCGCGGTCGCGCAGCTTCTCGGCGAGCTGCTTCCAGGTGGGCATGCCCGCCGCGGCCGAGACGCCCGCGCCTGCGAAGACGATGAGGTTCCCTGACGCGTAGCGCTCGCGGAGCTGCTCGAGGATCTCGTCATCCATCGGCGACCACGATACCGCGGATCCGGGCCCGCGGGCGGCGCCGCGCCCCGCCCCTCACCGCGGCGGCGAGGAGCGCCGCTCGGTGGCGAGCGAGAGCCCGACCCCCAGCCACGCCCCCTCGACGGCGCCCGTCGCGCCGCGCGCATCCTGGTAGCGCGCCGGCCGGAGCACGACCCCGGGGTCCAGGGTGAGCCCGAGCCACAGCGGGCCGCTCAGCCGGGTCTCCACGCCGAGCCCGACGCCGGCGCGGGCGGACCACGTGTCGCGCTCGCCCGGGATGCCGTCGACGGACGAGGCGGCGGGCAGCCTGACCGAGGCGACGGAGGCCGCGGCGCCGACCGACAGCCGCCACGAGGCGGTGAGCCAGAAGCGGTAGTCGCCCGAGAGGCCGCCCTCGAGCCAGCGCATCGTGTCGCCGCCGGACGGCGTCGTCAGCAGCCGGGCGAACAGCGACTCGGTGAGCCGCAGGCGCCGCAGGCCGAGCGCGATGCCGGCCCCGGCGAGCGCCCGCGGCCCGCCCGAGACGACCGCCGCGTACGGACCGGCCGAGACGGACAGCGCGTCGAGGTCGCGCGAGGCGAGCTCGATCTCGTCCGCGGTGGGGCGCCGCGGCGCCGGCGGCCGCCGCGGGGCGCGCGCCCGGCGCACCTCGGCGACGATCATCTCGGAGGCGGCGATCGCGACGAGCCGCGCGGCCACGTCCGAGGTGAGGCCGGAGACAGCGATCTGCCGCCGCACCACCGCGCGGCCGTCGAGGCGCACCTGGATCTCGAGGCGCGCGGCGGTGGGCCGGTCGACCCACACGCTCGCGACGCGATCGCCGAGCGGGCCGACGGGCTCTGCGGCCAGCGTCGCGCCGTCCGGGAGCTCGATCTCGAGCAGGCGCCGCAGCCGGACGCTCGGGACCTCCTCCGCCGCGCCG
>NZ_JEMA01000150.1 GCF_001589285.1 Sorangium cellulosum | reverse complement strand
CGGGTCTCGGCGCTGGGATGGATGCAGCGCCCGCCCCTCGACGGCCCCGTCGACCTGCGCACGCGCTGACGGCCTGAACCGGGCTGCCGGCCGGCGGCGCGCCGGAGCGCGCCCATCGCGCCGCCGCACCGCCCGCCTCGCGGAGCCGCCCGGACGCTCGCGCGTGCGAGGTGCGCTCGAGCGACGGTGTGTGATAGCGATCGTCGTATGTCGTCGCGCACCGATCCGAAGGCGACCCCCACGCCCGCGGAGCTCGAGGCGATCGCGAGCCCGTCCGCGCCGCCGCTCGGCGTGGAGGGCTCACGGGACGGGCTCCTGGACGGCGCGTCGGGCGGGATCGAGGCCGACCGGGGCTCGCCCGCGCCGAGCGAGCCCTCCGGCAGCTCGACCGACGGGGCGGGCGCCGAGGACGAGGGCGCGCCGCCCTCTGTCGCCTCCGCCAGGATCCAGGTGCGCCGCGAGGAGCGCCTGGATCTCGTCCTGGAGTACCTGGCCTTCGTGGCGAAGCCGATGCCGCTGTCGCTCCTCCTCGACGAGGCGCCGCAGCGGATCGCCGCGATCCTCGGCGCCGACGTGGCCTCGCTGTACCTCCTCGAGGGCGACGGCGACGAGCTGGTGCTGCGCGGCAACGTGGGCTTCCCGCGCGAGGCGCGGGGCACGGTGCGGCTGCCGGTCGGGCAGGGCATCACCGGGATGGCCGTCGAGTGCCTGCGCCCGATCTCGGTCGTCCAGGCGACGGAGCACGAGCGTTACCGGGCGTTCCCCGAGCTCCGCGAGGAGCGGTTCCCTGTCTTCCTCGCCGCCCCTATCCTGGGGAGCGGCCGCCCGCTCGGCGCCCTGGTCGTGCAGCGGGCGGGCGATCGCGCCTTCACCGCGCGCGACGTCGAGCTCCTCATGGCCCTGACGGCGCCGATCGCGTCCGGCGCGCGCCACGCGCAGGTGCTCGACGAGCTGCGCGAGCGGCGGCGGCGCACCGGCGGGGGCACGCGCAAGGTCACGCTGCCGGGGCTGCCCGTCGTCCCGGGGCGCGCGCTCGGCGCGATCGCGGCCCTGCGGCGGCCGGCCAGCTCGTCGCTCGGCTCGCAGCAGGGCCGCGGCGATCCGAAGCTCCTGCGGTTCGCCTTCGACACAGCGGAGAAGGCGCTCGTCGACCTGCACGCCCGCGCGGCGGAGCGGGGGATCGCCCAGGACGCGGCGTTCCTCTCGACGTACCTCCTGATGATCGGAGACGGCCGCCTGCGCGCGCGCGCCTTCGAGCTCGCGGCCGGCGGGCGCAGCGTCGCGCAGGCGCTCGGCACGGTCGCCCGCGAGGTGGCGCGGGCCGCCAACGGGATCGTCGGCGACCCGTTCCTGCAGGACCGCGCCCGCGACATCGAGGACCTCTGCGACGCGATCCTGATGCTGGCGACCCCGGACGCGCGGGCCCAGCTCCCGTCGAAGGCGGTCCTCGTGGGAGACCAGCTCACGGTCTTCGATCTCCTGATCTCCGCCCGGGCCAACCCGGTGGGCGTCGCGCTCAGCGACCGGTCCGGGCCGCGCTCGCTCGTGCTCCTCCAGCTCCTCGGCGCGCCCTCGATCGTGGACGTGGCGGGCGCGTTCCGCTGGGCGTCGCCGGGCGACGTCGCGCTCCTCGACGCGGACCACGGCTTCCTGGTGATCAACCCGTCCCGGGCCGAGGTCGCGACGGTCCGCGCGGCGCGGCGCCAGGGGCGGCCGTCGCTGGAGCCGGGGTCGGAGCCGGACGACGACGGCGAAGACGAGCCTGCGGGCTGAGCACCGGCCGAGGCCGGTGCTCGCGGCCTAGCTGCTGGGCTGCGCGGCGGTCGGGTCGGCCTGCGGCGTCCCCTGGGCGTTCTGCAGCTCCTTCTTGGCGCGCCAGTTCGCCAGGCGCTTGGTGTCGCGACGCTTCTTCTTGGCTCTCACTGCGGGCTTCTGCGGCATGGCCGGGGGTATAGCCGCTCGAGCTCCTCGAGGGAACCCCGTCCGGCGCGCGACAGCGTTCGTCCCACGCCGCGCCCGCTGGCCGCACGCCGCCGCCGCCCACGTGGGGCGAGCGAGGTCCCGCGCGGGAGCTCCGGACGAGAGCCCCGGACGAGGCCGCGGGGCGTTGACGCCTCACGGCGCCCGCCCCATGACCGCTGCTCCAATGAACGTCCGTCTCGTGCATGAGTTCCGCTTCGAGGCCGCCCACCGCCTTCCCAAGGTGCCGCAGGGGCACAAGTGCGCGCGCCTCCACGGCCACAGCTTCAAGGTCGAGGTCGCGATCCGCGGCCCCGTGAACGAGGAGACGGGGTGGTTCATCGACTACGGCCACCTCTACGAGGCCTGGGCTCCCCTCCACGACCTGCTCGATCACAACTACCTGAACGAGGTCCCCGGGCTGGAGAACCCGACCAGCGAGGTGCTCGCCCGGTGGATCTGGAGCCGCCTCGCGCCCTCGCTGCCGTCGTTGAACCGGGTCACCATCTTCGAGACCTGCGACGCCCGCTGCGAGTACGAGGGCGACTAGCGCGATGAAGACGCTGGTCTGCCGCTGCGAGGACGTCACCTTGCACGAGCTCGAGGCCGCGATGGACCGCGGCTACAAGGACATCGAGTCGGTCAAGCGCTACACGGGCTTCGGCACCGGCTGGTGCCAGGGCAAGTGGTGCCTCGCGCTCTGCGCGCGCCTCATCGAGGAGCGCGGGGGCGACGTCCAGAAGCCGATCACGCCGCGGCCCCCGTACCACCCGGTCTCGCTCGCGGCGCTCGCCGGGCTCGACGAGCTCGGCCTCCGCGGCGGCGGGCACGAGCGCTGACGCCGGCCGCGCGCGCGACCGGCGCCGACGCCCGTCCGCTCCGCTCGCCCAGGCGTCAGCCGAGCGGGCGCCGGGCGCTCGCGCACCCGACGTTCACGGTCAGCTCGAACACCCCCTCGGACCAGTACTTCGACACCGCGTGGTGCAGGTACTTGAGCATCGAGTCGATGATCTGCGGCTCCACGTCGAGCATCGCCGTCGCCTCGGGGATCACCATCAGCCGGGAGATGGGGTCCTCGAGGAACTCGCGCCCGCTGTCGAACGACACCGCGATGAGCTGGACGTCGACCTCGACCTCGTCGAACCCCGCGCCCTCGAGCTCCTCGGCGATCGTCTCGATCGTCGGGCGGCTGACGGCGGCCGCGTCGACGGCCGCGCCGAGCTCGGAGAGGTCCTGCTTGAGCGCGCACTCCCGCGCGATGTCGGCGACCTCCGGGAACGAGCCGCGCAGCGGCAGCGCGATGAGCGCCTGGCCGCCCGGGACCAGGACCCGGCGCAGCTCGGCGAGGAGCTGCGCCCGCTCGTTCGGCCTGCAGACCGGGTGCAGCGTGAACGCGTGGGAGAAGCTCTCGCTCGGCAGCGGCGTCGGCAGGGCGTCGGCGAGCACGTAGCTCGCGTTCATCCCGGAGAACAGCGCCGCCTTGGCGCGCGCGAGATCGAGCGCCGCGGCGGAGCCGTCGACGCCCACGAGGGCCGCGCCGGGCAGCTTGTCGGCCACGATCGGATCGGGGAAGCCGCTCCTGCAGCCGAAATGGACGATCCGCGCTGCCTCGGAGGGCAGCAGCATGTTCACCGCCAGCGAGGCGAAGAACGAGATGTAGCGCGGGACGACCGCGTGCTCGAACAACACGGCGTCCGCCGCGCTCAGCGGCGGGCCGTTCATCAGGCGGCCCCGTCCCCCTCCTCGTCGTCGTAGGGCGCGAGGAGGCCGAGCGCCTCTTCGGCGAGCTCGCCGAGCGTGACCTCCGACGTCGCCTCGTCGCCGCCGCCGTCGTCCGCCAGCTCGACCGTGCGCGAGTCGCCGAGCAGCGGCTGGATCAGGGGCGCGTGCGCGGGGTCGCCGATCTCGACGAGCGTCTCGATCGCCGCCGCCACCGCGTCCGGATCCTTGTGGCTCAGGAACTGGCCGAGCAGCTTCGGCACGCCCGGCTCCGGCACCTCGGCGATGAGGTACGGCAGCTCCGGGAGCGCCGACGACCCGACCGGCAGCCGCTTCAGCGCCCGCTCGATCGCCTGGGCGACCTCCTTGAACCGCTCGTAGGCGAGCGACTCGATCTCCTCGCCCGCGGCCTGCCGCGCCTCGGGGTGCTCCGACGCGAGCACGTCGATGAGCGCGTCGAGCGCGCGCGGGCCCTCGTGCTCGCCGAGCAGCGAGGCGACGCGGACCAGCCGGAGCGCCGCCTCGTCCTCGTCCTCCTCGCGCGCCGCGCTCGCGATCGCGTCGGTGAGGACGTCGAGCAGCGCATCGCCGGGCATGGCCGCGAGGTCGTCGTGGAGCCGGCGAGCCGTGCGCTCCGCGTCGAACAGCTTGTTCAGGGTCGTCTCGATGGCTTGGCGATTTTGCACGAAGAGGAGCTATCAACAGCGCGCCGCCTCCGCAAGCTGGCAGGCAGCAGGGGCCTCTTCCCCGCGAATTCCGCTCCATTTCTCCGCGTCCGTCTCCCGTCCACGGCGGGCGCGGCCACGCGCGCCGCCAGG
>NZ_JEMA01000149.1 GCF_001589285.1 Sorangium cellulosum | reverse complement strand
GCGCGCGCGGCCGAGCACGCCGCCCGAGGCCACGTTCGCGAAGCTGCGCGCGCTGCACCCGGACGCGCACTGCGAGCTCGATCACGGATCGGCGTTCGAGCTGCTCGTGGCGACCGTGCTGAGCGCCCAGACGACGGACGTGCTGGTCAACAAGGTGACGCCGCACCTGTTCGGCGCCTACCCCGACGCCCGCTCGCTCGCCGGCGCCGAGCCCGCCGAGATCGCCGCGCTCCTCCGGCGGCTCGGGATGGGCATGTTCAACCAGAAGGCCAGGAACATCGTGGGGCTCGCGCGGGGCCTCATCGAGCGTCACGGCGGCGAGGTGCCGAGGACGCTCGCCGAGCTCGTCAAGCTGCCTGGCGTCGGGCGCAAGACAGCGAATGTTGTGCTCGGCGTCGCCTTCGGAGCGCCGGAAGGCGTGGTGGTCGATACCCACGTGCAGCGCCTGGCGCAGCGGCTCGGCTGGACGAAGAGCGACAAGCCGGAGCAGATCGAGCGCGATCTCGGGGCGCTCTTCCCGCAGCGTGACCGGGATATGCTGTCCCACACACTGGTCTTCCACGGCCGCCGCATCTGCTTCGCCAGGAAGCCGACGTGCGGAGGCTGCGGGATCAGCGACGCGTGCCCCAGCGCGTTTCGCGCGGAGAACGTGGGGCGCAAGCCGCCGCGCCCGCCTCGCCGCCGCGACGCGCAGCCGTGAGCGCCGCCACCCGCGCTGCGCAGGTGGCGAGTCGACCTCGTCGAGGCGAGGCGCGGAGAAGGCCAGCCCGGCTCATCGCTGCGCGGGCGCGGCGCGCCCCCCGCCGCGAGCTGGTTATTGTTATTGCCCTGGCGCCGAGGGCGCAGGGTAGACTCACGCGATGAAGGCTTTGCACCTGATCGTCGCTCTCACGTGCCTCTTCACCGCCGGGTGCGGCAGCCTGGAGAGCGATCTCTGCGACTACAAGTGCGACTGCGAGGGGTGCAGCGATCGCGAGTACGACGAGTGCCTCGATCGCTACGATTACAGGTACGAAGACGCGGATCGCCGCGGCTGTCTCGACAGGTACGACGAGCTCCTCGCGTGCGAGGACGACACCGGTATCTGTCGTGACTACAAGTGGGACATCGCCTGCAAGGGAGAGAGAGACGCGCTGGATCGGTGCCTCAGATAGGCTGTATCCGACGAACGTTCCCGAGCAGCCATGGCCCGGAGAGCACGAGCGCGGAGCGTGGCGGCGCTCCGGGCGAGGCGGGCCCGATCGACAGCGCTGTGCATGAGCTCGTCAGGCAGCGCCCGGCGCGGCCGCGCCCAGGCCCCGGTGCCCGCCCCGGCCGTGCTCAAGCTCCGGCGCCTGGGGTGATGGCGCCAGCGCGGAACGCCTCGACCAGCCGCTCCGACGCCGTGTAGGGGTCGATCTCGCGCCGCGCGACGGCATGCACCGCCGCCTCGAGCGCGGGCCCGAGAACGACGACGGCGGCGTCGGTGAGCGCGTCGCGGAGCTGCACGTGCATCGCCTCGCGCAGGCGCTCCTCCCGGCGCGCCGCGCCGGCCTCGGTCCCGAACAGCCAGGCCCGGTGCCCCTCCAGCTGCTCGACGAGCGACGCCACGCCCTCGTTGCGCGTGGCGACCGTCCGCACGATCGCTGGCACCCAGGGCCCTTCGGACGGCCCGCCGAGCGGAGCTGCCGCGCCCGCCGCGCGGGCGTGGAGCGCCGCGGCGCTGTGTCCGCGCGCCCGCCCCGAGGCCTTCGCCACCTCGCCGCCGAGCGCGATCATGAGCTCCAGGTCGCGCACCGCCGTGTCGGCCCCGTCCCGGTCGGCCTTGTTCACGGCGAAGACGTCGGCGCACTCCAGGATGCCCGCCTTGATGGCCTGCACCTCGTCGCCCATCCCGGGCGCCGCGACGACAAGGGTGGTGTGCGCCATGCGCGTGATCTCGAGCTCGTCCTGCCCGACCCCGACGGTCTCGACAAGGATCACGTCGGCGCCCCAGGCGTCGAGCACCCGCGCGACATCCATCGCCGAGCGCGACAGCCCGCCGAGCGCGCCCCGGGTCGCGAGCGAGCGGATGAACACGTCGGGATCGCCGAAGTGCGCCTGCATGCGGATGCGATCGCCGAGGATGGCGCCGCCGGTGAACGGGCTCGTGGGATCGACGGCCACCACGGCGACCCGGCGGTCCTGCTTCCGGAAGGCGCCGATCAGCCTGTCGGTGAGCGTGCTCTTGCCCGCCCCCGGGTTGCCCGTGACGCCGAGGATCCAGGCGCGGCCTGTGTGGGGGAAGAGATCCTTCAGGATCGCGGCATGATCGCCGGCGCGATCGTCGGCGAGCCTGCAGGCCCGCGCCGTCGCGCGCGTGTCGCGGGCGAGGACCTTCTCTGCGAGCGGATGCACGCGAGCGGTCTAGGCTCGGCGATGCGGGGACACAACCGGGCGCGGGCGATACGGCGCCCCCTACCCTGCCCCGCCACCGTCGCCGGCCGCACCGCCACCGCCGTCACCGGCCGGCCCACCGCCCGCTCCGCCTTCCCCGCTGGCCGACGAGCCGGCGCCCCCGGCGCCCCCGGCGCCACGGTCGAAGATCGGCCTCGTCTGGCCGCACGCGACGGCGAGCAGGGCCGAGAGCACAGCGCAGGAAGTGAACGCCAGGGCGCGGTTCCACATGGGCACGTTCTTGACACGTTCTTGAAACGGAGCGCTCGCGAAATCCAGCGGCGCGCCGCGGTCACGGCGCCGCGAGCGCAGGCCGGTCGAAGCGCTGCCCGGCGCCGCGGCGCGCTCGCGTCACGGCGCCGCGGGCGCGGGCCTGTCGAAGCGCTGCCAGCGGCCGTCGATGAGCCGCTCGTGCGGCAGGTACTGGGCCTTGTAGACCAGCCGCGAGCACTCCTCGACGTAGAGGCCGAGGTAGAGGTACCGGAGACCCCAGGAGCGGCACAGCTCGATCTGCTTCAGGATCGAGAAGACGCCGGGGCTCAGCGGCTCGAGCTCGGGATCGTAGAAGGAGTAGACAGCGGACAGCGAATCCAGCCCGCGATCCACGACGGCGACCCCGACGAGGCGCCCGCCGACGCGGTAGCGCATCTCGAACGTCTCGCAGCAGCTGTCCACGAGGAACGCCTCGTAGCCCGCCGCGCCGAGGGGGCCGTCGTCACGCATCAGCCCCCGGCCGTGCTTGTGCAGGTTGTACAGCGCGACCTTCTCCCGCGTGGTCACGGGCGGACCGATCTCGACGTCGACCACCTGCTCGCCCCGCCGGAGCACCCGGCGCTGCGTGCGCCCGGGGGCGAAGTCGCGCACGAGGATCCGGATCGGCTCGCACGCGCGGCACGACGGGCACTGGGTGCGGTAGAGCAGCTTGCCGTGACGACGGTTGCCCGCGGCCAGCCTCCGGTCGAACTCCGCGCGCGTGAGCGGCCGGATGGGCACCCGGAGCGGCATCCGCGCCTCGGCGTCCGGGAGGTACGGGCAGGGGCTCACCTCGTCGTGGACCGTGAGCTCGATCGGGTCCGCCGCCTCGTCCAGACGAGGGAGATCCACGTCCTGCGCCGGTACCGCCTCTCGCTCGCTCGATGAGCCCATGTTGCCGTCGATCCGAGCGTTCGAGCCCCCGTCGATACGCCGGCCACTAGATCCAGGGGATTCCTGTTGCGCGGCCACGTCAAGCAAAACCCCGCGCGACGCGCGACACCCGAGACAGCGCGCTCCGCTCCCTCGCCGACCACGCCGACCGCACCGACCGCACCGACCGCACCGACGCGCGCCGGACGACAACGCCCCACCCGCTCGCGCCGAAGCCGAGAACCATCGCACATTCACCCCCATTCGCCCACCCACACGTCGCGCCGGCTGGCCTGCGGCGCCTGCGCGGCGCTCCCGCCCCTTTTCCTCTTGCCTGGGGGCCGGTATGACCCGGCGCGCCCGCGAGATGGCGGTCCAGGCACGGACCCGATCGGCGCGGCGCCCAAGAAAGGCCGAACGCTTTGGATCTCACAGGAAAGCAGCGCCGCCACCTCCGGGCGCTGGGGCATCACCTCGACCCGGTCGTGCAGCTCGGCAAGGCCGGCCTGACCGACGGCGTGGTCGCGGCCGTCGACACGGCGCTGGAGCGTCACGAGCTCGTGAAGGTACGCCTGGGCACCGAGTGCCCCGACGACATCGGAGAAGTCGCCGAGTCCCTGTCCGAGCGGCTCCGCGCCGAGCTCGCGCAGACCCTCGGCCGGACGATCCTGCTGTACCGGCGCCACCCCAAGGAGCCGAAGATCAAGCTGCCGACCGGTAGCTGACCTGACCGGCCGCGCGACCGGCGGCCGCCAGCGCGAC
>NZ_JEMA01000148.1 GCF_001589285.1 Sorangium cellulosum | reverse complement strand
ATCCCGGGGAGGCGCCCGCCCCCGCGCCGCCGGGCGCGCCCGCGTGCCCCGCGGACATGGTCGCCGTCGACGGCGGCCGCTTCTGCGTCGATCGGTTCGAGGCGATGCTCGTCGACGGCGCCACCGGACAGGCGCTCTCGCCCGACTACCCGTCGACCCCGAACCTCCTCGAGCTCACGCTCGCCGAGTGGTCGACCGGCCGGCGGAGGCTCGGCGACGTCCACGCGCGCGCCTTCCCGCTGCCGCTGCTCCCCGGCTGGCAGCGCGGCCGCGCGACCGCCGCCGTGGCCCGCTCCCGGATCGGCGCGCGGCCGAGCGGCTACGTGACAGGCCTCGTGGCCGAGAGCGCCTGCGCCGCCGCCGGCAAGCGGCTGTGCTCGGTCGAGGAGTTCGTCACGGCGTGCCGCGGCGAGGACGACACGCTGTACCCGTACGGCGACACGTTCGAGGAGGGCGCGTGCAATGTCTTCCGGGCAGGGCACCCGGCGTCCGCGCTCCACGGCAACGCCTCGATCGGCCACCTCGATCCGCGGCTGAACCGCGTGCGCATCGGCCGGGAGCCGCTGCTCCGGGAGACGGGCGAGAGCCCCCGGTGCAGGAGCCGCTGGGGCAACGACGCTGTCTACGACCTCGTGGGCAACCTCGATGAGTGGGTGAACGAGCCGGGCGGCGCGTTCGCCGGCGGCTTCTACTCGCGCTCGACCCGCTCGGGTTGCGAGGCGCTCGTCACGTCCCACCCGCGCAGCTACCTCGACTACTCGACCGGCGTCCGCTGCTGTCAGGACGGGCCCTCGACGCCGGCGGCAGACATGGAGTCGCCGCCGGGCGCTCCCGCGGCGCCCGGCGGCTCAGCCCCGCGGCCGCCCGGGGACCTGCCGGAGCATCCCGGCCAAGGCGAACACGGCGGAGATCACCAGGAGCACGTGGACCCAGGTGCTCCCGGGCAGAACTCCGAACACGGAGAGCAGCCACATCAGCAGCGACGCTAGGGCCACGCTCCAGAGCACCACATCGGTCCAGTGTTTCATTCGGCCCCTCTCGACAGGGTTCGTCCAGGGATAAAGCGAATCGCGTGCCACGCCATCGCGGGCGCGCGCTTTCACGTGCTACGTTCGGCGGTGATGAGCGCGTCATCCTCCGCCATGGAAAGCGACCTGGAAAACCCGACGGAAGAGCACCGGATGCTGCGGCAGATGGTGCGAGATTTCGCCCGCGAGGTCGTCGAGCCGCAGGCCGACGAGCACGACCGCACCGCCGCCCTCAACGTCCCCCTGATGCAGCGGCTGGGCGAGCTCGGCCTGCTCGGCGTGACCGTGCCCGCGGAGTACGGGGGCGCGGGCATGGACGCGCTCGCCGCCGTGATCGTCCACCACGAGCTCGCGAAGAGCGATCCCGGGTTCACGCTCGCGTACCTCGCGCACGCGATGCTGTTCGTGAACAACTTCTTCCACGCCGGCAATGACGAGCAGCGCGCGCGCTACCTGCCCAAGGTGCTCTCCGGCGAGTGGATCGGCGCGATGGGCATGACCGAGCCCTCGAGCGGGACAGACGTGCTCGGCATGAAGACGTTCGCCCGGCGCGACGGGGACCGGTACATCCTGAAGGGGCGCAAGGCGCTCATCACCAATGCGCCGGAGGCCAGGATCTTCCTCGTCTACGCGACGATCGAGGGCAGGATCACGACCTTCGTGGTGGAGCGGGGGTTCCCCGGGTTCTCGACCGACGAGAAGACCCCGAAGATGGGAATGCGGGCGAGCACGATGAGCGAGCTCATCTTCGATGATTGCGTCGTGCCCGCCCGGAACGTCCTTGGCCCGGAGGGCGGCGGCATCCGCAACATGATGAGGAACCTCGAGCTGGAGCGCCTCACCCTGGCCGCGATGAGCCTCGGGATCGCCGATCGCTGTCTCGACATCATGATCCAGTACGCCGGAGAGCGAAAGAGCTTCGGCAAGCCGATCGCGGAGCACGGGCAGATCCAGCGCTACATCGCGGAGAGCTACGCGAAGACCGAGGCGGCGCGCGCGCTCATCTACTCGGTGGCGCGCAACGTCAGCCCCGATCGGCGGAACCGGCTTGGGACGGACGCGGCGAAGCTCTTCGCGGCGCCTGTCGGCAAGGAGGTGGCCGACAACGCCATGCAGGTGCTCGGCGGCTGGGGGTACTGCACCGAGTACAAGGTGGAGCGGTTCTTCCGGGACGCCAAGCTGCTCGAGATCGGCGGCGGCACGCTCGAGTCCCACCAGAAGAACATCACGCGAGAGCTGATCGGCCGCATGAGCTGACCTGTCACGCCCCGGTCGCGAAAAGGCAGCGCTGGGTTTGCGGGCCGGCCATCGAGACGCCATGCGCCTGCGTCAGCATCGGCCTCCATGGATTGGGGAGATCTGGCGACGGTCGCGCCGACGGCGCTGTCATCCATCATCTATGCGACGCTTCAGGCCTCCTTCCACGGGAGGCTCACGCGGCATCGCTCGAGGGCGCGGCGCGGCGCGCCGAGGCCGCTCGGCGCGACCCCGCTCGTCAGCATCCTCAAGCCGGTGGCCGGCGTGGACGATGAGCTCGCCAGCAATCTCGAGTCCTTCGCCCACCTCGATTATCCATGTTACGAGCTCGTCTTCGGCGTCGCCTCGCGCGAGGACCCGGCCGTGCCGGTGATCCAGGCCTTCATCGCGGCGCACCCCGAGGTGCGGGCGCGGCTCTGCCTGACGGACCCGAGCGAGGGGTTGAACCCGAAGGTGGCGCAGCTCCTCGAGCTCGAGCGCAGGGCGGAGGGCAGCGTCCTCGTCATCTCGGACGCCAACGTGCGTGTCCGCCCGGACTATCTCCGGTCGCTGCTGTCGATCTTGTTGCGGCCCGGCGTGGGGCTCGTCTCGAGCCTGATCGTGGGCACCGGGGAGCGCACGCTCGGCGCGGTGATCGAGAACGCGCAGCTCGGGTCGTTCATCGCGCCCGGGGTCGTCGCGGCGGCCGAGCTCGCGGGGCGGCCGATCAGCGTGGGCAAATCGATGGCGATGCGGCGGGTCGATCTCGCGCGGGTGGGCGGGTTCGAGCGCGTGGCCAGCGTGCTGGCGGAGGACGACGTGCTCGGGCAGCGCTTCAGCGCGTGCGGGTTCGTTGTCGAGCTCTGCCTGGATCCGATCGAGAACCGCAATACGAGCTGCTCGCTCATGCGCACGCTGGACCGGCACACCCGCTGGGCGAAGATGCGGCGCGCGCTCGCTCCGCGCTGCTTCGTGATGGAGCCGCTCAACGCGCCGCTGCTGATCGCCTGGCTGACGCTGCTGCTCAGCCCGACGCGCCTCGCGCTGGAGATATGGCTGTTCGCCTGGGTGCTGCAGAGCCTGGGGACGTTCCTGGCGCTGGGATGGCTGCGGCCGACGCGCTCCAACCTGGCGCTGGTGGCCGCGGAGCCGCTGCGGACGCTGTGCTGGTTCTTCTGCTGGCTGAACGCTCACGCGAACCGGCGGGTCACCTGGCGGGGGAACGCGTTCACCATCGGGGCGGGGTCGGAGCTTGTGGCGGCGGAAGAGCCGGCTTCCTTGCGGTCGCCGGCCAGGTAGCCAGGGGCAGGCGCGCTCCGAGGCGCGGGGGCCGCCGAGGAGGAGAGGGGGTGGAGGCGGAGGCCTCCGGGCTCAGAGGTGGACCGAGGCGACGCCGAGGGCGGCGCCGGCCACGATCAGCCAGAGCGAGCTCACGCGGAAGCGGACAAGGAGGAGCGCCGCGACGAGGGCAAGGGCGGCGGTGAGCCAGTCGACCACCGCGGCCCGGGCGAGGCGGTAGGAGACGACCGCCATCAGCGCGAGCGACGCGGCGTTCACGCCGTCGAGGAAGGCCGAGGCCACGGCAGAACGACGGAGGCGGGGGATCAACGGGCCGCTCAGGGCGACGAAGAAGAACGCGGGGACGAAGATGCCCGCCGTGGCGACGAGCGCGCCCGGGACCCCGCCAAGGAGATATCCGATGAACGTCGCCGTGGTGAAGACGGGACCGGGCGTCACCTGGCCGACCGCGACAGCGTCGAGGAGCTGCGCCTCCGTCATCCACCGGTACCGCTCGACGAGATCGGCGCGAAGAAACGCGAGGAGCACGTAGCCGCTCCCGAAGAGGACCGACCCGACCTTGAGGAAGAAAAGGAACAGCGGCAGGAGCCCGAACGGCACGCTCGCCGCCGCGGCCGTCGCGGCGGCGC
>NZ_JEMA01000147.1 GCF_001589285.1 Sorangium cellulosum | reverse complement strand
GATCGCGGCCCGGTCCGGGGCGCGCTCGCGGCGCACGCGGCGGCGCCGGCGCGGGGGCAGACAGGGAGTCTGCGGCGCGAAGGGCGGTGATCGGATCCGCCCGAGACACCGCATCTCCGGCCGGGTCGGACCGCTCAACAGCGTGGTTGTCTGTTCGCTGCCAGCCGCTCCTCGACGATCATGCGCACGCCGTGCGCAGGCCCGGCGTTGGCGGCGCGCACCTTCCCCGGGTCGGGTCGCAGGGACGCGAGGCGCAGCCTGTAACGCCGCAGGATCGTGCCGAGCAAGAGCCGCATCTCGTAGGCGGCCATGGTCGCGCCGAGGCAGCGCCGCGCCCCGCCGCCGAAGGGCACGAACTCGAACGGCGTGAACTTGCGCTCGAGGAAGCGCTCGGGATGGAAGCGCAGCGGCTCGGGATAGACGTCCTCGCGGAAGTGCGCGACCCCGATCGCCACGCTCACCCCCACGCCGGCCGGCAGGGCGTAGCCCATGAGCTCCAGCGGACGCAGCAGCATGCGCGGGCCGGGCGCCGGCGCGAGCGGGTAGCGGCGCAGGGTCTCCTGGCAGACGGCCTCGAGGTACGGCTGCCTGTCCAGCGCCTCCACCTCCGGGTCGCGCCCCAGCGCCGAGAGCTCGGCGCGCAGCCGCTCCAGCGCCGCGGCGTTCTCGGGCCGGTGCAGCGCGTAGAAGGCCCACGCGACGGAGATGGCCGTGGTCTCGTGCCCGGCGAACACGAGCAAGATCAGCTGGTCCCGGATCTCCTCGTCGCTCATGGGCCGGCCGTCCTCGTCGCGCGCCTCGACCAGGAGGCTCAGGATGTCCTCGCGCGGGCCGGCCGCGCGCGCCGCCGCGATCAGCGCGTCGAGCCGGTCGTGCACGAGGCGCTGCCGCCGCAGGAACGCGGCGAACGGGCCGACCCCGCCGAGCTCGCGCCGCAGCGACGGGAAGAGCGCGATGAGCGGCGAGATCCCGTCGAGGAGATCCAGGAGCAGCGCGGCCAGCTCGGCCATGCGCCCCGGCTCGCTCACGCCGAAGACGGCTTGCAAGATCACGTCGAGCGAGATCCGCTGCGCGACCTCGTACACCGTCACAGGCTGTTCCGGCCTCCAGTCCGCCGTGTGCTGCTCGGCCAGGCGACACATCGCCTCCCCGTAGGCGCGCATGCGCGCCCCGTGGAACGGCGGCGTCATGAGCCTGCGCAGCCGGCGGTGCTCGGGGCCCTTTTGCAGGAGCAGCGAGCTCTGCCCCAGGAACACGGACAGGTCCGCCGACAGCGGGGCGAACGTGTCGGGATCCGCCGTGTAGATGGCCTTGATGCCGGCGGGATCGCCGGTGCACACCAGCGGGGGCTTGCCGGGAAACGAGAAAGGGTCTCCGTACCTGCGCGCGAACGGCACCATGCAGCCGATGGGATCCCGCAGGTACCGGATCAGGCTCAAGAGCTTGCTGCTCGGCCCCGGCGGCAGGGTGGACATGCGCCGAGACTATCAGCAGAGCGGGCGGGCACATCCACCGAACAAGCGCCGGCTGGCCACAGCCGAGACAAATCGCCACGAACGCTTCACCCGGAGGAGGAGCTCACACCACCGGACTCGGCAACTCGCCGCTGCCGCGCCCACCCCCTCGCTGCACCGCCCTGGCACAGCGATGGCTCTTGTGTACGCGCCTGACCGCGCTCCGCGCGCGCTGGCACGGGATCGGCACGGAAAGCGGCGTTCGGAGGCACGACCTCTGTCATCGCGCCGCGCGCCGCGCCCCCGGGCGGGCAGCCCGGCGCGCCGGTAGAACCCTGAAGGGAGAAAGCGAGCACTCATGAAGGCGGTAGTCTTTCACGACATCGGCGACATCCGGATGGACGACATCAAGGAGCCGAAGATCAAGGAGCCGACCGACGTGATCCTCCGGATCACGGCGAGCGCCATCTGCGGGACCGATCTCCACTTCATCCGCGGCACGATGCCGGGGATGGTCCCGGGCACCGTGCTCGGCCACGAGGCTGTCGGCGTCGTCGAGGAGCTCGGCGCCGACGTCAGGAACCTGACCCAGGGCGACAGGGTCGTCGTGCCGTCGACGATCGCGTGCGGCTACTGCTCTTACTGTCGCGCGGCGTACTACGCGCAATGCGACAACGCGAACCCGAACGGCAAGCACGCGGGCACGGCGTTCTTCGGCGGACCCAAGATGTCAGGGCCGTTCGACGGGCTCCAGGCGGAGTTCGCGCGCATCCCCTTCGCCAACGTCGGCCTCGTCAAGCTGCCGAACGGCGTCAGCGACGACCAGGCCATCCTGCTCTCCGACATCTTCCCGACAGCGTACTTCGGCGCCGAGCTCGCCGAGATCAAGCCCGGTGACACCGTCGCGATCTTCGGCTGCGGCCCCGTCGGCCTGTTCACGATCGCGAGCGCCAAGCTCATGGGCGCGGGGCGCATCATCGCGATCGATCAGGTCCCCGACCGCCTCGAGATGGCGCGCGCGCAGGGCGCCGAGACGATCGACTTCTCCGCCGAGGACCCGCTCGTGGCGATCATGCGCCTCACCGGCGGCATCGGCGTGGACCGGGCGATCGACGCCGTGGGCGTCGACGCCGAGCGGCCGCACGACGGCCCCGCCCACAAGGAGGCGAAGCAGCAGGCCAAGGCGTTCGACCTGGAGGTCAAGCAGATCTCCCCGGACGCGCGGACCAAGGGCGACACCTTCCGCGCCGGCGACGGCCCGTCGCAGGTGCTGCAGTGGGCCGTCCGGTGCGTGGCCAAGGCGGGGACGATCTCGGTGATCGGGGTCTATCCGCAGACGTCGCGCACGTTCCCCATCGGCGAGGCGATGAACAAGAACCTCACCCTCCAGATGGGCAACTGCAACCACAGGAAGTACATCCCGAAGCTCGTCGACCTCGTGCAGACCGGCCAGGTCGATCCCACAACGATCATCACGAAGCAGGCGCCGCTCGAGTCCGCGATCGACGCCTACAAGGCCTTCGATCGGCGCGAGGCCGGGTGGGTCAAGGTCGAGCTCCGCCCGTCGGCGGCGGGCACCCCCGCGCACCTGAACCGCGCCGTGGCGTAGCCGCCGCGCGACACGGGCGGCCGCGGAGGCGGCGCAGGTTCCTCGAGGCGGCGCCGGCCCACGCGCGCCTGCCCGGTCTGTCGAGGACAGGGCTCGGGTGAGCCGGCGGGCGCCGGCGCGTCCGTCGGCGCCATCGCGAGGAGGGGAACGTCCCAGCGCGAAAGGGGAATTTCCCGCTCGAACAGGGCGCGCGGTGGCCGTTAGCCTCGGAGCCCACCATGCGCTTGGAACCGCGTCGAGCCCCGCTCCGGGGCGGCCGTCACTGCATCCTCCGGGAAATCGCGCGCGAGGACGCCGCCGCTCAGCTCGAGCTCGAGCGGGCGATCGTGCGCGCGCGGCACGGCATCGTGAAGCACGAGGACGAGCTGCCGGCAGACGCAGCGGCTTACGCCGAGCAGCGGGACCGCGCGGGGCTCACGGCGACGGACGGCTCGGCGCTGTGCCTGGCCGCCGAGCTGGAGGGGGTCGGCCTCGCCGGCGAGGTGACGCTGCTGCGGCTCAGGCCGAGGATGGTGCACCACGTGGGCATCCTCGGGCTCGGCGTGCACCCGGAGGCGCAGGGGCTCGGGGTCGGCCGGGCGCTGCTGGAGCGGATGCTCGAGTGGGCGCGCGCGCACCGCGACGCGGACGGGGGGCGCGTGCTGCGGGTGGAGCTCTACGTGCGGGCCGACAACGGCCGGGCGATCGCGCTCTACCTTTCGGTCGGGTTCGCGCACGAGGGGACGCGCCGCGGCTTCGTGCGCGCCGACGACGGGACGTTCGTGGACGACCTGATCATGGGGCTCTCGCTCGCGCCTGTCGACGATGCGCCTGCCTTCCGGCGGTGAGGCGCGCCGCCGGGTCGAGGCGCGCGGGGGGCATGACGAGCGCGGGCGCCGCGGGGTAGCCTGCCCGCGATGAGCGGACGGTCTCCCGCTGCGCGCGCCGCCGACCCCGGCGCCCTCCCCG
>NZ_JEMA01000146.1 GCF_001589285.1 Sorangium cellulosum | reverse complement strand
CGCGCCGAGCGCGGCCTCGTCCTCGCTCGGGTCGCCGATCGTCGAGTCCGGGGGCATCGTCGACCACGGCTTGCTGGGCGGCGCGAGGCGCGAGATCACCGCGTCGAGCGGCACCGACGGCGGCGGCGACGCGTCGCGCAGGGCCGTGACGAGCCCGCCCTCGATGGCGTCGAACCCGCCGAGGCCGCTCCCCATCGCGTCCGGCAGCCGGCTCTCGAACGCGCGCAGGACGGCGGCGCTGATCTCCTCCAGCCCCTCGTACAGCCCGAGCCCCGTCTTCGCCGAGGTGGCCAGCGAGAAGGCGCGGAACGGGTTCAGCACCGCGTCGAGGTCCTCCAGCGGGAGGAGATCGGGCAGATCCCGCTTGTTGTGCTGGAAGATGAGCGGGACCTGCCGCAGCTCTCGCCCCTGCTCGGCGAGGTTGTCACGCAGATTTTCCAAACTTTCCAGGTTCGCGTCGGCGCGGACGGCCTGCGAGTCGCTCACGAAGACGATGCCGTCGGCGCCCGTGAGCACCAGCTTGCGGGTCGCGTTGAAGTAGACCTGCCCCGGCACCGTGAAGAGCTGGAGGCGCACGTTCATCCCGCGGAGCTGCGGCAGCCGGATCGGCAGGAAGTCGAAGTAGAGCGTCCGGTCGACCGGCGTCGCGAGGGAGACCAGCTTGCCCCGGTACTCCGGCTTCGCCGTGGCGTGCAGGTATTCCAGCGTGGTCGTCTTGCCGCCAAGACCGGGGCCGTAATAGACGATCTTGAATACGAGCTCGCGCGACAGTGGGTTCACCGACGCCATGGGCGGCGGCGACGATACACGAAAAGGGGATCGAGGGCGCCGGAGCGCGCGCTCCCGCATGCCGGAGCGCGGCGCGCCGCCCCGGACCGCGCGATCTGCGCTCCCGGCGGCGGCCGCGCGCCGCGCCTCGTCAGCGGACGCCCACGAGCGGCTCGAACTTGTTCTTCTGTCCCATCTGGAGCATCAGCGCGACATTGCCCCGCGCCGCCTGGAAGTAGTCGAGCCGCAGCCTGTGCGTCCCCTCGGTGAGCTGGGTCTCTCCGTCCTCGGTCTTCGCATTGTGGATGCCGTCGTTCGCGACCACGCGCTTGTCGTCCACGTAGAAGATCGCGCCGTCGTCCGAGGTGAGCCGGAACTGGTACACGCCCTCCTTGGGCACCTGGAACTCGCCTTCGAACCGGAGGGCGAACCACTCGTTCTGCACGAGCGCGCCAGGGAAGCCGTCGGAGAACGCCTGCGACTTCACCTCGAACTTGTCCGTGAAGAGCATCGCGAACGGCACGAGCCCGTCGAAGCTCGGGACCTTCTTCGTGTTCTCGGGGATCACGTACGCGAGCCCCCGGAAGGCGCCGCCCTCCCCGTTGCCGAAGGCGTTCGGGGCGGTGATGCGCGGCGCGTTGCTCGCGGGTAGGCGCCACTTCGGCTGCTTGCGGCGCGCCGGCTCCGGATCGGGCTTCGCCGGCTTGCGCGCCTTGGAGGCCGTCTTGGCGGGGGGCGGCGGGGGCGGCGGCGAGGCCTCCGCCGGACTCTCGCCGCTCTGGATGGTGACATGGCAGCCGCCGAGGAGCGACGCGGCAAGCACGCACGAGGCGATGCGCGATGAGGTTCGGACCATGACGTCTCCTGGGAGGGAACGGACGGACGGGACCGCCCCCCACGTGAATGCGAGGATGCCGCTTAGACGTTCGGGCAGGGCGCGGCAATCAGCGTCGCGCCACGCCCCGAGCCCGCCCCGCGCATGCGACCCTGCCGATCCGGCCTCAGGGCTGCTCGAGGCGCTCCTCGATCCCGGGGGGCTCCAGCTCCGTGAGCCCCTCGAGCGACTCGGCGGCGCGCCAGACCGGCGAGCGCTGGGCCAGCGCGAGCGCGGCGACACAGGCGAGCACGCCGGCGAGCGCGCCGGCGTTCACCACACCCTCGTACCGGCGCCGCCCCGGGACCGCGTAGATCGCTCCGAGCAGCGCGCCGGCGATCAGGCCGCCGATGTGCGCGGCGTTGTTGATGCGGATGCCGGTGTTCGACGCGTTCACGACGAAGCCGAAGAGGACGATGTAGAAGACGGCCTGGAGCGCCAGGTCCTTCCAGCGCGGGTCGCGGCGGCGGACGAGCCAGCCGAGCAGCAGGCCCATCACCCCGAACACAGCGCCGCTCGCGCCGGCGGTGCACACGACCTCGGGCTGAACGAGGATGTTCCAGGCGGCGCTGGCGGCGAAGCCGAGCAGGCCCGTGATGACGTAGGTGATCGCGAACCGCGCCGAGCCGACGGCGGGCTCGGCGGCGCGGGCGAGCATGCCGAGCGTCATCATGTTCATGGCGAAGTGGAGGACGCCCATGTGAACGAAGACCGCGGAGAGCAGGCGGAACGGCTCGAACGAGGCGCCGGGCAAGATCAGGAGCGCGCCGAAGCGGAGGTAGTTCGACGCGTCCCACGCCGAGAGCAGGCCGAGGCCGCGGGCGTGCGCGGCCACCATCTGCCCCACGAACACGAACGCCGTGAGCCCGACGAGCATCTTGGTCGCCAGCAGGCTCCGCCCGTCGAGGCGCCCCCGCGCCGGCGCCGCGTGGACCGCAGGCGCGAGGAGCGGCGCGCCGCAGCGGATGCACCGGTCGAAATCTCTACCGTTGAGGGCGCTGCAGCGCGCGCAGTGCAGCGAGCGCCCCCGTTCGCCAGCCGGTCCCGCCGTCACAGGGCGAGCCCGACCCGCCGCCCAGCCCCGGGGCGCGCGCGCAGCGTGAATCGTGTATCGACGGTCACCAGGGCTCCTTTCACGGCGGACGCACGGCCGCCCAGGCCGCCACACTGTGGCGGCTCCTGGCCGTAAGGTCCACGGGTTTGGCCCGTTGTCGAGGTGTGAATGCGGCAGCCCTCCCGCGCTCGGTCCTCGCCGCCGCCGCCGCATGGCGCCCTCGCGGCGGCGCGCGGCCGCACCTCGGCGTCGCGCCCGCGCTCCCGGGCCGCCGGGCGCGCTGCATCGCCGCGGGCGCGAGGCGGTCACCGGTGCGATCCTCTCCACGTCCGGGTATCGTCGCGGCCGTGACCGCCGTGGCAGCAGCGAGGCCGGATCTGGAGGCGGAGCGCCTCCAGTGCGATCGCGCCGCGCAGGGCGATCGCGCCGCGCTCGGCCTGCTCCTCCGCCGGTACGGGCCCGCGCTGTACCGCTCGGTGCTGCTCCCCCGCCTCGGCTCCGACGCGGCCGCGCAGGACGCCCTGGCCGAGACGTACGCGCGCGTCGTCGAGCGCTTCTCCCAGTTCCAGTGGCAGAGCTGCGGCATCTACCCCTGGCTCCGCGTGATCGCGCTGCGCATCGCGCTCGACATGCTCCGCGCGCGCCGCCGCGAGGCGCTCTTCGAGCCCGACGATCTGCAGCGCGAGATCGACGCCGCGGAGACCGATCTCTCCGCCCGCGGCGAGGTCGAGCTCTGCGAGAAGCGCGATCTCGCCGACGCGCGGGCGCGCGTCGAGGACGCGCTCGGGCGCCTCAACCCGCGCTACGCGGAGGCGATCCGGCTCCGGGTGCTCGAGGAGCGCTCTCGCGACGAGGTGGCGCTCGCGCTCGGGGTCAGCGTGGCGACCTTCGATGTCGTCCTGCACCGCGCCATGACCGCGCTGAAAAAGGCGCTCGCCGCGGGGGTTGCCGCGTCGCGCGCGGAGCCCAAGGAAGGGTCGCGATGAAGCCGCGGCTGCCCTCGGAACCGCGCCCGCCGACGGCTGGAGACGAGGCGCTGGAGCGCCGCGCCGGGGCGGATCGCGGCCGGCACCTGGCGCTCGTCGCGGCGCCGGAGGAAGATCCGCTCGCGCCCGCGGGGGATGCCGAGCTGCGCGCGGCGCGCGAGCTCGCCGAGGCGCTCGATCGCGGCGAGGTCCCGCTCGCGGACGCGCTCCGCGCCGCGGCCAGGCCTGTCGGGCTCGACAGGGCGGACCACGAGGCGCTGCT
>NZ_JEMA01000145.1 GCF_001589285.1 Sorangium cellulosum | reverse complement strand
CGCCGCTGCCGCCCTCGCCGCCCGAGGAGGCCGACGTCGTCGTCGACGCCGAGCTGCTGCTCCCGGAGGACACCGACGTCGTCGACGCCGAGTCGCCGCCTCCCGATGCCGAATCCCCCGCGGTGCCCTCGCACCCGAGCACCATCATGGCCGGCAGCGCGAGATGCAGAAGACCGCGCGTCCATCGCGGCCCGATAAACAACCCCGTCGTCACGTCGTGGCTCATCGTGTTCTCCGAGTGAAGCGCTCGCCCGGTGCGCCTGGCATCGAGCAAAGGGAGTCAAGGAAGGGCATCAAGGAAGCAGGGCCGCCGCGCTGTTAGCAGGGCCAACGCGATGGGTGAAGAAGGAAAGAGGGGCATCCATCTTACCCACAGCGCGTCACGTCATCGCGGCGCGTCACGCCATCGCGAGGACCGCCGAGCGGAACCTGCGCTGTCCGGCGCACCGAGGACCGGGCGCGACGCGATGCGAACCGCCGCGCTCGCCAGAGCATGGGATGAGCCTCGTGGCGCGTCCGGTCCTCGTGCGCCGGACAGCGCCGCGGGGTGAGCTGGCGACGGGCCGGCGCGGATCAGCGCGTCGTATATGCCCTGACAGGAATATACCCCGTACGGTATATTCACTCGTGATGGTCGAGATGTTCGCGGCGCTCGCCGATCCAACCCGCCTGCGCATCGTCGAGCTGCTTCGCGCCGGGCCCCGGCCGGTGGGCGAGATCTGTGATCGTCTTCCCCTGCCGCAGCCTCAGGTGTCGAAGCACCTGCGCGTGCTGAGGGACGCCGGCCTCGTCGACGTCCAGCCGCGCGCGCAGCAGCGCATCTACGGGCTGCGCGCGCGGCGGCTGCGAGAGCTCAACGCGTGGATCGAGCGCTTCCGGAGCATCTGGGACGCGCGCTTCGAGCAGCTCGGGATGCCGAGACCCGGCGCGCTAAGCGCCTGTCGGCAGGACGTCGCGCTTCGAAGAGGCCAGCCCCGAGGTGCGAGCCCCGGCGAGGACGCCTCCCGCGCCGGACCTAGCAGTCGAACACCCCGGCGCCCCGCTCGAGCTCGCCGAACGGGTCCACGAGCGCGCGCACGAGCAGGCGCGCCGGCGCGCTCTCGATGCCGCCCGCCGCGCGCCAGGTGACGTGGCGGAGCTCGCCCAGGAGAGCCCCGGCGAGCGGCGTGTAGACGAGATCGAGCGCCGAGGGGCGGACGCCGTTGGCCTCGTAGCCGTACTCCCAGAGGTGGGTGCCGGCGATGGCGAACGCGACCGCCGCCGGGACGCCGAAGCGGCAGCGCCGCGCCCTGAAGTAGATCTCGCTCCCGAGCAGGCCGTGACCGATCACGTTGATCGGCCAGGGGTCGTGATCCCACCGGAAGGCGGGCTGGGAGGCGTCGAAGAGCGGTGGCTTCGTGAGCGCCTCGCCGTAGTGGTATCCCCAGCGCTCCAGGCGGAAGTCGGCGAACGGCTCGGGCCACAGCACCGCTTCCACGCTGCGCGTCACCGTGAACACAGCCAGGCTGTGCACGATCGGCGGCACCCATGCAGGATCGGCGCTCGCCGGCGCGGCGGCGCCGGCGCGCGGCGGGGGCGCTGCCATGGACGCGCGCTCCGGAGGAGCGGCGGCTCCGGCGGGCGGAGGGGCCGAGTCGACCCGCGGAGCGGCCGAGTCGGCAGGAGGCGCGCTCGCGGACTGGCCGGCGCACGCGGCCGAGAGGACGGCGAGGAGGGCGGCGGCGCACGGGCGGATCTGGGCCATCGGGGACAGCGGACGCGGCGCACCGGGCGCGGCGACCGGGCGCGAGTCTAGCGTGCCGGCGACGGAACCATGGAGGCGTCGAGTATGCTCCAGCGGCATGGCCGAGGTCATGATCATCACGGGCGGCAGCCGCGGGATCGGCGCTGCCACCGCCTCGCTCGCCGCGGAGCGGGGCTACGCGGTCGCGCTGAGCTACCGGCGCGACGAGGGCGCCGCGGCGAGGGTGGTCGACGCGATCCGCGCGCGCGGCGGCGTCGCCCTCGCGATCGCGGCCGACGTGAGCGTCGAGGAGGACGTCGTGCGCCTGTTCCAGACCGTCGACGGCGCCCTGGGCCCGGTCGCGGCGCTCGTGAACAACGCCGGCGCGCTCGAGCGCCAGGCGCGCCTCGCTGACATGACCGCGGCGCGCGTGCAGCGCACCCTTGGCACCAACGTCCTCGGCAGCTTCCTGTGCGCGCGCGAGGCGGTCCGGCGCATGTCGACGCTCCGCGGCGGCGCGGGAGGCGCCATCGTGAACGTCTCGTCGAGGGCGTCGCAGCTCGGCTCTCCCGGCGAGTACATCGACTACGCCGCCTCGAAGGCCGCGGTCGACACGCTCACGATCGGCCTCGCGAAGGAGGTCGCCGCCGAGGGCATCCGGGTCAACGCCGTGCGGCCCGGGATCATCGACACGGACATCCACGCGAGCGGCGGCGACCCGGGGCGCGCCGCGCGGCTCGGCGCGGGCCTCCCCCTCGGCCGCGCCGGCAGCCCCGAGGAGGTCGCGCGCGCCATCCTGTGGCTCGCGTCGAGCGAGTCCTCCTACTGCACCGGCTCCCTGCTGGACGTCGCCGGCGGCCGCTGAGCCGCGCCGCGCCCTCGCCGCCGCCTCATCGCCGCGCGTCCGCCCCGATCGCCTCGGCCACGACGGCCGCGAGCGTCCGCGCCGCGTCCAGGAGCGCGGGCTCCGCGTGCGCGCCGAACCCCAGGATGAGCCCCGGCGCCCGCGGCGCGGAGCGTGGGCGCGCCGCGGTGCTGCGCGAGAGCGGCAGCGCGTCGACGCCCCGCGCCGCGAGCGCCTGGACGACGGCGACGTCGTCCGCGCCCGCGGGCAGGTCGAGCGTCAGCACCGAGCCCCCCGCCGGGGCGCGCGCCCGCACCGCGCCCGGCAAGAGGCGCCCGAGCTCCGCGAGCAGGAGGTCGCGGCGGCGCCGCGTCGCCTGCTTCAGCTTCCGGAGGTGGCGCGCGAAGTGGCCCTCGTCGATGAAATCGGCGAGCGCGGCCTGGAGCAGGTGGGGCGGCGAGCGCGTCGACGCCGCGCGCATCGCGGCCATGGGGCGCACCAGCGCGGGCGGCACGATCATGAAGCCGAGGCGCAGCCCCGGGAACAGCGCGCGGCTGAAGGTCCCCACGTGGATCACGCGGTCCCTCACGCCCTCGATGTCGAGGGCGAGCAGCGATGGCAGCGGCGAGCCGTCGAACCGCAGCTCGCCCTCGTAGTCGATCTCGACGACGACGGCCCCCGCCTTGGCGGCCCATGAGAGGAGCTCGACGCGCCGCGGGAGCGTGAGCCGCGCCCCGGAGGGGAACGCGTAGGCCGGCGACACGAACGCGACCCGCGCGCGCGGCGCGCCCCGACGTCGATGCGCGCCGACGTGGACGCAGAGCCCCTCCTCGTCGACCGGAATCGGGACGGGCCGCGCGCCCGCCATGCGCACGGCCGCGCGGAGGGCGAGCGGCCCCGGGTCCTCGATCCAGACGGCGTCGCCCGGGTCGAGCAGGGCGCGGCAGCAGAGGTCGATCGCGCCCTGGGAGCCCTCCGTGATGAAGACCTGGTCGACCGTCGCGCGCACGCCGCGGGCCACCGCGACGTGGTGGAGCACGGCGCGCCGGAGCAGCGGCGCGCCCCGCGGCTCGTCGAGCAGCGCGTCGGCGGCCGACATCGCGCGGAAGCGGCGCGCGAGGCACCTTTCGAGGATGCGCCACGGCAGGAGCTCGAGGTCCGGCAGGCCGACCCCGAACGGCCGCGAGCGGGCGCGCGTCTCGAGCAGCGCGTCGAGCTTGTCGGCCGGCACCACCGCCGCGAC
>NZ_JEMA01000144.1 GCF_001589285.1 Sorangium cellulosum | reverse complement strand
CTCGCCGAGCTGCGCCGCGAGCCGGCCCAGGCTCCGCGCCCGCCGGTGGACGAGATCCCGGGCGCGCGCGTCGAGCCCCGCCCAGGTCAGGCAGCCGAGCGCCCGCGGCGCGCTGCCGAACCGGAGCAGCCCCGCCGTGGCCCGCAGCGCGAGCAGCTTCTCCAGGATGAGCGCGGCGTCCGCGTCGTGGACGCCGCGCTCGTAGCCCTCGTCGTGCCGCCCCTCCGCGTACGCGCGCACCGCGCCGAGCAGCCCGCCCGGGCCGATCGCCGCCTCGCGCAGCCTGTCGATCGAGAGGCCGTGCCGCCCCGCCTCGGCGTCCGCGAGCATCGAGCCCGCGAGGAACTCGCCCCGGTACACGTCCGCGGTCTCGCTCGCGAGCTCCTGGCCCCAGAGGTCGCGCGCGCTCTCGAGCGCCGGGTCCTCGATCGGCTCGAAGAAGTCGGTCCCGGTGAGGTGCAGCGACAGCCCCTCGCCGCGCGGCACCAGCGTGAGCTCCAGCGGCTGCGTGCTCACGTTGAACCGGTGGCGGCCGAGCTTGATGACGTCGCCGCCGCCCTCGAACAGGTCCTCGCGGTCGCGCAGCGCCCGCAGCGCGTCCTGCCGCGCCGCCTTGAGCCGCGCCTCGACCTCGTCGCCCTTCACGCTGTCGCCGAGCGCGTGGAGCTCGGCCGCGAGATCGCGGACCTTCGCGACCATCGCGTCGGACGCGAAGTACGTGTTCAGCTCGTCCGCGCCCGCGAACGAGCGCGCCCGCCGCGCCACCCCCTGGACGATCCGGTCCGCCGCGGCCACGAGGTTCGAGACGCGCCGCTGCCGCTCGTCGAGCAGCGCCTGCCGCCGCGCGGCGATCGCGTCGTTGACCTCCTCGCGCTTCGCCGCGAGCTCGCCGAGGAACTCGTCGAACTCGCCGAACTTGCCCTCGAGCTCCTCGAGCTGGACGAGCAGCTTCGACAGCTCCCTGTCGCAGCGCTCGGGCGAGTCGCAGACAGCGAGCGCGCTCGAGACGCTCTGGCCGAACACCTTGAACTGCGCGCCGAACTCGGCGCGCCCCTCGGCGCCCCGGAGGTCCTTGCCGCGGGCCGTGAGCGTCGCGCGCGCCCGGTTGAGCTGCGCGTACACCTCGCTGATCCCCTCGAGGATCCGCGTCCGCGCCGTGGGGTCGTCGACCTTGAGGCTCGCCACGATGTCGGCGAGCACCGAGAGCCCCTCGTTCACCGCGTCGAGATCCGCGGCGAACGGCGCGAGCTCGGGCGACTTCGCGACCGCCTCGATCTTCGCGATGAGCCCAGCGAGCCGGTCGGCCAGCGGCTTGAACGCCTGCTCGCCGAGCAGGAACGTCACGCACGCCTGGCTCACCTCGTCGGCCCGCGCGACGACCTCGGCCTCGAGCGCGTCGACGCGGCCGAGGTCCATGTACTTGAGCTCGCGGAGCGTGATGAGGTGCCCGCGCTGCCGCCGGAGGGCGGTGAGCGCCGTCAGGAAGGCGTCGACGCTCGCCGCGTCCTCGGGCCGCACCCCGCCGAGGAGCTGCTGCTGCGCCGCCTCTGTCTCGGCGAGCGCGCTCGCGGCGCGCGCCTTGATGGCCTCGACCTTCTCGAACTCGTCGACGATGCTCTCGGAGACGGCCCGGAGCTCGGTCACCATCGACAGGAGGTCGCCCGCCTCGGCGTGGCCGAGCCAGTAGAAGGCGTCGGTCATCCGCCCGGCGGTCCGGATGAGATCCTCGAACGTCTGGCGGGTCGGCGACCCGTCCATCGCCGCGCGCCGCAGGCTGAGCGCGTCGGAGATGCCGCGCACGAGGTCGGCGTTGCCCACCTTGGCGAGGTACGAGCCGTCGGTCGGCGCCGACGCCGCGAACTCCGCTGTCATGAACGGCGTCTGCCAGATCTGCATCGGGTGGACGCGCGTCGCCTCGTCGCTCGACGCCCGGAAGATCACCATCTTGCCGTCGTCGAAGAGGCTGTACCCGTGGCACTGGATCGGGGTCGCGATCTCCTTGCGGATCAGGTTGTAGGGGAAGAGCACGTAGCGCCCGTCCACGACCTGGTGGAACACGTAGAGCACGTCTTCCCCGTTGGGCGAGCGGATGACGCGCTCGAAGACGAGGCTCTCGGTGCTGCCCTCGAAGCGCTTCGTCTCGCCGGTGACGAGGTAGTAGCCGTTCGGGAAGACGATGCCCTGGTCCTCGGGGAGGCTCAGGCAGGCGAGGCCGATCGCGTCGATGCGCACGACCTTGCGGGTGCGGCCGTTGTAGACGAGGTAGCGGTACGACGGCTCGCGGAACGGCTTGATCTTGAGCAGGATGAGCGGCCCGAGCCGGGCGTACTGGATGTCGGCGTCGTCGAGCGCCTGGCCCGCGTCGTCGACCGGCTCGCGGTAGATGCCGAGCCCCGTCGTCGTGTTGTTCTCGACCTTGACGGTGAGGTCGCCGCCGACCGTCTCGACGAAGATCTCACCGAGGATCGAGACGTGCGGGTGCTTGCCCTGCACGTGGTCGTCGCGCGTGGACTGCGTCCAGGCGAAGTCGTGGGCGCGCGGCCGGACGCTGTCCTCCTCGCCGCGCGAGTCGAGGTACCGGATGCGCCCTGTCGCGTCGATGCTCCAGCGGAACACCTTCACGTCGCGCTCGGTCGCGCCGACCTGGAAGATGGCGAGCAGCCGCGTGTCGCTGCGCCGGAGCTGGAGCAGCCGAGGCTCCTTCACGTAGCGGTGCAGGTCCTTGAATTCCTTGACGAATCCAGGATCGGCAAGAAACGCGTCGCCCTCGTCGAGCGGGGCGGGCGTGAGGTCGAAGGCGCCGTCCTCCTTCGCGAAGCGGTGGAGGCTGAAGACGTCGCCGACGTTCACCTCCTTCAGCCCCATGAACACGAGGTAGCCGACGAGCAGCTTGCCCCGGATGCTCACGATGTCGCGCGGGACGCAGTTGTTCTCGGTCCTGACGCGCGCGTTCTCGAGGAGCGCGAGGTCGGCGCCGCCGAACACCTGCTTTCGCCGCGCGTTGAGCGCCTCGGCGCGGCGGCCCAGCTCCTCGGCGCGCTCGACGAGCCGCCGCCGGATGACCTCGTAACTGCCCCCATCCAGCGTATCCGCCGCCTTCGGCGGGGCGGCCACCGCCGCGCGGGCCGCGCCGTCCAAGGCCCCTGTCGACACCATGCCTGCTCCGTTCGATCGCCTCGGTCCTCGCCTCGCCCCGCCCCGCGTCGCGCGAGCGCCGGTCCGGCTTCCCCGCGGCCAGACTACAGCCCTTCTGCCGCGCCCGGGGGACGAGTTGGCGCGATCGCGGGGCCCTGAGCGCCGGGCCGCGATGTCAAGACCGAGCTGTCTCCACGACGCCCGCCCGCCCGCCGCTGTCCGCGTGGGCGGATTCCAGGACGGCGCGGCGGGCGGCGCGTCGCAAACCCGCCATGGCGCGAAATCCGCTTGCAACATCGCGGAGTTTGCGTTGCGATCCCCCCGGGACGAGGGCGGCCTGCGCGCGAACGCGCGCGAATGCGGTGCGAGATGCACCCACGCCGTCTCCGGAGGCGCACCTCATGGGCGGAGGCGCTCCGCGGCATTCCTTGAACAAAGTGACGCTCTTCTGAAGCGGGTTGGGATGGTGGCATCGATGCGCTTGGCTAAACGACTTTCTTCTGTGGTGCTCGCCCTCCTCGCCGGTCCGCTCGTCGCCTGCGGCGGAGGCGGCGGCGACACGGGCGCGGGGGGCGGCGTTGGCGGGGCCGGCGCCGCGG
>NZ_JEMA01000143.1 GCF_001589285.1 Sorangium cellulosum | reverse complement strand
CTCGGAGGCTGCCCACGCGCGCTGCCCCATCGGTGAGGAAGATGCCGCGACGACGGCGATGGCCGACGTTGGCTGGCGTGGCGCAGGCACGGAGCGGCCGGAATGAGCTTGGGCTAGCCAAGCTACGGTCGGTTGCCTCACGCGGTCTAGCGCCTCTGCCGCTGCCGGGGCTTGCAGAGCTCCCGGCCCGGGCGATGCGCGAGAGGTGGCGCGCGGACGTGCTGGTGCGGCCGAGAGCGGCAGGGCAGCCGGGGGTGGTGCTGGAGCTCAAGGTGCCGCGGAAGCGGCGCGGGGAGACGCCGGAGGCGGCCCTCGCGGCGGCGTCGCGGCAGGTGAGGGACCGGCGCTACGCAGAGGAGCTGCGGGCCGCGGGGGCCGCGCCGGTGCACGAGCTGGTGGCGGTATTCGACGGGAAGCAAGTCTGGGTGCGGACCGTCGACGAGGTGCTGGGTGCGGCCGGAGCGGCGCCGTAGGCCCGTCTACTCCCGCAAGCGCTTGCCCTTCGTGTTGTACCCGCGCTCCCCGTAAGGCTCGAGCTTCTCCAGCCAGATCTGCTCCAGCAGCGTGAGCTCGTCGTCGAGCGAGAACGTCGGTTCATCCTTCACCTGCACCACCTCCAGGAGCTCGAACTCGAAGGCGTCGGGGCCGAGCGTGTCCCAGTCCTTCTGGAGCTGCTTGTTGTCGTGGTGCCCGATCTTGAGCATGAACCGGTGCTTGTTGAGCGGGCCGTGCAGGTTGGTGCTGCTGCCGAGGAAGACCTTGCCGTTCGCGGTGTTCTTCACCTGGAAGATGCCCGCCTCGGGCTTGGTCTCCTTGTACTGTCGCTTCAGATCTGCTCGCGAGTCCATGGCCGGTGCCCTCTTCTAGCATGACTACATCGTCCCCCGAGTTCGTCCCGGGCCGTTGGCGCGACGCTGTGCGAAGAAGCCAGGGGTAGCGACCATCGGGAGCGCAGGGGCCGATAGGCCCCTGATTTAGGGTACGCAGTACTACTGCGACCCAAGGCGTGCGCGTCAAGCGTCGCTCGCTCGGCTCGGTTCTTGACGCATTCTTCACGCATGACCCCGCCGGAGGTCAAAGGGTTCTCCCGGAGACTCGCGCGCAGGTGGTCCAGGTGGAGACGCCGTGATCTCGGCATGGGCCAGCTTGCTCGCGTGGGCAAGAGATGCCATCCCCTCGCCCACCTGGCTCAGCACCCTCGGAGCCACCCAGGAGGATCCATGAGGACTGTTCACCGCGCTGCGCTGGCAGCCACGAAGAAGGGCAAGCATCGCGCTGGGTACCACGCGCTCCTCGGCGCCCTCGCGATGTCGCTCCTCGCCTGCGGGGGTGACGAAGGTGACGGGCAACCTCCGCCCGGCACCGAGCAACCGGCGAAGACTCCCCAGGAGGCCTGCGACGCGCTCTCCGGCGTCACCCTCGGCGACGCCACGCTCAGCAGCGCCACGCTGGTCGCGGCAGCCAACGGGGTCGGCGAGCACTGCAAGGTGGCTGGCCTCATCGGCACGAGCCTCCGGTTCGAGGTGGAGTTGCCAACCGAATGGAACAAGAAGCTCCTCTATGTCGGCGGAGGCGGCTGGGACGGAGCCATCTCGCCCATCTTCTTTCGCCCGCCCCGGGACGCCTCGGGGGAGTACGTGATGGTGGCCTCCAACGGCGGGCACGACGATCCGACGGGCGGGGTGTTCCTCAATAGCCCGGAGGTGCAGCAGGATTTCGGTTACCTGCAGATCCACAAGGTCCTCGGCGCCGTCCTCGCGACGGTACAGGAGCGCTATGGCGAGCAGCCCGCGCGAAAGTACTTCGAGGGCTGCTCGAACGGCGGGCGCGAGGCGCTGATCCAGGCGACCCGGTGGCCCGAGGATTTCGACGGCGTCGTGGCGCGGGCGCCTGCCTACAGCTTCACCGAGCTCACCCTGGCCTTCAACAACATCATGAAGGACCAGCTGGGCACGCCGGGGGGGCAAATCACCACGGCCAAGGCGGCCACGATGTCCAGCGCCGTGCTCGCGGAGTGCGACGCGCTCGACGGGGTCGACGACGGGGTGGTCAGCCACGTCGAGGCGTGCGCCTTCGATCCGGCGAGCTTGCTCTGCACGGCCGGCGATGCGGACACCTGCTTGACGCAGGGGCAGCTCGAGACCGCGCAGGCGATCTATGGAGAGTTCACGCTGCAGGACGGCACCTCGATCTATCCCGGCTGGGGCCCCGGCGGCGAGGAAGAAGGCTTCCCGGCCTGGCTCATCGGCAACACGGCGGACTTCCCAGTGCCACTGCAGATGTTCTTCGCCGAGTCGTTCATCCGGAACTGGATCATGAAGGACCCGGCCTACGACACACTGCAGTTCGAGCCGGAAGCTCACCTCCCCGAGATCCAGGAGGCGGCCGAGGTCGTCGACGCGTCCTTCGACCTGACGGAGTTCTTCGCCCGCGAGGGGAAGGTCATCCTCGTGCACGGGACGTACGACTGGGCGATCAGCTACAAGGGGTCGATCGAGTACTGGAATGGCGTCGCCGACGCCGTGGGCGGCGAGGCCGCGCGGGACGAGAACATGGAGTTCTTCCTCCAGCCGGGCGTGCAGCACTGCTTCGGCGGCGTCGGCGCGGATACGGTCGATCTGCTGAGCGCCCTCGAGACCTGGGTCGAGGAAGGGAGGCCGCCGTCGACCCAGAACCTCGTCAGCTCGAAGGTCGACACGACGGGCGCGGTGCAATTCGAGCGGCCGCTCTGCAAATACCCGGAGTATCCGCGGTACAACGGCAGCGGCGACGCGAGCGACGCTGCGAGCTATACCTGCACGATGCCCTGAGAGCGCGGCTCCTGGGCGAGCATGGCCTCCGCGACGCCGTGCACGGAGCCAGGCACGCCCGCGTTGCGCTCGAGGTGGCGCGCGCCATAGCCGATGTCGCCGAGGGCGCGCCACGCCGACGGCGCATCGACGTGGCCGGCCCCGAGGTCACCGACATCCGGAAGCTCGCGCGCGTGTGGCGGTCGCTGACGGGCCGGCGCACGCTCCTCCTCCCGATCCCGCTCCCCGGAGAGATCGGGCGCGCCCTGCGAGCCGGCGCGATTACCATGCGTGAGCCCGAGGTTCGCGGTACAATCCCGTTTGCTGCGTGGTTGGCGGCAGGGGAGCAGTCGCACGTAGACGCGCACCGACGGCGGCAGCGTCAGCACGGCGTCTCCTCGGCGGCGAGCGCCAGCACTCGCTCGAGCGTGGCCGGGTCGAAGCCCGGCCGAACGCGGACCACCCGGCCGTTAGGCAGCGCGATCTCGATCGGCTCCGTCACGACCGGCGATGCGTCGGCCACCACGTGCACCGGCAGGAACCGCGGCGGCTCGGTCAACGACGACGGCGAGGGCTGCGAGGGCCCGTCAGCCCGCAGTTTCCAGCGCCACCAGTACAGCTGCTCCGGCTTGTACCCCTCGCGCCGCGCGAACTTCTCGGCGCTCAGCCCGCTCCGCTCTCATCGCTCCACCCGCTCGGCCCACTCCACCCTCGTCGCCATCGCTTCCTCCTTCGCGATGGGGACAGGTAACCGGCCCCGCTGGGGTGGTCACGATGGCGTTGGTCGGGCGGTTACGGCTGAAGCGCCCTCGCGCGGTTCAGCACGGCCTTTGGCTCCGCGTGCTCCAGCGCGTCGTGCGGCTGCCGGAGGCGACGGAGATACGGGCGAGGGCGGTACGCGGGAGGCTTTCGGCTGGATG
>NZ_JEMA01000142.1 GCF_001589285.1 Sorangium cellulosum | reverse complement strand
TGTTACCGCGCCCTCTCAGAAGTGGAGTTCGCCCCGATCTCGATCCCCGTCCGTGATGGGAATGCCCTGATGGGTCGGTGCCCGCCCATCATCGAGCCGGTGTGGACCTGAGAGAAGGAGCCGGGGTGGAGGCAGATGCCCCGCCGTCGGCCGGCGCGCGATCGTGTGTTACGTGCACGCATCAAAAATTCTCACACAAACGTCAGTCTTCGCGACTTTCCCGCGCTGAGCGCGCCCTGCATTCCTGCTTCACCACCGGAATTATCACTGCACTTTGCGACACGTCAGCGCCCCCGCTGGCGTAAGGCCGCGGCCGAGGGAGCGGAGCATCGGCGCGAGGCCGGCCACAAAATAGGCGACGAGGGGATGCGTGTTGTGGCGACCCGTCTTCCCCTCGCCGTGCTCCGAGCACCGTGCAGGAGCGGAGCTCATGCAGGATCGTTCAAGCCGACGTCGACATCAAGCGCTGGATGACAGTGCTGCCAACGGTTGACCTCGTGCGGCCCGCGCGCTGCTCCTGCTGCGATGCGGCCGGCCGTCCCGTCAACGGCCCGCTGGTGATGCGCGGCCACGGCCTGCGCGAGCGGCTGGTGTGCGGCCCGCTCGAGCCCGGCGGCGCTCCCCAGCAGGTCACGGTCCAAGCTCGACGCTACCGCTGCAGCGCCTGCGGCGCGATCGTGGTCGTGGTGCCTCGCGGGTTGCTGCGCCGCCGGCGCTACGCCGCGGCGGCGATCGGCTGGGTGCTCGCTCGCATCGGGCTCGACGGCGTGAGCACGCCCGTCGCGCGCGCCGAGGTGTGCCCCTCCGCGACCCTGGGCGTCGCAGCGGCCGAGCGGTGGCTCGCGCCGTCTCGATGGATCGAGGCCAGTCGCCGTGGACAGCTGTTCCCCCGGCTCGGGCGCCATGGCGCGGAGAGCAGCCGCGCGCAGATCGCCGAGCGCACCGCGATGCAGCTCGTGGGGCTGTCACCTCAGGGCAGCACGCGGGAGCCTGCCCCGCACCTGGCGTTCCGCGGCGCCGCGCTCGCAGCGTGATGCCCATCCGATGAAAAACGCGAGCTCCGGCGGCTCCACCATGCAGGATCGGGCACGGCGGCATGGAAGTGAGGCACTGGGTCCACACGGGTCGTCGAAGACGCACCCGTGGAAAGGACCGCTCGTGGACATCCTCAGACCCAGAGACCACGCGGAGGAGATCGCCATCTTCCGCCACGGCATGATCGGGCAGCTCTGCGCTCGCGATCTCGAGCATGGCGACCTCGCCGAAGCGCTGCGCGCCCTCTCGATGGAGCGCGTGCGCCCGCCCGGGAGCTCGTGTACACGCACCTTCGCGGTGCCGACACTCGAGCGCTGGCTGTATGCCTACCGCCAGCGCGGGCTCGAAGGCCTGTGCCCTCGCGCCCGTCGCGACCGCGGGCGCGGCCGCGAGCTCGACCCGGTGCTGAGAAAGCTGCTGTGCGACATCCGCCGGGAGCACCCGGACGCCTCGGTGCCACTCATCCTGCGCACGCTCCGCGCAGACGGACGCCTGAGCGCCACGGTCAGCGCCTCGACCGTGCGTCGCCTCTTCCGTCAAGAGGGGCTCGACAAGGTCCCGCAGCGCGACGGCAAAGGGCCGACGACTCGGCTCAAGTGGCAAGCCGAGCGCCCGGATGCGCTCTGGCACGGTGACGTGTGTCACGGCCCGACGCTTCATCTCGACGGGCGAAGGGTCACCGTGCGGATCCACGCCCTGCTCGACGATGCCTCGCGTTTCATCGTCGTCCTCTCGGTCGAGAGCGACGAGAAGGAAGATACCCTGCTGCGGCTGCTCGTCCGTGCCCTCCGGCTCTACGGAGTCCCCGATGCGCTGTACCTCGACAACGGCGCAACCTACCGTGGTGACGCCTTGCGCCTCTTCTGCTCGCGCCTCGGGATCACCCTGCTTCACGCGCGCCCCTACGACCCGCAGGCGCGTGGCAAGATGGAGAGATTCTGGCGGACGCTTCGAGAGAACGTGCTCGACCACCTGGGCTCGGTCACGTCGCTGCAGGACATCTCCTCTCGTATTCAGGCCTTCCTCGACGTCCACTACCACCCGTCCCCGCACGCCGGGCTGATGGGGCGCGCGCCGGGGCTTGTGTACGCGCCCGGGCAGCGCGAGATCGACGCCCTCTCCGAGGCTCGCCTGCGCGAGGCGCTCACGCTCCGGCAGCGTCGGCGCGTGCGCCGCGACACGACCGTCGCCCTCCGAGGGCAGCTCTTCGAGCTCGATCATGGCTACCTCGCCGGCCGTGTCGTGACGGTCGCCTATTGCCTGCTCGACGAGCCTCTCGCCCCGGTCGTCGAGCTGGAGGGGCAGCGGATCCCGCTTCGCCTCGTCGACCCGGTACACAACGCGCACGTCAAGCGGCCAGCGCGCCGAGCCACGAGCGGCGGCGCGTCGGCCGCAGGCCAGCCTGTTGCCTTCGACCCGGGCGGCGCCCTGCTCGTCAAGAGCGCGCGCGATGCGGCTCTGGCGACCGGCGCGGACGATGCCGATGGCGAGGAGGACCTCGATGCGATCTTCTGAGCTCGGCTTCTTCGGCCTTCGCACGGCCCCATTCTCCAAGGAGCTCGACGATGCCGAGCTGTGGTTGCCCACGTCCAAGCAGGTGCTCGTCGACGATCTCGAAGCCGCGCTCCTCGAGCGTGCCAGTGTGCTCCTCGTCGGGGAGCCGGGCGTCGGCAAGACGTGTGTGCTACGGGCCTTGCGGCATCGGCTACCCCAGGCCGGATTCCGCCTGACCTACTGCCACAATGCGACGCTCGGCCGGCGCGACTTCTACCGCTACCTCTGCCACGCGCTCGGCCTGCAGCCGACCTCGAGCGCCGCGAACCTGTTCCTCGCCGTCGAGCGGCATGTCCACGAGCTGCGCAGAGATCAGGTCCACCCGGTGTTTCTGCTCGACGAGGCCCATCTGCTGCACCCCGACATGATGGCGCACTTGCATATCCTGTTGAATCACGAGTGGGACAGCCGTGCTCTTCTGTCGATCGTCCTTGTTGGCCTTCCGGAGCTCGAGGGCCGCATGGCGCTGCGCTCCCATCGCTCCCTCCTCACGCGCATCCACCACCGCTTCATGATCGAGCCGGCCACGGTGGAGGACACGGCCGAATACGTGGCCTTCCGGCTGAAGGGCGCCGGCGTGGAACACGAACTCTTCTCGCGCGAGTCGCTCGCCGCGCTGCATGAGCTCGCGTCGGGCTCGCTGCGCGAGATCGACCGCCTCGCCTCGGCGGCGATGCGGGAATCGGCGCGCCGCAAGCGAAAGCTGGTCGACCGCGACGCAGTGGCCCGCGTCGCGGAGACGCTCACGCTCGCCTCGTCCCTCGGCTGAACGGCGGCGCGCGGCCCGCGAGGCTCATCGGCCTCGCGGGCCGAGGCGCGTCTGATCCAGGATGGCCATCGCCTCGCCGCGAGGGGCCGTGGCTGGCACGATGCCCATCGCGCCGTGCAGCGTCGGCGCGACGGCCGCGATGGTCATCGGCGGCTGGGCCCCTACCGAGCGGCCGCAAGATGGCCATCATCCAGGCGGGGCGCAGTGCCATCAGCCAGTCGGCTCGGTAACAC
>NZ_JEMA01000141.1 GCF_001589285.1 Sorangium cellulosum | reverse complement strand
GAGCCCGCGGCCGCCGAGCGCCCCACCCGACGTCGGTGTTATCGAAGAGGACAAGCCGCATGGAGCCTCCCATTCTGCGCATTCCGAATGTACCGCCGCTCGCAGCCGCTGCCACGCGGTCGATTCCCCACCCGCACCCCGAGCACCTCCCGATCGCGCAGGCACGTCCCGGGCGCGGCGAGGCGTGAGGCGGACGGGCGGAGGTCGTCCAGTTCGCGGTGGGCGCAATCGCTAGTGATTTCCTCCCGCGCCCTCGGTTAGCCTGCCCGAACCGATGGGCCTGTCCGAAAACATCAGGTTTTATGCGGCCACCGACGTCGGCCGCATGCGGGACCACAACGAGGACAACTACCTCGTCGACAAGAAGCTCGCGCTCTTTGTGGTTGCCGACGGAATGGGCGGACACGCCGCGGGCGAGGTCGCGAGCGCCCTCGCGGTCCGCATCATCCACGAGGAGCTCAAGAAAGAGCGGGATCTCATCGAGAACCAGGCGCGCAGCAACGTGCGGCGCGCCGCGATGAAGGAGGTCCTCAGCCTGCTCGAGCACGCCGTGCAGCGCGCCTGCGCCCGCATCCACGAGGAGGCGAAGGCCGACGCGACGAAGCGCGGCATGGGCACGACGCTCTCCGCGCTCCTCATCGCCGGCTCCCACGGCTACATCGCCCACGTCGGCGACAGCCGCATCTACCTCCTCCGCGAGGGCCGCATCCAGCAGGTCACGGAGGATCACACCGTCTACAACGAGCTGATCAAGCGCGGGAAGCTCACGCGCGATCAGATCGAGAAGGTCGCGCAGAAGAACGCGATCACCCGCGCCGTCGGCGTGTACGAGCGCGTCGAGGTCGACACGCTCACGATCGAGGTGCTCCCGGGCGACCAGTTCCTCCTCGCCTCCGACGGGCTCCACGGCTACATCGCGCACACCGCCGAGCTCGAGCCGTTCTTCGAGGAGGAGAACGGCGAGGCCGCCGCGAACGGCCTCATCGATCTCGCGAACCGGAAGGGCGGCAAGGACAACATCACCGCCGTCCTCGTGCGGCTCGGCGCGGGCGATCACCGCGACAGCGTCCGCGCGCGGCTGCTCGCCCTCAAGCGCGACGTGCTCGCGAAGATGCCGCTCTTCGCGCGCCTCCAGGAGCGCGAGATGCTCCGGGTCATGCAGGTCGCCGAGGTGCTCTCGTTCGAGCCCGGCCAGATCGTGGTCCGCGAGGGCGACCGCGGCGACGAGCTGTTCATCGTGCTCTCGGGCCTCGTCCGGATCGTCCGCGGCGACGCCGTGCTGAGCGAGGTCGGCCCGGGCGAGCACTTCGGCGAGATGGCGCTCATCCGCAGCATGCCGCGCTCGGCCACCGTCTCGGCCGTCGAGCAGAGCGAGCTCATCGCCGTCCGGCGCGCCGACTTCTTCGAGATCCTCCGCAAGGAGCACGAGCTGGCCGTGAAGCTGCTCTGGCAGTTCCTCGGCGTGCTCGCCGACCGGCTCGATCAGACGTCGCGCGACCTGACCACCGCCCGCGAGGAGCTCGCCGCGGAGGACATCACGAACGAGATCTTCCCGGACGGCGAGGAGGGGAAGAGCCCGTTCGCCCCCGAGGAGCGCGCCGAGGCCCGCTGAGGCCCCGCCCCGCGCCCGTCGAGCGATTCGCAGATTGACACCCTCCGGCCCCCGCCGGTAGCGTCCGTCCGACGGATCACCATGAGCATGCACGGCAGAAGGTACGGCGAAGGCCATCTTGCTCGCGTCGCCATCAGCGTGGCCAATCGCGTGGACTGCGGCTCGGCGCTCGCGTCGCTCGCCGTCGCTGCGGCGGCTCTGCTCGCGACGTCCCCCGCGGCCGCGGACGAGCCGCGGAGCGCCACCGAGCCGCGGCTCATGGTGGAGACGGGCGAGATCACGAGCGTCATCGACGCCTTCGATGAGGGCGACAACTTCGATCTGAACTTCAGCTTCGGCTTCGAGTACGCGACCAAGGGCGCGAAGATCCGCCGCGAGACGAGCATCGCGGCGCCGGGGCTGTCGACGGGCGGCTACACGTCGAACCTGCTCAACGTCGCGAGCTACAGCGAGGCGACGTCGAAGTTCAACATGCGCCTCGACGTCGGCGTCTACCGCGACCTCGCGCTCTACCTCAGGATGCCGCTCATCCTGAGCCACTCGCGCGAGCTCACCGACCTCGACGGCAGCGCCGCGCACCAGAGCGTCGCCCTCGCGGGCGCCCCGGGCGAGCAGCTCTTCTCGCTGCCCTTCACGTCGCCGACCCGCAGCGGCATCGAGTACCTCGCCGTCGGCGCCGACGTGAACATCATGAACCAGGCGCGCGACCGGACGAAGCCGACGTGGCTGTTCGGGATCGAGGGCCGCTTCCCGGTGAGCGAGCCGATGCACGCCTGCACCGAGTCGCCGAGGAGCGGGCAGGTGAAGTGCGCCGACCCGACGGACATCAACCGGAACGGCGAGACAGATCTCCCGTTCGAGGGGGGGCGCATGACGCAGCGCGACCCCGGCGTCTCGCGCGGCACCATCGGCCTCGAGGTGCACACGTACTTGTCCAAGCGGATCAAGTACGTCGAGCCGTACGGCGGGTTCAAGGCGCTGTTCGAGTTCCAGCAGGAGTCGAGCGACTACGGCCTCATCGACCTGAAGACGTCGCTGGTCAACCACCCGCCGCTCGTCGGCACGGTGATGCTCGGCATGATGATCATCCCCTGGGAGAACCGCGAGAAGTTCACCGGGCTCACGTTCGATCTGCGCTTCACCGGCGAGTACCACTCCGAGGGGCGCGACTACTCGGAGCTGTTCGACGCGCTCGGCTCGACCGACGCGAGCTCGCTGCGCCAGCCGCAGTGGGCGTCGTTCCGCCAGAACGAGGCGTACAACGTGAACGCGTGCCGGAGCGGCGACCCGAGCGCCTGCGCGCCCTCGGTCATCGACGAGGGCTCGCAGCGGACGTACTTCACAGGGCTCGCCGACGTCCAGCCGTACGGCTCGTACCGCGGCTCCGCGAGCGTGACGTGGAGGGCGGCCGAGCTCGTGAAGTTCCAGCTCGGCGTCGGCTTCCGCCACGACCAGGGGCACGGCATCGGCGGCGATCAGCCGTGCAACTCGCAGTACAAGGACGACATCGGGACGGCCGGGCCGTGCCGCCGCCAGAACGAGGACGGGAGCTTCACCGTCACAGGCAGCCCGAACCCCAACTACCGCCCGAGCATCAACGCGATCGGCCGCCGCTTCTATGTCAACGACAGCAACACGTTCGACATCTTCGCGAGCGGCACGTTCATGTTCTGATCGACGCCCCGAGCGGCGGCGGCCACCGCGGCGAGCGTCGCCGGGGACCGAAGCAGCGACCCCATGATCGATCCCTGGCACCTCCGCGGTCGCGCGCGCGCCCTGGCGCTCGCCGCGGCGCTGCCAGCGTTCGCCGCGGCGCTCCCGGCGTCGGCTCGGCCGGCCGACGCGGTCTCGCC
>NZ_JEMA01000140.1 GCF_001589285.1 Sorangium cellulosum | reverse complement strand
GGTGCGCATCACGATTCGACCCCCTGTCAACGTTCGGGCCCCCCATTCGCCTGAGGAGGCACAGGACTTGTTTCGAGGTTGGGCGTCTACTCTGGACGACAAGGGGTTTTGAGTGACAGAGAGCAGCGCGGAGTACCTTGTTAAGCAGTTTGCGTCGCTCCAAGGACGGTTGGTGCGGAAATTTTTGGACAAGTATCGACCGAAGGATCGGGAGAGATTTCTCGATATCTCCAACGGATATCTGATGGAATCCGGCGCATCGTGGTCGCACCAGCGTCACGGGGCAGGGGTTACGTTCGTCCGTTTGGAGGGTATTCGAGTAAATGCGCATGTCGCCATGGTCGAATATCCTGAAGGGATCGATGGTGGGAGGTTATTCGAGTACTTAGAATCGCTCGGGGTTGCATCCGTGCATTTTGAAGGTATCGAGTATTCCGTTGCCAAGCATGAAATGGACAAACTGATGGACCAAATGGCGCGGAGTGGCCTGCTGCGACCTGTCGTCTCATCGGGGCGCTTCGCTCACCGGCTGTTCGAGTTGGCGCAGGAATCACCTGTGTCCGAGAGCTGAATCGAGCTCAGGCTTTCCCTTCCCCGACTACTTGGCCGAAGAGCCGGAGCGCGAGAGGGCGCGCAGCAGAGATAGCGGGACCTGCGCTCGCATCGGTCGTTTGCGCGAATCAAAGCCAAGCGTGGGCGCCGGAAGGCGCAAGGTAAGCCCATCCTTCAGCTCGTATAATCGGGAGAAGTGGGACAAATGAAGAGAGGAATACTTGTATTCCCTTTGGAGCGAGACGAGGAGGGATATCCTCCCGTTGACTACGAAAGGGTATGGGTCACCCTCGTCGATGAGAACTCAGCGATTATTGACAACATACCGTTCTTCTGCCGTGACGTAGCGCTGGGCGATACGGTGAGGTATCAAGCTGGAGATGGCGATGAGCTTCTTTACGTCTCGATGATCAAGCGCTCCGGAAACTCACTTCTCCGTGTCCTTTACTACGAGAACGATCCATCTGAGCTCCGAAAGCTTTTAGAAGAGCTCGGCTGCGAAACGGAGCTTGATGCATCTCACAACCTGATCGCCGTTAGCGTTCCGCCGGGGGACAAGCTCGAGAGGGTGCAGAAGATCTTGGCGGAGAAGGAAGCTCAGGGCGAACTTGGTTATGAGGAAGCAATCCTCGTGAGCTCTCCGCCCCCACCAGGATGAACCAACCGCCCTCCCGATTGTTGTAACCCTTCTGGAACAGTCCTCGAAGCCGCAACGGGTCGTCGGGTAGCACCAACTCGGCCACTTCGAACAAGGTGTTACCGAGCAGGCTGTTTGATGGCCGGAAGATCCGGCTCCGTGATGGCCATCGTCGACGTGGATCTCCGCTCACCGCGGTTGCAGCGAGGCGAGGCGCCGGGGCACCTCGGCGGGCGCAGAGCGCCGGCGCACTCAGTCGATGTGGATGGAGAGGCGGTCATCGCCGTCGAGGACGGCGCGGTAGCGACCGAGGGCGTCGTTGAGCCGGTCGATGTAGTGAAAAGTCGGCGGTCAGGGCGGACGGGTACTGATGAGGAGCCAATACGACAACCTCACTATCGAGATGTGGGTGAACACTACAACGAAGACCATCGAAACCGCCTATCCGGTATTCTGATGCAAACCATCGCGCTCAAGATCGACCCCAAGAACTCAGGGCGCTCGCAGGCAGGCGTTGTATGGGCCGGTCTGTGCGTGGACTTCGGCGGCCGAGCCTTTCCGGATCCCAGATGGAGCGATTTTGTAGCCGTCGTGCTCACGAGGTGGGTTGATGCGTTAGTGAGCCTGCTGCGCGGAAAGTCGCAGCGGCAGGAGGTGATGTTCATGGAGGGGCCCTTCGCGGTGGTCGTCGAAGTGACGGCCGCAGGCGCGTGGCGATTCACTTGCATCGAGCGCGGTCTCCGGAACGTGACTAAAGAGCAGGGCACGATTGAGCCCAAGGAGTTGCTCAGCAGTGTCGTTTCTTGCGCCGAGATTGCGTTGGCTCTCTGCCAATCCAATGGTTGGTGGTCAGCCGACGCCGATGCATTGGATTGCGGTCTGCGTGCACTGAAGAAGCAAATCGTCATGAGGACCAACTGAAGTCGGATTTCGCCCCATCTCCACGAGCCAGCTCGACGCCGGCAGACTCCTGCCTCGACGGGTTGAACGCGTTTCGGATCGGTCATCGTGACCGCCGTACCCGATCGCTCATCCCGTGCGTGCGTCGTCAACAGCCCGGTGTTGTTGGACCGGCGTCAATGCGCCAGGTGAACGGGTCGAAGGTGGAGGCGCGCAGCGGAAAGTGGAGCGGTTCTCAGCGGCGGTGCCGATGTCCCAGAAGCTGAAGCTTGCGGCACACGCTCATCCCCCGAATTGATCCCACGGATCGCGGGGTAAACCTGGCGATCGCTCACCCTCCCAAGATCGAGGCTTCTGGGACGCTCGCCTACATGAGCCCGATTGAGTACGAATTGAAGACCTACGTGGCCGCGCTCGCGGTGTAGTGAGACTGTCCGCGGGAGCGGGGGGAGGACCAATTATATGAGTACTGAGTTTTGGATTCAGGCGAGCTGTCCCCGGTGGCAAACGCCTCACCAGCTCGAGGCGTCGACCGTTGATGAGGCGATTGAAGCCGTGTTTCCTCGTGATACCGAGGACGCTTTTATTGTATGGCGGCACGTGTACATCCCGCTTAGCTACAAGTATGACGTTGGTACGATTCTTCAGGACGTGCTTCAGATGGTGGGGAAGCTCCTCGCGGCGGATTCGGGGGAGTGGCAGGTCGATTGGCCATCGAATACATTTGGCGCCCGCTGGCATTTTAGATGGGCGGGCGAGCGTCTGGTTGTAACCTCTTCAGACTGGCGATCGATAGTCGGGGATACTGAGGAGTTGCTGCGTGGACGTTCGATTCTTGAGATTGGCAAGTATGAATTCGTGTTCGAGTGGAAGGCGATTCTTGAGCGAGTGCGGGATGCGCTCATTGGAGCTGGGTACACGTTTAATGCTCTTCCGGAATTGGAGCGGCTAGTTGAGATGGTGCGAAACATTGCAGGGTACGGAGTTCTGTATCGGTGATTGCGAAGTTGGTAGGCGACGTTCCAAGTTGAACCATCGGAGGCGCGGTCCTCCCGCCGGTCCGAGGGATCGTGTCTGACGTCGATCCATCAACGTTGGATCCTGGCCACGAGCGATCCAACATGGGCGACCCGGCCGTCACGGGAAACTGGTTTTCACTTGGCCGGGCTGATCGAGTGGGAGTACGATCGGGT
>NZ_JEMA01000139.1 GCF_001589285.1 Sorangium cellulosum | reverse complement strand
ATGCGCGTGAGCGCGCGCGCGACGGCGTGGACCGCGCGGCGCCCGAGGCGATGCTGCGGCCCGCGGCGCGCGTGCGCCTGCCCCGGATCGACACGACCACCTGCCTCGGCTGCTACGCGTGCGTCGACGCGTGCCCGTACGACGTGCTCGCCGTCGAGCGGTACGTCGCGGTCGTGGCCCGCCCCGAGGCGTGCTGCGGCCTCACGCTGTGCGAGCAGCGCTGCCCCAACGGGTCGCTCACCATCGAGGACGGCGCGCCCATCGCCGACCGGCCGCGCCTCGACGACGACCTCGGGAGCCTCGACGTGCCGGGCCTGTACCTCGCCGGCGACGTCACCGGACTCCCGCTCATCAAGAACGCCATCCACCAGGGGGCGCACGCGGTGACGCGCATCGCGGAGGACCTGCGGCGGGCCGGCCCGGGCGGCGCGGGCGGTCAGGCGCTCGATCTGATCATCGTGGGCGCAGGCCCCGCCGGAATCAGCGCCGCGCTGCGCGCCAGGGAGCTCGGCCTCTCGTTCGAGGTGATCGAGCAGGGCAGCGTGGCGCAGAGCATCCAGAGCTTCCCGCGCGGCAAGCTCGTGTTCGATCAGCCGCTCGACCTGCCGGTCACCGGGAAGCTGTGGCTCAAGGAGTCGACCAAGGAGGAGCTCCTCTCCCACTGGCTCCGCATCGTGCGCAAGGAGCGGCTCCCCATCGTGCAGGACACCCGGATGGTGTCGGTCGAGCGCGGGGCGCACGCGGGCGCGCGATCGACAGACGCAGGCAAGCGATCGTCCGACGCGGGCGCGCGCGCCGAAAGGCAGGCCGAGGCCGGCTTCGTCGTCGTCACCGAGCCGCGCGAGGGCGGGCCGCGCGCCGAGCGCCGCGCACGACGCGTGCTGCTCGCCCTCGGCCAGCGCGGGTCGCCGCGCCGGCTTCCGTTCGAGCTGTCCGCCGAGGTGGAGGGCCGCGTGTACTACCACCTCGCCGACGCCAGGAGCCTCGCGGGCAGCCGGGTGCTCATCGTCGGGCTCGGCGACGTCGCCATGGAGGGCGCCATCGCGCTGGCGCGCCAGCCGGGCACCGAGGTCACCGTCGTGTACCGGGGCAGCGGGTTCCGCCGCGGGAAGACGCGAAATATCGAGGAATTACGCCGACTTGCGGCCGCATCCCGCCTCTCGCTCCAGCTCGAGACCGACCTGACCGCGCTCGCCGCCGTTCCGGGCGGCGCGCTCGCGGCGACCCTCTCCTCGCCGGCGGGGACGCGGGCGCACCCGTGCGACGCCGTGCTCGTCCTGATCGGGAGCATCCTGCCCTGGAGCGCCCTCCGCGCCGCCGGCGTCCGGCCGATCGCGGAGCCGTCAGATCGTTCGAGGCCCGACGACGTACAAGAAACCACGCCCGCGGTCCCCACGCCGTGAGCCCGTGCCACGATCGGTCGTGGCGATCGGTCGTAACATCGGTCGTAAGATCGACGGGCCCGGGCCGTTCTCTGGAGGAGCCATGAAGCCGACCCATGTCGCCCTGTTCTCCGCCCTCGGCATGATGCTCACGAGCATCTCGGTGTACTCGCTGGTGCCGTCCGGGGGCCGCAGCGCCGCGTCGGCCAGCGACGTGGTCGCCGAGCTGCCCCGCGTGGTCCCGGAGGTCGCGGGCGGCGCCGTGGCGGCAGCGGCCGACGCGAGCCGCTTCACCACCGGATCGAGGCTGATGCTGGAAGGGCGCGTCGGCCACGCCCGCCTCCCCCGCGCGGCGCGGGAGACGTTCCTGATGTTCGAGGTCCGCGGCGACGGGGCGCCCGCGAGGTCGCAGGCGCAGGGAAACCTGTCGCTGGTCATCGATCGCTCCGGATCGATGAAGGGCACCCGCCTCGCGAACGCCGTCCAGGCGGCGACGACCGCCGTGAGCCGCCTGAACGACGGCGACGTCGTGTCGGTTGTCACGTTCGACACGAGGACGAGCGTGGTCGTGCCGCCCACGACCGTCGGGCCCGCCACGCGCGGCGGCATCCTCGCGCGCGTCCGCGGCATCTCGCTCGGGGGCGACACATGCATCTCCTGCGGCATCGAGGAGGGCCTCGCGCTGCTCGGCCAGACGGGCGGCGGGGTGAACCGGATGCTCGTCCTCAGCGACGGCGACGCCAACCACGGGGTGCGCGACATCCAGGGCTTCCGCGCGATGGCGCAGCGGGCGCGCGATCGCGGCGTGAGCATCACGACCATCGGGGTCGACGTGGACTACAATGAGAAGATCCTGTCGGCGATCGCGCTGGACTCGAACGGCCGGCACTACTTCGTCGAGAACGACGCCGCGCTCGCGCGCATCTTCGAGGCGGAGGCGGAGCAGCTCACCGCGTCCGTGGCGAACGGCGCGGAGCTCGCGATCGATCTCGCGCCGGGCGTGGAGCTCGATCGGGTGTTCGATCGCCCGTTCCGGAGGGCCGGCGGCCAGGTCGTCGTGCCGCTCGGCGCGTTCGCGTCGGGGGAGGTGAAGACGGTCCTGCTCAAGGTGCGCCTCGGCGGGCTCGCGGGCGAGCAGGGCGGCGCGGCAGCCATCGCCGACGTCGGCCTCGCGTACCGCGACCTCGTCGCGGGGACCGACGCCCGCTGCCAGGGCAAGCTGGGGGTCGCGATCGCGGACCGCGACGCCGACGTGAGCGAGCTCGACGCGCTTGTCGCGGGCCGCGTGCAGCGCAGCGAGACGGCGGCGACGCTGAAGCAGGCGAACTTTCTGTTCGAGCAGGGGCGCCTCGACGAGGCGCGCAGCAAGCTCGACGCGCAGCAGCGGTCGCTGCGGAGCGCGGCCGACAAGGCGAAGCGCAGCGCCCCGGCGAGCCGCGCGAAGGACGTGGCGGTCGACTTCGAGAGCCAGCTCGCCGCGCTGGAGCGGGCCAACACGGATTTCTCCGCGCCGCCGGCGTTCGCCACGCCGCCGCCGGTCGCCGCCGGCCCCGCGAAGGCCGGCGGCTTCGCGGCGGCCCCGGCGCCCGCGGCGACGCAGTCCCGCGAGGGCAAGGCCGCAGTCAAGCGCAACGAGGTGGACGCCGCCCAGCTGGCGCGCTGACCGGCGGCGCGGGGCGTTGACACGGGTCCGGCTTTCGGGTTTTGACTCCCGGCGGTGGGTGTTCGTTCGAGGGCGAGCCGGCCGGGAAACCGCCGGACGGGTGGCGACGGCGCGCAGGGGTCGCCGCCGCGCGAGCCCCCGTCGTCGACCCGGAAGACCACCCCC
>NZ_JEMA01000138.1 GCF_001589285.1 Sorangium cellulosum | reverse complement strand
GGCGGCGCCCCGCGCGCGCGACGCCGCCGAGCCGGGCGCGCGCGGCCCCGGGCCCGAGGATCTGCGCCCCTGCTTCTGCGCGCGGCGCGTCAGGGATCTGCGGCGCGCTCGCGCCGCCATGCTCCTTGCTCACTTCTCGTCCTCCGGATCGCCGCTGTCGTCGAGGACCTCGTTGAGCTCCTCCTTGAGGACCCGATCCTCCCGGGCGCGCTCGACCTGCAGGCTGCGGACACGCGTCATCTGCTCCTCGCGGACCTCCCACGCCTCCTCGGTGATACCCACGTCGGCGCGGAGGATGATGTTCTTCAGCCGGTCGCGGACGAGGCCGAAGTTCCTCATCGCGACCTCGCCGACGACGAGGCGCGCCTCGCGGTCGAGCGCCTCGAGCTGCACCGAGTAGTGCACGACGCTCGCCGTCTCCCGGCCGACGATCTGCCGGAGCCCCGCGGACCTCTGGGCGACCTCGCCCTCGATCTCGCGGAGCGCCGCCTCGAGCCTGGCGTCCGCCGCGTCGCCGGAGCGGAGCACCGGCGCGATCCGCTGCGCGTACGCCGCGAGATCCCGGCCGCCGGCGCCCGCCGCGGCCAGCTCGACCTCGCGCGTCAGCGCGTCGCGGTGGGCCTTGCGCACCTGCGCGTCCTCGATGAAGCGCTGATCGCCGAAGCCGACCTGGACCCGGCCCGCGCTGATCTGCCGGCGGAGCACGTCCGACTGCTGGCGGTAGAGCGCGAGGTCGCGCTCGTTCTGCGCGAGCTCGTGCTCGAACCGCGCGACGCTCGCGGGATCGCGGACGACCCCGGCCTGGGGCCCCTCGCGGAGCACCCGCCGGAGGCCGTTGATCGTCGCCTGGAGCGTGTCCATCTGCAGCGTGAGCTGCTGCAGGCGCTGCGACTGGGTGTTCCACTGTCGGAGCGCCTGCGTCTCGCGCTCCTGGAAGTCGGCGTCGGTGACGGGCACGCGCGAGAGGCGCTTCTCCAGCGCGCGTCGCCTCGCGCGCACGCTGCCGATCTCGCCCGAGAGCGAGCCGTCCTCCACGTCGTCCATGCCCTGGCCGAGCGCGAGGCGCGCCAGCGCGACCCGGTTGAGCAGCGCGAGCGCCTTCTCCTCGCCCGCCCTGAGCGCCGGGAACGCGCGCACCCGGTTGGGCGAGCTGAGCACGGCGTTCAGCTTCTCGATGAGCTCGTTCGACTGCTTGATCAGCTCGCGGCACTGGTTGATGTCGTCGATCACCGCGAACGCCGCCGGGCCGTCCTCGGCCTCGCGCGCCCACTGCACCGCGAGCGGCGGGAGCGCGGAGCTCGTGTCGAGCGTCTCGATCTGCTCCTGGCTCAGCTTGTCGTAGTAGACAGCGGGATCGCTCGTCGAGCCGAGGAAGGCGTCCACGCGCGCGCGCATCGGGTCGTAGGTGGCCCGGACCCCCTCGTACACCTTCAGCGCCTTCTCGAAGCGGCCGGCGCGGAGCATCAGGTCGCCGCGGAGGAGCGAGCCGTCCGCGATGTTCTGGCTGTCCGGCTCGGCGATCGCGAGGATCTCGAGCGACCGCTGGGCGCGGTCGACGTCGCCGAGGCGCACATACACCCAGGCGAGCTCGTAGAGCATCGTCCCGAACTCGGGCGAGACGCGATCGATGTGGCCGTACGCCTGCACGGCCTGGGCCCACTGGTCGGCCTCGTAGAAGAGCCGCCCGATCGCGAGCCACGCGAGGTCGATGACGCGCCGGTGCTCCGGCGTGTCGGCGGGGAGCTGCGTCACCCGCTGGAACAGGTCGATCGCGGCGACGTAGCGGGTCTTGGGCGCCGCCGCGGGCGCCTCGTCCTCCTTGAGGGGCTCCGGCGGGGGCGTCGCTTCCTTCACCGCGATCAGGCCGAGCAGGTACCTCGCCTGGTGGAAGTACTCGCTCTGCGGGTCGACCGCGCCGAGCGCTGCCTTCGCGCCGCCGAAGTCCTTCTTCACGTAGAGGCCCTTGCCGCGGGCGTACGAGAGGGCGCTCCCCGCCGCGCCGGACGGGACGTTGTTCATCGACGCGAAGACGGCGTCGAGGGCGTCGTAGTCCTTGATCCGCAGGCAGATGTCCACGAGCCGGCCGAGCGCCTTCGCCTGGTAGGCGGCGAAGCGCGGCTCGGCGCCGCTCGACACGATCCGCTGGAAGACCCGGCGCGCCGAGAGGTACTGCTTCGAGCGGAAGTACGTCTCGCCGAGCAGCGACAGCGCGTCCGGGAACGCCGTCGGATGGTCAGGGTACTTCTCGACCACCTGGTTCAGCACGTTGGCCGCGCGCTCGTAGTCCCGGGAGCCCATCAGCAGGACGGCGTCCGCGATGCGCTGCGCCGGGGTGCGCTCCTCGCCGCGAGACTTCTGGATCGCCGCCTGGATGGCGCCCAGCCCGGAGGAGACGGCGCTGATCTGCTGAGACGCGCTCGAGTAGGCGCGCTCGGAGTCCAGGGCCCACGCTGCGGAAGGGGCCGCGGTGGTCGCCGCGCCGAGCGTGAGCAGGCCAAGCAAGGCAGGGATTACCCGCGATCCGGAGTCCCAGGTCATGGCGACTTGTCCTAACGAGCTCGATGCTACTTGCCACCCGCGGCGGCGGCCGGCTGCCCAGGGGCATCCGCGAGGCCGCTCACGATCTTCTCGACGAAACGCACGGCTGGCCGCTCTTCGAGCGGGGTCGTCACCCCGCCCTTCTCGAACGCGACCGCCTGGAGGTTGATCGTCTTGCCCTCGACGGCCGTGAAGGAGTGGCTCGATCGCACCTCGAAGCGGTAGCCGCGGAGGTAGGAGAACACCCCGTACCCGTTGCCTTGCAGGTTCACGAGCACCTGGAGGGTGTGATCCCCCGGCGGGACCGAGCCGTTGAAGATCGGGATCTCGGCCTGCTCCGCGAGGGCTCCGGACTGATCGGTCTTGTTGTACTGGACGGCGCCATCCAGGACGATCAGCACGCGCGTCACGCGGAACGCGGTCGAGAGCTCGTTGTTGAACTTGATCGCGGCGCGCGAGCCGGCGCCCCCCCCGGAGAGGATCGTGTCGCTGAGGAGCGAGAGCCGCGTGTGGCTGCGGCGGATCTGCTCCTTGAGCTCATCGATGCGCTGCTCCAGGTCGCGCAGCCGCACCGAGTACGTGGGGCCATCCATCGCCGGCGCGGCGGCGCCGCC
>NZ_JEMA01000137.1 GCF_001589285.1 Sorangium cellulosum | reverse complement strand
CGGATCGCCCGCTGCCGCGCCTCCTGCCACACCTCGTGCCCGCGCTGCCCGAGCTCTCCGCCCAGCGCCCGCCCGCCCGCCGCCACGCCGGTGCCCGCCATGGCCCCGGCGCTCGCCACATCCCCCGCGCCCGCTGCCGCCCCGGCGCCCGCCATGGCCCCGGCGCCCGCGTCCGCCTGCAAGATCCGCTGCTGCCGCAGCCCCGCCTCCGGCTCGCGATCCAGGTCGAGCGCGCTCGGATCCCACCACACGACGCGGTGCGACCCCGCCATCGGCGCGTGCTCGCCCGGCGCCACCGCGTCCCGCTCGTCGGCCTCGCACCGCGCCGGGCGCTCCAGCACCGTGTCGGTCCCGAACGGCGGGCAGCCGAGGTCCTCGCAGCGCCGCGCGTCCCGCCGCTCGCGCGGCGCCGGGTAGAGCACCGGGTGCAGCACGTCGAGCCAGCCGTCGCTCGAGCCGTCCCCGGGGCGCGCGTCGCCCACCGCGGGCACCACGAGCAGCTCGCGCGCCCGCGTCGCCGCGACGTACGCGAGCCGCACCGCCTCCTCGCGATCGCGGCGCAGCACCTCGTCGCGGCGCTCGACCAGCTCCGCGGGCACGCAGCCCGCGAGCGGCTCCGCCCACAGACCGAGCGCCGGATCCACGTGCCGCGACGGGTTCTGATGCACCGCCGGCGACGCGGGATCCGCCAGGATCACCACCGGGAACTCGAGCCCCTTCGCCCGGTGCACCGTCATGATCCGAACCCCCTCCGTCCCCTCCTCGACGACAGGCGCCTCCGCCACCTCGCCCCGCTCGGCGTCCGCCTCGAGCCGCTCCACGAACGCCCGGAACGACGTCGCCCCGCCCGCCTCGAACCGCCGCCCGAGATCCATCACCCGCAGCACGTTCGCGAGCGCCTGCTCCCCCGTCGGCCAGATCGCGATGCCCGCGTGCGCGCGCGTCTCGTCGAGCAGCCCGCCGATCGTGTCCGCGATCGGCCGGCGGTTGCGTTCGCGGTGCAGCCGCCCGAGCACCGCCAGCGCCTCCGCGACCTCCCGCAGCGGCCGCGCCCCGCCCTCCACAGCGAGATCCAGCGCCGCCTCGTCCGGCTCGAACAGCGGGTGCAGCCGCTGGAGCCGGTCGCGGTACAGGAGGAGCACGTCGTCCGTCAGCGCGAACAGCGGCCCGCGCAGCGTCGCGTACACGCTGAGCTCGTCGTCCGGCCACTCGATCGCGAGCAGCGCGCTCCGCACCGCCATCACCTCCTCGCGATCGTGGAACGACCGCCCGCCCACGAGCACGTGCGGGATCCGCCGCGCCTCGAGCGCCCGCACGTACGCGCGCGTCGCGTCCTCCCCGAACGTCTGGAAACGCTTGAACAAAAGGCAGATGTGCCGCGCCTCGAGCGGCACGCGCTGGTCCGGGCGCTCGCGCTCGGTCACCGTCCAGCGCCGCTCCCCCGAGCCCGAGCCCCGGCCAGCGTGGATGAGGTGGTGGACGAACGCCCCCACCGCGTCCGGGATCGATTGCCGCACCCGGAAATCCGAGATCTTCCCGTAGTCGCCGTAAGGCCGCGGCACCGGCAGCGCGATCACCGTCGGCTGGTCCACCGGGTCGTCCCGGAACCGCTCGAGCGCGACGTACTGCGCCTGGCTCGCCGCGCCCTCGCCCTCGCCCCCCTGCATGAGCGGCGCGAACGCCGCGTTGACGGCCGCCTGGATCGACGGGGCGCTGCGGAAGCTCGTCGACAGGTAGAGCACGCTCGCGCCGCACGCGACGAGCCGCGCCTTCGTCGCCTCGTAGAGCGCGACCTCGGCGCGGCGGAAGCGGTAGATCGACTGCTTCGGATCGCCGACGACGAAGAGCTTCCCGGGCACCGGGCGCGCCCGCGTCCAGTCGGTCTCGGCCGGGTCGTCGGCCGCGAGCAGGAGCAGGATCTCCGCCTGCAGCGGGTCGGTGTCCTGGAACTCGTCGACGAAGAGGTGCGAGAAGCGGAGGTTCAGCTCCTCGCGGACGGCGCGGCTCGAGCGCAGGAGGTTCCTGGCGCAGAGGAGCAGGTCGAGGAAGTCGAGCTTGCCGGCGCGCGCCTTGAGCGCGTCGTACGCCTCGATGGGCGGCCGGAGCTCGCGCGAGAGGCACGCCGCGAGGTCGGCGTTCGCGGCCGTGAGCACGGCGTCGAGCTCGGCCTTCACCCGGTCGCGCTGCGCGAGCACCTCGGCGCGCGAGAGATCCGCGCCGAACGCCTTGCCCGAGCCCCTCCAGCGCCATTCCTTCCAGCGCGCGAGCTCGCCGAGCTCGGCCTCCAGCCCGTCGTGATCGCGCCCGCCGGTCACCTCCTCGCGGCGGCGGAGCTCCGCGAGGTACCGGTCGAGGTTCCTGAGGCTCTGCGCGAGGTAGTCGCCCTCCCTGTCGGCCTCGGCGCCGAGATCGGCGAGCGCCGCGAGGCGGTCGATCAGCTCGTCGACGGCGCGCTCGCGGTCGAACGGATCGCGGCGCCAGGGGCGCGTGAAGTCGCGGTGCTCGGCGAGCTTCCACGCCGCGCCCCGGAGCAGATCGCGCGGGCCCTGCGCGCCGTCGCGCGGGCGCCGGCGCAGGGCGCGGCGCACGCCCTCGGGCGGGTCGTTCAGGGTGCGCTGAAACCAGGCGTCGAACGCCTGATCGAAGAGCCCCTCGGCCTGGTCCGCGGCCGCGACCTGGAACAGCGGGTCGACGCGCGCCTCGACCGGCCACTCGCGCAGCAGGTCGGCGCAGAACGAGTGGATCGTCCCGATGCGGGCCGCCTCCAGGTGCGCGAGCGCCGCGTCGAGCCGCGCGCGCTCCGCCGGCCCGGACCGCGCGTCGCCGCGCGCCCGCTCGATCTCGGCGCGGAGGCGCAGCTTCATCTCGCCCGCCGCCTTCTCCGTGAAGGTGACAGCGACGATGCGGTCGAGCGTGCCGCCGCCCTCCTCGGGCGCCCTCCGCAGCACGGCGACGATCCGCGACACGAGCGCTGTCGTCTTGCCGGTGCCCGCGGCGGCCTCGACGACGAGCGTCGTCCGGAGGTCCTCGCGGATGCGGCGGCGGGCGGGCTCGTCCGCGAGCTCCCG
>NZ_JEMA01000136.1 GCF_001589285.1 Sorangium cellulosum | reverse complement strand
CGCTCCCGCCGCAGACCCGCCCGGCACACGGCCCGGCGCAGCGGTCGCCCGGGGCGGCGCACGGCGCCCCGTCCTGCGCGCGGCCGAGGAGCGGCGTCGCCGGGCTCACGGGTGTCTCGGGGGTGGGAGATCGACCGCTCGGAGAAGCACGTCCACGAGGCTACCACGGGCGCGGTCCGCGACGGGCGGGCGTGACGGTGGGACGGCGGACAGCGCGGGGACGCCGTGACCCGCCGAACGTGCGGACCGGAGACCGCTTCCGATGCTACACTCGCCAGCGTGTCGTTGAAGATCGACCAGGATCACGGGCGCTTCCGTCAGATCGTTCGCGGCCGCATCCGCGAGAACCTCCGCAAGTACATCTCGCAAGGCGAGCTCATCGGGCGGAAGGGGAAGGACCTCGTCTCGATTCCCATCCCCCAGATCGACATCCCGCGCTTCCGCTTCGGCGACAAGCAGCGCGGCGGCGTCGGGCAGGGCGACGGCAACCCCGGCGATCCCGTGGGGGGCTCGGACGACAAGCAGCCCGGGCAAGGGCAGGCGGGCAGCGGCGAGGGCGACCACCTCCTCGAGGTCGACGTCACGCTCGAGGAGCTCGCCAGCATCCTCGGCGAGGAGCTCGAGCTGCCCGACATCCAGGACAAGGGCAAGAGCAAGATCTCGAACGCCCACGACCGCTACTCGGGCATCCGCCGCGTCGGCCCGGAGTCGCTGCGCCACTTCAAGCGGACGTACCGCGAGGCGCTGAAGCGGATGATCTCGAGCGGGACGTTCCGCCCGACGGCGCCCGTCGTCGTCCCGATCCCGGACGACAAGCGGTACCGCTCGTGGAAGACGATCACCGAGCCCGTCGCGAACGCGGTCATCATCTACATGATGGACGTCTCCGGATCGATGGGCGACGAGCAGAAGGAGATCGTGCGCATCGAGTCGTTCTGGATCGACGCGTGGCTGACCCGCCAGTACAAGGGCCTCGAGTCGCGCTTCATCATCCACGACGCGATCGCCCGCGAGGTCGATCGGGACACGTTCTTCCACACGCGCGAGTCCGGCGGCACGATGATCTCGAGCGCCTACAAGCTCTGCTCGCAGATCATCGATAACGACTACCCGCCGGACGAGTGGAACATCTACCCGTTCCACTTCTCGGACGGCGACAACTGGTCGATGGACGACACGCTCTCCTGCGTGGACGTGCTGAAGACGCAGATCTTGCCGCGGGTCAACATGTTCGCCTACGGGCAGGTCGAGAGCCCTTACGGGTCGGGCCAGTTCATCAAGGACCTGAAAGAGCACTTCTCGCAGGACGACCGGGTCGTCGTGAGCGAGATCAGGGACAAGGACGCGATCGTGGGCAGCATCAAGGATTTCCTGGGGAAGGGGAAGTAGAGCGGTATGAGCAAGTTCGCGCTGAACACCGCGCTGCCCCGCTACCTGCGCACCGAAAAGGAGCGCATCGAGAAGATCGCCCGGGACTACGGGCTCGACTTCTTCCCGGTGATCTTCGAGATGCTGACGTACGACCAGATGAACGAGATCGCCGCGTACGGCGGCTTCCCGAGCCGCTACCCGCACTGGCGGTTCGGCATGGAGTACGAGCAGCTCTCGAAGAGCTACGAGTATGGCCTCTCCAAGATCTACGAGATGGTCATCAACAACAACCCCTCGTATGCCTACCTGCTCGAGGGCAACTCGCTCACCGATCAGAAGCTCGTGATGGCGCACGTGTACGCGCACGTCGACTTCTTCAAGAACAACTTTTGCTTCCGCTCCACCGATCTCGACCACCGCGGCCCGATCGTCGACCCCGTGCGGAAGACCGAGAACTACGATCCCGACCGCAAGTGGATCGACAAGATGGCGAACCACGGCGCGCGCGTGGCGCGCCACATCGAGCGCCACGGCATCAACAAGGTCGAGGCGTTCCTCGACCACTGCCTCTCGCTCGAGAACCTCATCGACCCGTGGGCCCCCTTCACCGGCCGCCCGGCGCCCAGGGAGGATGAGGAGCCCACCGAAGAGCCGATGGACACGTACAAGCTGCGGGCGAAGGAGTACATGGACTCCTTCATCAACCCGGAGGAGATCCTCGAGGCGCAGCGGAAGAAGCGGCAGGAGCAGAGGAAGCCCGAGCGCAGGGTCCCGGAGCGCCCCGAGCGGGACGTGCTCAAGTTCCTGCTCGACCACGCGCCGCTCGACCGGTGGGAGCGCGACGTGCTCGAGATCATCCGCGAGGAGACCTACTACTTCGTACCCCAGCGGCAGACGAAGATCATGAACGAGGGGTGGGCCTCGTACTGGCACTCGAAGATGATGACCGAGAAGGTCCTCGATGCCTCGGAGATCATCGATTACGCCGAGAACAACGCCGGCGTCATGGCGACGGCGCCGGGGCGCTTCAACCCGTACAAGGTCGGCGTGGAGCTCTATCGCTACATCGAGGACCGGTGGAACAAGGGCCGCTTCGGCCGCGAGTGGGAGGAGTGCACCGACCTCGACGCGAAGCGCACATGGGACATGCGCCTCGGGCTCGGCCGCGAGAAGATCTTCCAGGTGCGCGCGCTCTACAACGACGTGACCTTCATCGACGAGTTCCTGACGCCGGAGTTCGTGATCGACCAGAAGATGTACACGTTCGGCTTCTCCGGGCGGAACGACAGGTTCGAGATCGAGAGCCGCGAGTTCAAGGAGGTGAAGGAGAAGCTCCTCTTCCAGCTCACGAATTTCGGCGATCCCTACATCCGCGTGGTCGACGCCAACTACGGCAACCGCGGGGAGCTCCTGCTCGAGCACGTGCACGGCGGCTTCGATCTGCGCGCCGATTACGCGCGCGAGACGCTGGTCGCGCTGGTCCGGTGCTGGAAGCGGCCCGTCGGCGTCGCGACCAGGATGGATAACAAGCCTGTGCTGCTCCGGTACGATGGCAAGGAGCACGCGATGACGCCCTACAAATTGTGAGCTCCAACGGATCGATCGGCCGGCTCGCGGCGCTGCTCGCGCTCGCCGGCTGCGCCGCCGCGCCGCCGCCCGCGGAGGCGCC
>NZ_JEMA01000135.1 GCF_001589285.1 Sorangium cellulosum | reverse complement strand
CGACCACCTGGCCGATGTTCTCCTGGGGCGCGGAGAAGCGCTGGCCCTCGAGCTTCCTCAGCGCGCCCAGGAACCTCGGCCAGCTCCCGCCGCAGGTCGCGAGCAGCGCCCTGAGCTCCGGGGTGCCCGAGTTGTAGACGCGGAACTGCACGAGCGAGGCGTTGTTCAGCCGGCGGCGCGCCCCGATGTCGGCCCTGAGCCGGGCGAGCACCGCCTCCTTCTCCGCCCGCTTCTCGGCGTCGGGGGCCGGCGACTCGTACAGCCGGTTCAGGTGCACGTAGGCGGCGTGCAGCGCGCGCGCCCGCGCCTCGCTCCGCTCTTGCTCCCGCATGTAGGACGTCTTCTCCGGGGAGAAGGGGCCCACCCGCTCGTCCATGTAGAGCTTGGCGAGCTCGTCCCCGACGAAGCTCGCGAGGCTCTCGTTCAGCCGCGTCTGGCCCTTGATGTACAGCGTCGCGTGCAGCGACTCGTGCAGCACCACGTTGGCGAGCTCGCCGAGCGCCTCGTCGCCGCTCGAGATCATCGTGGAGAGGACCGGATCCTCCAGCCAGCCGAGCGTCGAGTAGGCGCCCGCCGGGCGCACGTCCACGTCCCAGCCGGCCGCCTTGAGCGGCGCCGCGAACTCCCTGGCGTCCTCGAGCTCGAACCACCCCAGGTACGGGACCGTGCCGACGATGGGAAAGCTCCAGGTCTTCGAGCGGAACCGGAGCGGCTCGCACGCGCTCACCACCCAGACGGCCGCCGGGCGATCGAGCTCGACGTACGTCGTGTAGTTGCCGGTCGGAGTGAGCCCGTGGCGCTCTCCGAAGCGCTTGATGTGCGGCACCTCGCGCAGCAGCGCGCGCGTCCGCCACGACCGGCGGGCGTCGAGGGAGGCGTCCTTCAGCGACTCGGTCCGCCACGCCATCGAGAGCTGCCCGAGGCTCGCCTGCGCGACGTAGCGCACCTCGGTGCACCCGGAGAGCAGCGCGCACAGGGCGAGCGCGAGGAGGACGGAGGCGGCCTCGGCCCCGCGCCCCCGGAGGCGGCCGCGCGGCGCGGACCACGAGCGCGCCGCGCCGCGGCGCGCGACGGCCGGTAGCCTTTCGCTCATGATCTAGCTGATAGCTGGCGGCGCGGGCTTCACAAGATATTCCGCGCGCGAGCGCCGCGCGCTCCCCGTGATCTTCCGCGCGAACGGCGCGCGTTCCCCGCGATCCGCCGCGCGCGAACGGCGCGCGGCAGGCCGGACGTCGCGCGCCCGGCGGCTCAGGAAGGCGCGGACGCCCCCCACAGGCTGAACTGCGCGGCCGGGACGATCGGCGCGCGCTCCCGCGGAGCGGCCTCGTCCGCGGCGTGCAAGGCATCGCGCGCGAGCGGGTAATCGCGCGGCGCCCCGTTCGACAGCACCATCTGCATGAAGCCGAGGTGCCCGGTGCGGAACGCCGCGGCGGCGCAGGCGAGGTAGAACTCCCACTTCCTCATGAACGCCGCGTCGAACCCGGTGACCCGCGCGATCTTGTCGCGGTTCTCCAGGAAGTTCTTGCGCCAGCAGCGCGCCGTCAGGGCGGAGTGGCGCCGCAGGTTCTCCGTGTCGAGCACGTCGAGCCCGCGCGCCTCGGCGCGCGACGCCATCCCCTGGAGCGACGGCGGCCAGTAGCCGGGGACGATGTGCTCTTGAAGGAACGGGTCGGCCCACCGCGACTCCCGCGCCCTGGTGACGCTCTCGAGCAGGCAGACGCCGCCCTCGGCGAGCAGCGCCTTCACCCGGTCGTAGAACACCTCGATCCGGCGCTCGCCGGCGTGGCACATCGACCCGAGGGAGACGAGCCGATCCCACCGCGGCTCGGCCTCGAGCTCCTCGTGGCTCATCACGCGGACCTCGACCGGGAGCCGGCGCGCCGCCGCCTGCTCGCGGATGTACCTCGCCTGGTTCTCGCAGAGGGTGATCCCGAGGCACTGCACGCCGTACGCCTCGGCGGCGTGGAACATGAAGTGCCCCCACCCGCACCCGACATCGAGCAGCCGCTGCCCGCGCCGGAGCGCGAGCTTCCGCGCCACGAGGGCGATCTTGTGGGCCTGGGCGTCGTCGAGCGCCTCGCCCGGAGCCCTGAAGTAACCGCACGAGGTCTGGAGCCGCCTGTCGAGGTAGAGAGCGTAGAAGTCGTTGCCGAGCCCGTAATGGCGCTCGACCGCGCGCTGCTCGCGCCGCGCCGCGCCGGAGCCCCGCCCGATCCCGAGCGCGTCGAGCAAGCCCGCCGCGCCGCGCTCGAGCGACAGCGGCGGCGGCGCGACGTGTGACAGGCGCGACAGGCGCGGCAGGCGTGAGCCGAGCGCTCGCACCGATCGCACGGGCCCCGCCGACCGCGCGAGCTCGAACAGGCCGGCGAGCGCGTCCTCGAGATCTCCCTCGAACGTCACCTCGCGACGGATGTACGCCTCGCCGAGGCCCAGCGTGCCCCGCAGGACCGTGTCGCAGAGCGCCCGCCGCGTCCTGAACGTCATGGAGAGCGCGGGCGCGCCCGCGCCGAAGCGCAGGCGCTCGCCGCCCCAGAAGCGCAGCTCGAACGGAGTCCCTTCATGGCGCTCGAGCAGGCGCGAAGCCGCTTCCTTGAAACGACGGGACAACAGCGGAATGTCGCCCTTCCTGACGATGAACATCAGACCCCCTCTGCGACCCCCCGGCCGCCCGACGAGCTGAACCGACCTGCGCTTTCCCGTCAAGCCACATATCGTCCAGTCAACACCACGAAAACCAGCCTCGGAACGCCCACAACGGCAGGCGGACAACCAGGGCAGGCGATCGTCCTCGATCAGGATGAACGTAATCGACGCTTCGCGGCCCGCAGCCGAGGTGCCTTCGGGAAGATCCTGAGATTTCAACCCATCTTCGGGAGTGTCCCTATAACGCTTCTGTGTCAGATAGGTTTCATGTTTCGGACGACGTGGTGAGTCCCGAGGAAGGAACTCAGGAAGACGGTTGGCGTTGGTCCCCTGCGTCACGTCGTCATCGTCGATCCCCCCGCGCGCGGCCGG
>NZ_JEMA01000134.1 GCF_001589285.1 Sorangium cellulosum | reverse complement strand
CCTGAACCGGCTCGCACACGCAACCCGCCACGCCGCGGTCGACGAGAACGAACGCGGACATCCGCATCCCGAGCTCATAACAGGAGCTGGCGCAGTGGGTCGGCCCGCGCTCGGCATGCTCGAGCTCCGCTGCCGTCTGATATCCCCGGTTGCAGCCGCCCAGCGCGACGGCGCTCACGGCCAGGAAAGCGAAACCCAGAGCCGATCGATCCATGGCCGGCGAGCTACATGGGTCCTCGAGAGACGTCAACGAACCGACATGCAACGCGCCGGCGGGGGGCGCGCGCTCGATCGGCGCGCGCAGCGCGTGAGCGCCGCCGACCTCCTGCGGAGCAGCCCGCGCCACGCTGAACACACTGCCTCTCGGGCCTGACGCGAGCCCGCTGCGCGGAGGGCCCTCGCCACCGCGCGCCTCGCCGTCCTATCCTGACCGCCATGCCCACCATCCAGAGCACCGCAGAGATCGACGCCGCCTCCGACGAGCTCTTCGCGCTGGGGCAGGACTACGATCTCCGGCTCGAGTGGGACCCGTTCCTCCGCGAGATGCGCTATCGCGACGGCGCGACAGAGCCCGCTGTCGGCGTGCGGGTGTGGGTGCGGGCGAAGAACTGGCTGTCGATGGAGGCCCGGTACATCACGATGAACCCGCCGGAGCAGGTGGCCATCACCATGACCAAGGGGCCGCGGATCTTCCGCCAGTTCTCGGGCGCGTGGCTGTTCAAGGCGCTGTCGCCGCGGCGGACGCGCGTCACCTTCCGCTACAACTTCACGGCGCGCCCGCGGGTCCTCGCCCCGGTGCTGGAGCCGGTGATGGCGGCCGTGCTGAAGCGCGATATCGAGGAGCGCCTCGCCGGGCTCAAGCAGAGCGCCGAGACGACGGACATCCTGCAGCGGCTGCCACAGCGCCCGCCGGTAACCGCCTGATCGGCGGGCGTCCCTCGCCGCAGCTCAGCGCGGCGCCCGCGCCCCGGGCGCGCACGACAGCGCGGACGCACGCTGCCGCCGGCGAGCCAGCGCGATCCCGAGACCCGCGAGCGCGAGGGCGATCCCGCCGCCGCTCTGGCCCGGGACGCCGGCCCGGAACGCGCAGCCCCCATCGTCGGAGCCCGCCGAGCCCGGGTCGGACGGCGCTTCCCCGCCCGCACCGCCACCTGCGCCGCCCCCGCCGCCTGCACCGCCCCCGCCGCCTGCGCCGGGCTCGGGCGGCGGCGCGACACAGGCGTGCGCCTCGGGGTCGCAGACGTCGCCGGCCTCGCAGTCCGCGTCGCTCACGCACGCCACGCACGCCGGCGTGCCATCCACAAGGGCGCAGCGCGGCGTCTGGGCGGCGCAAGGCTGGCAGGAAGGACCGCAGAAGGCGTCGAGCGCGCACGGCTCGCACAGCGCGGCGCTGTTGCAGTAGGCGCCAGGATCGCAGCCGTTGTTCCCTGCCTGGTGGACGAGCTCGCGGCTGCACTGCGCACAGGAGGCCTCGTCCGGCAGCGAGCCGCCGCCCGACAAGGCCTGATGGAACGACGCCGGCTCGACGAGCGTGAAGCCCGACTCCGCGAGGCTCACGCTGCCGGGCGCGTTGGCGCCTGCCTCGAAATCCTCGAACTCGCCGACCAGGAGCGACATCTCGAGGGCGGAGTGCTCGGCGATCGCGACATAAAGGATCTCGATCGGGTACAGGCCCTCTCGGGCGAACGTGACTGTGTTCGTCAGGCGCCAGCTCGGCAAGCCGAGCTGCGTCGGCCGCACCGCCACCGGATAGGCGGCCTGCGCGTCGTCGTAGATCACGACGGCCACGGCGTCGTCGGCGTAAAAGCCGAAGTGGAGCGGCTGCTCGACGTGCTCGGGCGGCACGGCCAGATAGCCGCGCAGGCGCATGCCGAACGACGTGTCGGGGTCGTTCTCGACGAAGTCGCACCCCCCTGCCGGACAGCCGGCGACAGCGTCGCGAAAGTCGCCGAGGCTCATCTGTAGCCCTGTGTCGTTGTTGTTCGAGAGATCGAGCGGCGTACCCACCACGAAGCTCGCGAGGTCGGGCTGCCCATCGTCGATGAAGGCGTTGACCCCCTCGACGAAGTCCTCTCTGTCCAGGAGACCAAAGTTCATCAATGGGTCGGACGAGACGCGGTACGCGCCGCACAGGCCGGTGCCCTCCGTCGTGGGCAGCGGCGCGACCGGACCTCCGGCGACGGCGACGGGCGCGGCCAGCGCTGAGCCTGATGTGGCCAGCGCGAGCGAGAGGGCGATGGCGGACGAGGTGGCGCGGGAGGAAGGTCGGCAGGACATGGACGCTCCGTGCGAAGAAGGGAGCGCAGCCGCCGCAATCGATCGCGGCCGCTGCGCGGGTGCTGATCGACGTCACCTGACGACGAAAGCGAGATGGTACACAGGCGCGATCACCCCCGATGGCGAGAGCACGAAAGGGGACGCGGCAGGGCCGCGCGCTCCGTCCACCGCGCTCGCGCACAGCGCGCAACGCGCTCGCCCTCCTCACCCGAGCTGCGCCAGCGCCTCGCGGGACCCGCCCGCCTGCGGATGCCGCAGGCGCTCCCTCAGCGCCGCCGCCGCGGCGAGCAGCTCCCGACCGCGCGGCGCGTCCCCGCCCCGCGCCGCGGCGACGCCCGCCCAGTGCAGCGCGTCCGCCCTCGCCCACGCGTCCTCGCCGGCCCACGCGACGGCCGACCCGGCGAGCGCCGCCGCGGCCGCCACATCCGGCCCGCCGTCCGCGTCCCGCGCATCGCCACCACCCTGCCCGTCCCCATCCCACCCGTCGTCCGCGCCGCGCCCGAGCGCGCACCGCGCAGCGAGCGTCGCGAGCCGCGCGCGGAACGGGCCGAACCCGCAGGTCTCGGCGACGTGCAGCCCCTCCAGCGCCTGCCGCGCGCCCTCGTCGGGCCGCCCGCGCGCGAGCGCGATCCGCGCCGCGAGCTCGTGGCATCGCAGCGCGACCTCCACCTCGCCCGTCGCCGAGGCCC
>NZ_JEMA01000133.1 GCF_001589285.1 Sorangium cellulosum | reverse complement strand
ACCTCGCGGCCGCGCGGCACGACGCGGTCGAGGCGGACCGGCGCTACGACGCCGCGCTCCACGTCGCCGACCTGGACGACGCCGCCCGGCGCGTTCGGGCGCTCGCGGGCCGCGGCAGGAGCCGCTACCGCATGTGCCGCATCCGCGAGGCGCGGGTCGATTTCGGCGACGCGCTCGCGCTCGCCCGGGCGCTCGGCGACGCGCACCTCGAGGCGACGCTCCTGCTCGAGGACGCGACGGCGCTCGACTGGGCGTTCGAGTTCGAGGAGTCGGCGCGCCGCGTGGACGAGGCGCGGCCGCTCGTCGAGGCGCTCGGCTCGCCCGAGCTCTCCCTGCGCCTCCGGGTCGCCGAGGGGCGGACCTTGTGGAGGCGAGGGCGGCTCGAGGAGGCGACAGCGGAGCTCGCGGCGTGCGCCGAGCGCGCCGCGGCGTCGGGGGACTACGATTGCCGCGTCCTCGCGCTGATCATGCTGTCGTTCCAGCTCGCGGCGGCGGGGCGCCGCGAGGAGGCCGAGCGCACCTTCAGCGCGCTCATCGCGCTGGCGACGGACGCCGGCGATCGATTCCACCTGTGCACGGCGTACACGAACCGCACGGCGCTGTGGGCCTGGAGCTGGTCGCTGCCGGGCGCTGTCGACGACCTCCGCCGCGCCGTCGATCTCGCGCGCGAGCTCGGCAATCCCTGGGTGGAGAAGGCCGCTTCGTACAACGTCGCCGTCCTGCTCCACTGGAGCGACAGGCAGCGCGAGGCGCTCGCGCTCGCGCGGCGCGCCCGCTGGCTGGAGGAGCAGTCCTCGGAGCGCCCGATGCCGCAGACGGCGATCCTGATCGCGCAGATCCACCTCGCGCTCGACGAGTACGAGCAGGCGAACCAGCTCGCGCTCTGGATCGAGCGATCGTGCGTGCTCGGCCCTGGCGACGTCCCCGACTATTCCTTGCTCCAGCTCGTGCTATCCGAGGTCGGGGTCCGGCCGTCCAGCTCAGCCTCTCTCTCGTGGAGCGCGGTCGCGCAGCTCGCGAAGGATCAGCCCTTCATCGAGATAACGCTGCTGCTCCTCTACTGGCGCGCGCGGATGGCGCTGCGTCGAGGACACACCGACGAGGCCGCGGAGGCGCTCGCAGGCGCGCGGGAGCGCCGCGGAGACAGCCCCATGTGGCTGTCCCGCTTCGCCGAGCTGGAGCGCGCTCTGGACGAAGCCTCGCGTCCATAGGACCTTGGTCCAATGTCGTCGGCCGAGCCGACAGAGTATGTTCGCCCCATGCTCGGGTGAGTCCGTAGTTCCGTACAACCAGCGAGTACCGGTTTTCAGTATTGCGCGTCTTCCACCGAGATGAAAGAATCGCAATTACGGGAAGAGCGAGAGTGCCGGGGGCTCCGGCGCCTCGATTCCCTTGAGATCTCGGGTGTGTTCCCCGGAGGAGAGCTGAATGTTGTCGATCCGATCCGTCGCAGTCGGTCTCGTTGGCGCTTGTGTGCTCACGGCGGGGTGCCTCGGTCCCTCGGACACCGCGCCAGTCGGGTCGGCGGAGCTGCGGGCGCGGCGCGAGGTGGTGCCCATCGGCCTCAACGGCCTGAAGCCCGGCGACTTCTGGAACGCGACCAACCGCGCCGCGCTCCGTGCGCTCGGCGGCGCTGCGCTCGTCGCCGCCGGGGACGCCGTGGTCGCGACGCCGCTGCTCGCGACCGCCGGCGGGCGGAGCGTTCTCGATCATCTCGTGCGCTGCGCGCTGCCCCTCGATGGCGTCGTCTACGACCCTGGCGGCGAGGCGTTTTACGGCGAGTTCGGGTTCGCGCCGGAGTGGACCGGGCGCGCCCTCAACACATCGGAGCAGCGGTGGGTGTCGGCGTGCATGTTCCAGCACCTGAACGGCTCCGGCGAGCACGTCGATATCCTGCTGGACGGCAGGCACCCGTCCCTCGATTTCTCCCGCGACGAGGAGCCGTTCGCCGAGTTCATCGTCGAGGACGCCACGACGTACGGCAACGCCTTTCTCTCCGGGGCCATCGTCGGATTCACCTGCATCAACCCCGACCTCGCGGGGGCGCTGTCGGCGCTCTCGCTGAGCTGCCCGCTGGACCTCAACCTCCTCGTCCTGGAGCGCTCCTGCGGGCTCCTGCCGACGTGCGGGATGGCGTTCGTCGGGGTCTGCGATCTGGCCTGCACGAAGGACGCCGCCGGCGACCAGACGTGCCACACGCTCCCGCTGCTCGGGCCGCTCCTCTCACCGCTGCTCGGGTCGGCCTACCCCGAGACGATCCGGACCGAGCTGCGCGCCAGCGACGTCCTCCCGCTCTACTCCGGCTGCGGCCTGCTCTGAGCGCGCCGCGCGCGGCCCGTCCGGAGCCCGGGTCAGGCGCCGCGCCGGCTCGCTACGTCCCGAGCCGCGCCTTGAGCTGCTGAATCGCCTCCGCGATCGCCTTGTCGTCGCGGAAGCAGCACGGATCGGTCCGCCTGCACCGCGCGCCGTGCAGCACCTGGAGCTCGAACAGCGTGCGCTCGTCGCCCTCGGCGGCGGCGCGGCCGAAGAGCGCCCGCTTGCCGTTGCACGTGGCCTTGCGGAACGCGTAGGTGACGCGGAGCGCGGGCGTCGCGCGCGCCATCACCGCGGGCCGCGCCAGGATCTCGCTGGCGCGCCGGGCGGCCTTCGTGCCGCCGCGCGCGCGCACCACGTCGAGCAGCACGTCCAGCCCCCCGGTGCCCAGCTTGTTCGTGAGCAGATCGAAGACCTGATCCGCCGCCGGGTTGTCCTCCTCGAACGCGATCCCTGCCACGGTGGCCAGGACCTCCTCGCGCAGGCCCCTGCTCAGCAGCATCTCCGGGTCGGCCTCCGCGAGGGCCAGCATCGATCGCGCCGCGTTCACCCAGTTCCTTGTCGCCGCCGCCCGGCTGAGCTGCGCGCGCACCGCCCGGGCGCCGGTTGGGTCGTCCTCGGGCGGCGCGGTCGCCGGCGGCGCC
>NZ_JEMA01000132.1 GCF_001589285.1 Sorangium cellulosum | reverse complement strand
CGGGGCGGCAGGGCGCGCACGCCGGAGGGGGCGAGCGCGAGGCGGCCGCGGGCGGGCGAGCGCGGAGGCGAGCGAGCGTGGCGCGGTCGAGCGGCCGATCGCGGTCGAGCGATTTTGACGCCGCCCGCGCGGTGTCTATCCTGGTCGCGGTGTCACGGATCCTTCCGCGCTTCGACTACCGCATCGAGTTCGCCGCATCGACGGATGTCGGCCTCGTCCGCCCGAGCAACGAGGACCGGCTCCTCTGCTGTCCCGAGCTCGCCCTCTTCGCCATCGCGGACGGGATGGGGGGCCACGCCGCCGGCGAGGTCGCCGCCCAGATCGCGATCGACACGGTGCGCGACGAGGTGCTCCGCCCGCCCGCGGCCGCGATCCTCGACGCCTACGTGGCCGACCCGAACATCGAGGCGCGCCGCGAGGTGTTCGCGCTGCTCCGCCGCGTCGCCGAGGCCGCGCACGACGCCATCCTCGAGGCGCGCCGCAAGGAGCCGAGCTACCAGGGGATGGGCACCACGCTCGACTTCGTGGTGCTCGCGCACAGCCGCGCGTTCTTCGCCCACGCCGGCGACAGCCGCGCCTACCTGGTTCGACCGACGACCACCGTCCAGCTCACCCAGGACCACGCCCTCTACGATACGCTCCGCGCGGCCGGCAAGGCGACAACGGCCAGGAAGCCGCAACGGAACCCGCTCGTGAACGCGATCGGGCTCGCGGGCACCGTCTCCGTCGACACGCTGTTCGTGGATCTCTCCCGCGGCGACCGCATCCTCCTCTGCACCGACGGCGTCCACAACGCGATCGACAGCGAGGCGTCGCTCTCGCGCTTCTGCGCGAAGGGCAGCCCCGAGGACGTCGCGGCCGGCCTCCTCAATCACGCGCGCGAGCGGGGAGGGCTCGACAACGCGAGCGTGATCGTCATCGACATCAAGGAGCGCTTCGTCAAGCGCGCGGACGACGCCGGGCCGTCGTCGCGCGAGCTCTCGGTGCTCTCCGCGTGCCCGCTGCTCGCCGGCATGAGCCCCGCCGCGGTGCTGGGCGCGCTCGCGGCGGGCGTCGAGGTGGAGCTCAGCGCGGGCGATCGGATCCCGCGCGACGTCGCGAGCGATCTTGTCGCTTACCTGGTGCTCGACGGGGCCGTGGACCTGCCCGACGGCCGGCGGGTCGGCTCGTCCGGGCTGCTCTTCCCCGAGTCGCTCGTGGGCGCGCGGCGCAAGGGCGAGCTGCCCGTCGCGGCGGGGCGGACGCGGCTCATCCGGATCCGCAAGGACGACTTCGCCGAGGTCTGCGAGCACGACGCCGAGCTCGCGGCGGCCCTGTACCAGCGGCTCGCGCGCTACCTCGCGCTCGGGACCGGCTGAGCGCGGCCCGCGCGATGCAGCTCCCCCTGCTCCACCTCGACGACCGCGTCGCGGCCTTCGCGAAGCCGTCCGGGCTGCTCGTGCACCGCGGCTGGGGCGACGCGCCTGTCGTGTTCGTCGATCTCGCCGAGCGCGCGCTCGGCCGGAAGGTCTACCCGGTGCACCGCCTCGACAGGGCCACGAGCGGCGTGCTGCTCGTCGCGCTCGACGCCGCCGCGGCGGCGCTGCTCTGCGCGCAGTTCGAGCAGGGCCTCGCGCGGAAGCGCTACCTGGCGCTCGTCCGCGGCGTGCCCCCGGAGCGCGGGTGCATCGATCACCCGATCCCGCGGCGCGAGGGCGGCCCGCGCGTGCCGGCCGTCACCGAGTTCGAGCGCCTCCACGCGCTCGAGCGCTACGCCGTCGTCGAGGCGCGGCCGCGCACGGGCCGCCTGCACCAGGTGCGCAGGCACCTCAAGCACATCAGCCACCCGATCATCGGCGATGTGAACTACGGCAAGGGCGAGCACAACCGCCTCTTCCGCGAGCGCTACGCGCTGCACCGCCTCGCGCTCCACGCGGCCGAGCTCGCCGTCGCCCACCCCGAGACGGGCGCCCCGCTGCGCCTCGCCGCGCCGCTGCCCGACGACCTGCGCGGCCCGTTCGACCAGCTCGGCGTGCCGGCGTGGATCGGCGCGGCGCCCGCGGCCTGAGGCCGGCCCAGGATCGGCGCGCTACTCGGCCTCTGGCGCGCGCCGCTTCGGGGCGACGCCGTGCCCCGCGGCGATCGCGTCGAGCGAGAGCGCCGGTCCCGCCTGGGTGAAGCCGCCGTCGAACGGGTTCTCGGCGAGGAACATCGGCGTGTCGAGATCGACGAACGAGAACCCGCCCAGGCCGGCGGCGAAGCACGCAGACGTCGTCATCGCGAGCACCGACTCGACCATCCCGCCGATCATGAGCCGCAGCCCCGCCGCGCGGGCGACCGCCGCGATGTCGAGCGCCTCGGCGATGCCGCCCTTCATCAGCTTGATGTTGACGACGGTCGCCGCGCGCTCCGCCGCGATGCGGAGGACGTCCTCCGCGCACGTGGCGCTCTCGTCGGCGGCCACGTCGACGCCGGCGCGCCGCGTGACCTCCTTCATGCCCTCCCAGTCGTCGCGCGGCACCGGCTGCTCCAGGAGCGCGACGTCCGCGCCGAGCCGGCGCGCGCGCGCGACGAGCGCGACCGCCTCGCCGGCCGTGAGCCCGCCGTTGCCGTCGAGGATCAGCGACGCGCCCGGCGCGGCCGCGTGGATCGCCTCGATGCGCGCCGGGTCCGACGCGGCGAGGCGGCCGCCGACCTTCACCTTGAGGACGCGGAAGCCCATGGCCGACGCGCGCCGCGCGGCCTCCTCCGCGCGCTCCGGCGAGCCGGTGGTGATCGTGATGTCGGTCGTGAGCGCCGTCCCGGCGCCGCCGAAGAAGGCCCAGAGCGGCATGCCCGCGCGCCTCGTGAGCGCGTCGAGGACCGCCGTCTCGATCGCGCAGCGCGCAGCGCCCGC
>NZ_JEMA01000131.1 GCF_001589285.1 Sorangium cellulosum | reverse complement strand
CGGCGGGGCGTGCTCGCCGAGCTCGTCGACAGCGTCGTCGGCGACCCGGCAGAACGCGTAGAACGCCGACGCCGGCTCCCGCACGCGCGCCGGCAAGAGGAGCGCCGCGGCGGCGAAGCTCTTCGACCCCTTGCGCAGGAGCGCCTTGCACGCGGCGAAGTCCGCCGCCGACGGCTCAGAGGAACTTCGATGCATCCGGGACCACCTGATCCAGCACGCGGGCCGACGAGAGCACCCCGGGCAGACCGGCCCCCGGGTGCGTCCCTGCCCCAACGAGGTAGAGGTGCTCGACGTCCTCGCTCGCGTTGTGCGGCCGGAAGAAGGCGCTCTGCGTGAGCACCGGCTCCGGCCCGAACGCCGCGCCGCGGAACGACAGCAGCCGGTCCTGGAAGTCCTGCGGCGTGAGCAGCCGCGAGCTCGCCAGCGCGCCCTCGAGCCCCGGCAGGAGCGTCGCCTCGAGCAGCGCCGCGATCGAGCGCCGGTAGCGCTCCTGGGTGGCGGGCCAGTCCGTGCCGCTGAGCAGGTTCGGCACCGGCGACAGCACGTAGAACGCGTCGCAGCCGGACGGCGCGAGGGCCGGATCGGTCGCTGTCGGGCGGTGCAGGTACAGGCTGAAGTCGTCCGCGAGCACGTGCCTCTGGAAGATGTCCTCGAGCAGCGCCTTGTACCGCGGGCCGAGGAGGATCGTGTGGTGCGCGACGTCCGGGTACTGCCGGCGCGTCCCGAAGTACCACACGAAGAGGCTCATCGAGTAGCGCTGCCGCTCGATGCGCCTGTCGGTCCAGCGCTTGCGCGCCTCGGGCGGCACGAGGTGCCGGTACGTCCACGCCGAGTCCGCGTTCGACACGACGACGTCCGCCGCTATCCGCTCCCCCGACGCGAGCTCCACGCCGCGGGCGCGGCCGCCCTCGACGGCGATGCGCCGCACCTCGGCGCCGCACCGGACCGATCCGCCGAGCCCCTCGATGAGCGACACGAGCCCGCGCACAAGGGCGCCCGTGCCGCCGATCGGGAAGTGCACGCCCCAGTTGCGCTCCAGGAACGCGATCAGGCTGTAGATCGAGGTGGTCGAGAACGGGTTCCCGCCGACGAGCAGCGGGTGGAAGCTCAGCACCTGGCGCAGGCGGTCGTCCTTCACGTGCTTCGCGACGAGCCCGTACACGGTCCTGTAGCTCTCGAGCCGCACCATGTCCGGCACGATGCGCGCCATGTCCTTCCACGACCCGAACGGCACGTGCGCGAGCTCCTCGAACCCCACGCGGAAGATCGCCTCGCTCGTCTTGACGAAGCGCTCGTAGCCCTCGACGTCGCCGGGTGACAGGCGCGCGACCTCGGCGCGCATCGCGGCGGCGTCGCCCGTGTAGTCGAAGGTCGCGCCGTCGTGGAAGCGGATCCGGTAGAACGGCGTCACCGGCCGCAGGTCGACGTCGTCGGCCAGGCTGCGCCCGCAGAGCTGCCAGAGCTCCTCGAAGAGGAACGGCGCCGTGATCACGGTCGGCCCCGCGTCGAAGGTGAAGCCGTCCTGGCGGTGCACGTACGCGCGCCCGCCCGGCTCATCGAGCTTCTCGACGACGGTGACCTCGTAGCCCCGCACCCCGAGCCGCACGGCCGCCGCGAGCCCCCCGAAGCCGCTCCCGATCACGACGGCGCGCGGCCTCCCCTGGCGGCCTCCCGCCGGCCGCCGCGCGGGCAGGGAGGCGGCCCCGTCGCCTCCCGCCGGAGATCCGGGCCGCTCTGGATGCGCCGAAGAAGCGCTGGTGTTCTGCATGGCGCCGAGTATAATGTTTGTCCCAGCCTTTGACAAAGGCGAAAGTATCGTCCCAAGTTGGTCTGCCTGGGCCTCGCTGCCCGTCGGTCCGGCGCTTCGTGCCGGCGGGGTCGGCTGCGGCTCGCCGGCCTTTAACAGGGTTGTCCAGTTGAGCCGCTACAGAATTCATGCCGTCTCGAAGATGTGTGGCGTGTCGTCGGCGACGCTACGCGCGTGGGAGCGCCGTTACGGCGTGCCGTCCCCGGCGCGCACGGCGTCGGCGTACCGCCTCTACAGCGAGGACGACGTCGCGCTGATCAAGAAGATGCGCGACTACGTGAACGGCGGCATGGCGGCCGCCGAGGCGGCGCGCATGGTGATCGAGACGGCGGCGCCTCAACCGCCGGTGTACACGAACGGCGGGGACGTGTTCGCGGGCGCGAGCGAGCGCATCGTCGACGCCGCGCTCCGGTTCGATCCGGACGGCCTCGAGGCCGAGGTGAACCGCGCGCTCTCGCTGGGCCCCGCGGTGACGATCTTCGAGCGCGCGCTCGGCCCGGCGCTCGAGCGCATCGGCGATCTCTGGCACGAGGGGAAGATCACTGTCGCGCAGGAGCACCTCGCGTCGCAGGTGCTCGGCGCCACGCTGCTGCACCTCCTTCGGCTCGCGCAGCCGGGCGAGAGCGGGCGGCGCGTCCTGCTCGCCGCCTTCGCCGACGAGGACCACGTGCTCGGGCTGTTCGGCATCGGCCTGCGCTTCTGCGCGTGGGGCTTCCGCTCTGTCGTGCTCGGCCCGCGGACCCCGCCCGCCGCGATCGCGCGCGCTGTCGAGTCGCTCTCGCCGGAGATCGTCGCGCTGACGGTGGCGATCCCGCCGCCGCCGCCGGCCGCGCGCGAGCTTGTCGACGCGTACGCGGACGCGTGCCGGGACGCCGCGTGGATCGTGGGCGGCGCGGGCGCGGAGGCGCTCCGGCCGTTCATCGAGGCGCGCGGCGGCCTGGTGGCGTCCACCGAGGTCTCGGAGGTGCGCGCGCAGGTCGAGTCCGCGCTGCTCTCGCGCCGGCGCCGCAAGGACGCGAG
>NZ_JEMA01000130.1 GCF_001589285.1 Sorangium cellulosum | reverse complement strand
CCCGCCGACCGCGCCGGCTGAGCCGAGCGCGCGCGCTGCGCCGGACGCGACCCGTTGTGCCATGGCCCTCCCGGATCGAGTAGGCCGCGGCCACGCCTCGCGCGAAGAAAGCCGCGCGCACCCTGCCTCCCGTGTCCGGCGGAGCCCGCCGGCGCTCGGGCCCTGGACCAGCGCCGCACGGCGGGGCCGGAAGGCCTTCCCCCGTCGACCCGCCGACAACCCCGCTTTATAAAGACATCCATGTTCGATGTCGCTCGGTCACTGTACGCACGGGCGCTGGAGGACATCCGCGCGGCGGGTCTCTACAAGGAAGAGCGGATCCTCGCGACGCCGCAGGGGCCCGCGATCCGGACCGAGGGTGGCGCCGAGGTCCTCAACTTCTGCGCGAACAACTACCTCGGCCTCTCGTCCAACCTGGCCGTCATCGCCGCCGCGAAGGAGGCGATCGACTCGCACGGGTTCGGCCTCTCGAGCGTCCGGTTCATCTGCGGCACGCAGGACCTGCACCGGCGGCTGGAGTCCAGGATCGCCCGCTTCTTCGGCACCGAGGACGCGATCCTCTACTCGTCCTGCTTCGACGCGAACGGCGGTCTGTTCGAGACGCTCCTCGGCGAGGAGGACGCTGTCATCTCGGACGCGCTCAACCACGCCTCGATCATCGACGGCATCCGCCTGTGCAAGGCCGAGCGGCACCGATACCCGAACGGGGACATGGCCGCGCTCGAGAACCTCCTCCGCAAGACGTCAGGCAAGCGGCTCCGGCTCATCGCCACCGACGGCGTGTTCTCGATGGATGGATACCTGGCGAAGCTCGACACCATCTGCGATCTCGCCGACAAGTACCGCGCGATGGTGATGGTCGACGACTCGCACGCGACCGGGTTCATCGGCCCGACGGGGCGCGGGACCGCGGAGCTCTGCGGGGTCATGCACCGCGTCGACGTGATCACCTCCACCCTCGGCAAGGCCCTCGGCGGGGCGAGCGGCGGCTTCACGACCGGCCGGCAGGAGATCGTCGATCTGCTCCGGCAGCGATCGAGGCCGTACCTGTTCTCCAACACCCTCGCCCCCGCGATCGCCGGCGCCTCGATCGCCGTGTTCGACCTCATCGACGCGGAGCCCTCGCTGCGCGAGCGGGTGATGGAGAACGCGCGCCGGTTCCGGCAGGGGATGGCGCAGGCCGGGTTCACCATCAAGCCGGGCGTCCACCCGATCGTGCCGATCATGCTGGGCGAGGCGCGGCTCGCGGGCGAGATGGCGAAGGCGCTGCTCGCCGAGGGCATCTACGTGATCGGCTTCTCGTACCCCGTCGTGCCGAAGGGCGAGGCCCGCATCCGGGTCCAGCTCTCCGCCGCGCACGAGCCCGCGCACGTCGATCAGGCGATCGACGCCTTCCGCAAGGTCGGCCGGCAGCTCGGCGTCGTCGGCTGATCGGATCAGTACCGGATGATCACCTTCGGGTGGCTCGAGATCGCCTCCTGGAAGGTCGCCGGATCGTAGTCCTCGAAGTCGAACACCGTCCCCTGGCCCCGGTTCAGGATGACCTCCCAGATGAGGTCGTGGATGTTCGGGTCGCGCGACTCGAGCAGGTGGCGCGTGATGTGCCACGTCTCGAAGATGCGGCGGCCGATCACGCTGTGCAGGCTGATGCCGTCCACGATGAGGCGATCGAAGTCCTCGATCACCGCGTCGCCGCTCTTCAGGCCGAAGAGGATGACGTCGCCCCCGCGCCGCGCCGCGTGGATCGCGTTGTTGACGCTGCTGTTCACGCCGCTCATCTCGAGCACCACGTCGACGCCGACCCCGTCGGTCAGCTTCCTCACGCGATCCATCAGCTCGGGATCGCTCGCGTGGGGCCGCTCGGGGCTCGTCTGGTGCGGGCGCAGGACGACGTCGGCGCCCAGGCGGCGGGCCATCTCGGCGTTCCGCTCCGCCGGCTCGACGCCGATGATGTAGATGGCTCCCATCGCGCGCGCGATCGCGACAGCGAACAGGCCGATCGTGCCGCAGCCGAAGATGGCCACGCGCTTGCCGCGGAGGTTCACCTTGGTGCACGCGTGCACGGCGTTGCCGAACGGCTCCTGCACCGCGGCGACCTCGGGCCGGATCCGGGCGATGTCGGTGCGCCACAGGTTCTTCGCGGGCAGCTTCACCAGCTCGGCGAAGCAGCCGTCCTCGCTGATCCCGATGATCTTGTCGTCGGCGCACACGTGCGTGTCGCCGACGCGGCACTGGTAGCAGGCGCCGCAGGCGATGTGGCTCTCGGTCGAGACGATGTCGCCGATCTCCAGCCCGAAGGTCCGGCGCGCGTCGGTCCCGAGGTCGACGACGCGGCCGAGCAGCTCGTGGCCGATCGTGCGCGTCGCCTTCCTGTCGCGATCGAGCGACTTGAAGATCATGTCCTTGAACGCGCTGCGGAACCAGATGCCGCGATCGGAGCCGCAGAACCCCGTCATGATCGGCTTGACGAGGACGCTCGCGCGGTCGTGGTAGTCCTTGGCCTCGTTGATGGCCGGGCGCTCGACCTCATCCCTGGACAGGCCGACGGTGGACTCCCACGGTTGCTTCTCGCGGTTGTACGTCAGCGCCCACATCGCGTCGCTCATGCACCTGGCTCCTGTTCGGGGTTCGAGGCGCACCGAGCTGCCGCGCGGGCGCCTCAGGCGCGTGTAGCGTGGCGCGTGAACGGGCGAGCGCCCATCAGAAAATTGCGCTCTCGCTGCTCACTTCCTCTCCAGCAGCTTCTTCAGCTCGATCTTGCGCCGCCCCGTGCCCGCGTCCGCCGCGCCCGCGTCGGCGCCCGTGCCGGTCGTCCCCGC
>NZ_JEMA01000129.1 GCF_001589285.1 Sorangium cellulosum | reverse complement strand
GGGAGGATCCCCAACGTGATGCGGGAGCGGCTCGAGCGGCAGCGAGGCGCCTAGCGGCGCCGTTCAGGCAGACAGGACTCGTTCATGAAGAACACCGACGAGAAGCCGCGCAAGCCCCGCGCGAACGCGAAGAACGGGCCGTCCGCCGGGGCGGCGCGCCGCGAGGCGGCCGGAGGAGCCGTCGCGGTCGTCGCGCCGGGGAGCTCGCAGACGAGCCCGGCCGTCATCGCGTTCCTGCGCGAGCTGGACCACCCGCTGAAGCAGGAGATCGAGGCCCTCCGTCAGATCATCCTCGGCGTGAGCCCGGAGATCTGTGAGGAGATCAAATGGAACGCGCCGAGCTTCCGCACGACGGAGCACTTCGCGACGTTCAACTTGCGCACGAAGGACCGCGTCCGGATCATCCTCCACACGGGAGCCAAGGTGAAGGGCACCGCGACGAAGGGCGTCGAGATCGCGGACCCGGCGGGCTTGCTGGAGTGGCTCGCCAAGGACCGCTGTCTCGTGACGTTCAGCGACAGCAAGGATGTCCGTGAACGGCAGGCGGCGCTGGAGGCCATCTTGCGCGCGTGGATCCAGCTGGTGTAGCCCTGACGCGGAAGGGGCCGGGGGCTGCGCCTACCGCTCTGCGACGTGGGCGACGTCGTGCGGGGCATCGAACACCTCGCGGACCTCAGCGGCCGTACCGTCGCCGGCCACGCGGAGGAAGCGCTCGCCCAGCTCGACAGCCGCCTGCCTGGACGCCACGTCGACCAGCACGAACCCGGCGACGAGCTCCTTGGCCTCGGCAAAGGGGCCATCGATCACGCTGACCTTGCCCCCCGAATGTCGAAGGCGCGCGCCGGACGAGCTCGGCTTGAGCCCCTCGGTCGCGACAAGCACGCCGTCGTTCTTGAGCTCTTCGATGAGCTGCCCCATCTCGGGTAGCACCATGCACGCGGGAGCGGCAGCCTCGGTGTCCGCATCGGCCTTGAACATGATCATGTATCGCATGGTGCGTGTCTCCTGCATGAAGTGCGCGACCCGAGCCAGGGTAACATGTCCGACCCGACCCGGGTTGGCAGCTCGACCCGACCATCCCACCCAGGTTGGCGGCAGCCGGGCAAGCGACCCCCGGGTGGGTAGGCGACGCGAACCGATCCATGTGCGCGGCGGTGGCCCTCAGAGATCGAACCGGGGAATCACGTGCCCGCCACGCCCCACGCCTCCGCGAGCGCGCGGATGCGCGCATGCTCCGGCACGCCTTCGAGGAAGCTGCGGCGCAGCGGGGGTGACTCGATGGCGTCCGCCTCGGCGCGCAGCTCATTGAAGGCAGCGGCGAGCGCTGCCCTGGCCGCGGCCTCGTCGCCGCAGGCGTCGAGCGCCTCGGCCCAGGCGAGGTGCACGAGCGCTTCATCCTCATCGAGACCTCCGACGCGCGTCACGATCTCGATCGCTGCTCGCGCCGCCGCGAGCGCCTCGAGGGCGCGCCCTTCTCGGAGCAGGGCGTGGGCGAGGGTGGCGTGCGCGATGGACTGCGTTGCGGGGTACGCCCGCGTCTCATCGATCGCGGTGGTTGCCTGCGCGCACGCCTGTGCGAGATCCCCGAGATCGATCAGAGCTTGCGCGAGCAGAACTCGAGCTTGGCCCATTTGCCTGCCATCGCCGACCGCTCGCGCCTCCTCGATGACCCGGGCTGCCGTCGTCCTTGCCGCGGCGCTCTGCCCCCGCGCCACGTCGATATGCCCTAGATGGATAGTGGCCGTATTGGTCACATAGGAAAGGTCGAGCTGGATCGCGACGCGCTTCGCCTCCTTGAGCGTCGACTCTGCTGCTTCGTAAGCACCGAGCCGCCTCTGCGCCACGCCGAGGGCCGTGCGCGTCAGGCATGCGTCTCGCAGCGCGCCATCGCGCTCGTAGGCCTCCCATGCAGCCTCGGAGAAGCGCAGGGCGAGTTCGGGTCGGCGGGGCGGAAAGCACGCTGCTGCGCTCTTCGTCAGGTAGATGTGCCCCGCCAGGCCGGGCTCCAGATGCTCGGGCTGCACTCCAGCCATGACTCGCTCGAGGGCTACGGCCGTGGCGTGGCGCCCAAGATCCCGTAGCGACACGGTGGTGCTGTACCAGGCGAGGAGGAACTCCCGGTCGAGCGCCGCGCCCTTCCGGTCGCGCGGCAGCAACGATGCCACCGCCTCGATCTGTTCCACCTTCCCGAGCGCCCCGCTCGCCCAGGCGAGCATCGCCAGGGCGGTGTGGGCAGCTCTGCTCCCCGCCGGCACCAGGGCCACGGCGCTCTTCGCTGCGCGCTCCGCCTCGGCGAACGTGCCCCGCCAGTTGTGCACGGTCGCCGCGAGCGCGTGGAGTCGTCCCGCGGCTTCCCCTTCCGGCGCGCAGGCGAACGCCCGCTCCACCCGGGCGAGCGCGCCGTCGAGATCGCTCGCCTCCAGCGCCTGCTCTGCCGCGCGCTCGTAGTGCCGGGCGGCCTCCGCGAGCGCCTCGCCATGCTCGAAGTGCTCCGCCAGCACGAGGGCGTCGCGCTCGCCGGCCTCCTCCAGCCATGCGCCGGCGAGCCTGTGGCCGAGCCGTCGATCGACGTCGGTCAGCATGCTGTAGGCCGCCTCGCGCACGAGCCCGTGACGGAAGGCGAGCTCCTCCTCGCCGGCGAACCGTGGTTCGGGACGCCGCACGATCCATTCGCGTCGCTCCAGCGCCGCGAGCCGCGCGCCGAG
>NZ_JEMA01000128.1 GCF_001589285.1 Sorangium cellulosum | reverse complement strand
CGAGGCCCGCGGCCACGAGCGCCGCGCAGGCGAGCGCCCCCGCGCGCCTCACGGACACAGCGCGTGGACGATGCCCACCGCGTCGAGGTCGAAGACGTCGGGCGTGCCGGCGCGGTCGGTGATGCGTACGTAGCGGGCCAGCGGGACCCCGACGTCGGCCAGATCGAACGGATCGCCCCCGGCCGACGACGGATCGAGCGGGTCGACGTCGTTCTCCCCGGGGTTCGCGTGCACGGGGTGCCACCCGGCGCAGCCGTCGTAGGGGTAGCGTTCCGCGGCGCAGGGGAAGGCCGACCACGCGAGGCCGTCCTCGCTCACCTCGACAGTGGCCAGCTCGGCGAAGACGTTCTCGGCGTCGTCGCCGCGCTCGAAGGCGTTCTCGAACACCAGGAAGTCGGCGCCGGGCCCGTCGACGATCGCGTTGCCCTCGAAGGCCACGACGATCGACCCCCCGTCGCCCAGCGAGAGCACGTCGAGCGAGCCGCCGCAGCATCCACCGCCTCGCGGCGGGCCAAGGACGATGTCCGGGAACCTGTCCTCACCGAACCCCTGCCGTGCCCCGAGGCAGGCGGACACCACGCGGGTCGCGAACCGCGCGCCCGGCCCGGCGCACGACGCCGCGCCGTCGCCGGCAGCTCCGCCGTGGCCGCCCGAGAGGCACGAGCCGCCCGCGCCCTCCGCGGCGGAGGGCTCACCGGAGCCGCCGTCATCCCGGGGCGCGTCGACGCCCCCGCACCCGGACAGGGCAGCGGCGGCGGCGCCGAGGCAGACGGACCAGACGAAGAGGACACGCAGCGACATCCTGACCCCTGTTCGAGCGAGCTCGCGCGCCGCGGGGGCATCCCGCCTCGGCGGCGCTCGGTCTGTCCCGGGGGGGACTCCATGTCCCCTCGTCCCGCGAGGGACCTCTTCGGCCGGACGGGCGGCTATCACGGCCTACCGACACGGTCAACGCGCTTCCCCGGCCTGGCGCGCGGGAGTAGAGAACGCGGACATGGCTTCTCCGCCTCCCTGGGTGTTCCCGGAGCTCGACGCGAGCGCGGCGGACGCGGCGCGCGCGCGGCAGGACACGCTGACCAAGCCCCGCGGCAGCCTCGGCGCGCTCGAGGAGCTCGCCGTCGCGCTCGCCGGCATCCAGGGCGGGCCGCCCGCGAGCCGGCCGGCGGCGGCGGTGCTGTTCGCCGCCGATCACCCCGTCGTCCGGCACGGCGTCTCGGCGTACCCGGCCGAGGTCACGGCGGCGATGGTCGCGAACTTCGCGCGCGGCGGCGCGGCCGCCAGCGTGCTCTGCCGGCACCTCGGGGTCGAGCTGCGGGTCGTCGACGTCGGCGTCGCCCACCCGTACGAGTGCGTCGATCTCGACGCTGCCGGCGCGCACGCACGGCTGCGGCGCGATCCGGTCGCCGACGACCCCATCTTCGACCTGCGGGTCGAGGACGCGCTCCCGGAGGCGGTCTACGAGCGCGCGCTCCGCGCCGGCGCCGCCGAGATCGACGCGCTCGGGGGCGACACGCGCGTCGTCCTCCTCGGCGAGATGGGCATCGGCAACACCACCGCGGCCGCCGCCATGACGGCGCTGCTCCTCGGGCTCGCCCCCGAGGACGTCGTCGGGGCGGGCACCGGCGTCGCGGGCGACGCGCTGTCGCGGAAGATCGAGGTCGTGCGCGACGCTGTCCGCCGCGTCCAGAGCGCCGACCCGCGCCGCGTGGTGCGGGCGGTCGGCGGGAAGGAGATCGCCGCGCTCGTGGGCGCCGCGGCGCGGGCGATCGAGCGGCGGATGGCGGTGCTCGTCGACGGCTTCATCGTCTCGGCGGCCGCGCTCGCGCTCGTCCGGATGGCCCCGCGGGCGCGGGCGGGCATGCTCTTCGCCCACCGCTCCGCCGAGCGCGGCCACGCCAGCATCCTCGCGGCCCTCGGCGCCCGCCCGCTGCTCGACCTCGGGATGCGCCTTGGCGAGGCGAGCGCCGCCCTGGCCGCGCTGCCGCTCCTCGACGCCGCCTGCGCCCTCCACGCCGGCATGGCGACGTTCGCGAGCGCGGGCGTACCCGATCGCGCTTCGCCCGGGCCTTCATGACGATGCCGCCGGTCCTGCGCGGCGCCCGGGCAGCGACGACCTTCCTCACGCGCGTCCCGGTCGGCGGCTTCCCCTACGCCCAGGCGGACTGGCGCTGGGCCTCGGCCTGGTTCCCGTTCGTGGGCGCCATCCTCGGCGCCGTCCAGGCCGCGGCGTGGCTGCTCGTCGACCGGGGCGGCGCGCTCGTCGCGGCCAGCGTCACCGTCGCGCTGGGCCTGCTCCTCACCGGTGCGTTCCACGAGGACGGCCTCGCGGACACGGCCGACGCGCTCGGCGGGGCCTTCGACAGGGCGCGCATGTTCGAGATCCTGAAGGACAGCCGCATCGGGTCGTTCGGCGCCGCGGCGCTGATCGTGGTCCTCGTGCTGCGCATCGCGCTGCTCGCGCGGCTCGACGCCGCGGCGCCTGTCGCGCTGGTGCTGACGCAGTGCCTCTCGCGCACCCCGCCGATCTGGCTGATGGTCGCGCTGCCCTACGTCACCCAGGGCGGCTCGCGCAGCCGGCCTGTCGCGCAGGCGGCGCTGCCGCAGGCGCTCCTCGGCTCGGCCTGGCCGGCGCTCGCGCTCGCCGCCGCGCAC
>NZ_JEMA01000127.1 GCF_001589285.1 Sorangium cellulosum | reverse complement strand
GGCGCGCTCGGCGCGGCCGCGCGGCACGCGCACCCCTCCGCCGGCGGATCCGCGGGCGGATACCTGGTCGGCCCCGGCGTCGCGCCGCCCGACGAGCCGGGCTCCGGCTCGTCGGGATCGACGGGATCCACGGGATCCGGCGGCGGCTCGACCCCGAGATCCTCGCTCTCCGCCGTCACGATGCTGGGCGGACAGTTCCCGTGACCGAGCACCATGTAATACGTCTGCGCGGGGTCGAACGGCGGATCGGAGGTCTCGTCGATGACGATCTCACCGTGGGTGTCCGTGATCTTCTCCACGCTGTAATCGAAGCGCGTGGCCGCCGGCAGGAAGCCGGTCGACGTGAAGCCGACATGACGGCCGGTCCTCACGTAGATGTTCCACTCGAGGTCGCCGCCGCCGGCGGGCTGGAGCTGCACGGTGAAGCGGATGCCCTTCGCTGTCGGATCCGGCGTGCTCTTGAAGTGGAAGAGGCTCTGGAGGCTGATCTGCGCCCGGGCCTCCGCGCACGACGCCCCGGAGCCCAGGATCAGCGAGTCGATGCCGAACATCTGCGTCCGCCGCGACTTGCCGCCGCTCAGGTCGAGCACCTCGTCGCAGTCGTCCAGGCCGCGGCTCTTGATGAGCGCGTCCACGGCGCTGGCGTCCGCCGCCGAGAGCTCACCGGCGCTCACCAGATCGCCGGCCGACGTCTGGAGCGCCCGGGCGAAGTCGTCGAGCGAGGCGTTGCGGGTGAGCAGCGTCATCGCGCTCCAGACCAGCTTGTCGCCCACCGCCGGACCGAACCTGTCGCGCAAGGACCACGCGAGGCTGCCGACCATCTCGCCGTCCTCGTGCACCTCGCCGACGAGATCGTCAGGGCACGTCTTGGCGTCGTCCGTGAGCTCGCGCTGCATCCCGAAGAGCTCGAGCGTCGCCTCGCCGAGCGTGGAGTCGCCGTTCACCGTGCACGCGAAGTAGTCCGCGAGGCCCTCGTCGATGCTGCCGCCCCACGGAGAGAGCCCGTACTCGTTGATCGCGAACTGGCCCTCGTTGTAGCCGACCGCGTTGGCCGAGATGTAGTGAGTGAACTCGTGGAGGAACACGTCGGAGTCGTCCGAGAAGTCGAAATAGGAGCCCTGGCCGATGGCGACGAGGTTCGGCGCGTCGAAGGGCGCTCCCACGCCCTCCGGCGAGAAGAACGCGTTGTCCATCGGCCGGCCCGACTCCAGCATGTTGGCGACCGCGACGAGCTTCCAGCTGGGCGCCGTCATGTCGAGCTGATGAGTCGACCTGAAGTAATCGCGCATCCGCGTGAGGTGGTAATAGATGCCGACCTGCGCGAACTGGTCGTGCGCGTCGTCCGCGCTCGCAGGGGGATTGTAGAGGAAGTCCGCGCCCGAGTTGGGCTCCACGCTCTGCTCCAGGGTGAGCGGGACGCCGGACAGGAGGTCGCCGCCCACGTAGTTCACCACCCTGAGGTTGCCGCTCCAGCCGCTCAAAGTCTGGGGATCCGCCGCGTCGAGGTCCGTCAGCTCGCGATCCTCGACCCGCGGCGTGACAGCGGCGCTGATCGGGTAGACGCGCCCGCGCGCGTCCACGGCGAGCGGCCGCCGGTGGACGATGCTCCCTGTGTGCGCGTCCACGAGGTAGCGGTCCCCGCCGCGCTCGGACCGGACGTCGACAACCCAGACGAGCTTGCCGGCCGTCTCCGCCTCGGGGAACACCGCGAGCGCCGCGCTCGGCCGCTCCGCCAGCGTCATCCCGTACGTCGTCTCCACCGCCTTCCGCGCGGCCTCCTCCCGGTACTTCGGCGCCGTCGACACCGACAGGTCCCGCGCCACGTCGAGCACCACGGCCGTCACGCGGCCGCCCGGGGCGACGCGGACCGCCGCGGCGGCGCCGAGCACGGGCAGCCCGAGGTGGAACTGCTCGAACCGGACAGTGCGGTGCTCCCCGGCCAGGAGCTCCCTTTGATAGCGCAGCGAGACGCCGTGAAGCCCGAGCTCGGGAGCAGCGTGCTTCAGATACACCTCTGCCGCCTGGCGCGCGCCCGCCGCGCTGCGAGCGGACAGGGCCGCTGCGGGCGAGCCCGGCGGCACCGTGTGCCAGTCGGACGCGGCGGCAGGCCCCGCTGAGACGAGGGTCGCGAGCGCGGTCAACGGAAGCAAGAGGAGCTGTCGTCTCATGGGTCTTCTCTCCGGCTGGGTTTCTGCAAGCAGCGCTCGCGTGAGGCGCGGCGAGGCCGGACCGACGAGCGCGACCAACGTATCGAGTTACGTTGGGTCTTCAAGGAGGAGCGAGGCGGCGCCCTCGCGGAAACGTGAGGATCTGTGACCGTCGTTGGCTTCTTGCCTGACGTCTTTGGCGGACATGCGTGGTATGTCTCCGGGACTTCCGGCGCAGGTCCCCGTGGGTCGCTCTGAAACAAACATCTTGACCGGGTTCCCGGAGACGCTCGCCCCGAGCGACGTCGCGTCCGCCGTCGCGCCGCTGCCGGGCCGGGTGCGCGTCGGCGGCCGCGTGCTCGAGATCGCGGAGGGCGCCGTCGTCCTCGGCGACGCGTTCGGCGCCGTGCGCGTCGCGCTGGACGGCGCGGGCGCCGCGCCGATCGAGGTCGGCGACCTCGCGGTCGTCGAGGGGGCGCCG
>NZ_JEMA01000126.1 GCF_001589285.1 Sorangium cellulosum | reverse complement strand
CGGGCCGTGGCTCGCGGGAGATCGAGCTCGGCGCGATCGATCGCCTGCTCGGGGGCGGCGGCGAGCGCCTCCAGGAACCCGAGGAAGCGCCGCTGGTGCGCCGCGAGCTCGTCGGCGCCGTAGCAGGCCGGGTTGGCGTCGAAGTCGAGCCGCGGCCCGCGCCCGTCGGACCTGGCGTACACGCCGATCGACAGGTCCTCGACAGGGCCGGCGGAGATGTTGTGGGCGACGGCGCGCTGCCCGGCGAAGCGCAGGTCGTAGTCGAACGGCATGATGTTGACCACGGGGCCGAACAGCCGCCGATCGCCGCCGATCAGCCTGAGATCCCGGCGGAGCTGCTCGTAGCGGTAGCGCAGGTGGGGCCGGAGGGTCCGCAGCTCCTCCGCTACCTGCCGGGCGAGATCGGAGAGGCTCGCGCCCGGGCGGACCGGCACGCGCAGCGGCACGATGTTCATCACCATGCCCGGGACGCGCAGCGACACCGAGCCGAGGCGCCCCATCACCGGCAGCCCGAGGACGACCTCCGGCGCGCCCGTGAGCCGGTGCATGTACGCCGCCGTCGCGGCCACGACGACGTCGGGCCATGTCGCCTTCGCGCCGCGCGCCGCCGCCTGCATCCGCTCGACGCTGGACGGCGCGAGGAAGGCCGTCTGCCGCAGGGAGTCGGGCGACATGAGCGACGGCCTGTCGCTCAGGCTCACCGGCTCGGGCCGGTCGGCGAAGCGCCGTGACCAGAAGGCGCGATCGCGCTCGAGCTCCGGGGAGGCGCGGTAGGCGAGATCTTCCTCGACGACATGGCGCAGCGAGCCGAAGGCGCCGCCGGCGCTCGGGCGGCCCTCGATCCGGGCGGTGTAGACCTCTGCCACCCTCCGCGCGACGAGCGAGAAGCCGAAGCCGTCCAGCGCGATGTGGTGGGCGCGCTGGTACCAGAAGAACCGGTCGGCGGCCGCCGTGAACAGCGCCTCGGTGAAGAGCGGCCCGCGGGCGAGGTCCGCGGGGCTGCCGAGATCCTCGCGCATCCACGCGTGGGCCGCGGACCACGGGTCCTGCGCCGCGCTGACGTCGATGTGGTGAAATGGCCAGTCAGGGGAGGGGTCGAGTCGCTGTCGCGGGCCGTCCGCCTCGCTCGAGAAGCGCATGTGCAGCGCCTCGGCCTCGGAGACGGCCTGACGCACGGCGGCCTCGAAGGCCGCGAGATCGAGGCGCCCGGGGATCTCGATGCACTCGCCCGCGTTGTACACCGGGCTCTCCGGCGCGAGCTGCTGGCCCAGCCAGATACCGTGCTGCGCGGCCGACAGGGGCCAGCGATCATCCTGACGAGCAACCATTGCGACAAGCCTCCTGGTGAATCCGCGCTCGGCGGGGACAGCCTCGCCGGGGCGACCGCAAGAGGCGCTCAGGGGCGCGCGAACACGGCGCGATCAGCGCGCGCGAGCAGGGCGGTGACCCCGCCCCGACGAGCGCGCGCCGGCGACCAGCAGCAGCCCGGGCCCCGAGGTCGCCAGGGCAGGGGCCGCCGGAGGTCAGCCGGAAGCAGTCCCGGACACGAACCCGGCGCGCTTGCGCCGGATCACAGGCCGAACGCAGACGTCAATGCATGAAAATGAAAGCCACTTTCAATTTCAATATTGTGCCGTGAGGTGGCTGTCAAGAGGATTCGGTCGGGGCCGCGGGGCGGGGCGCGGTGCGCGCATGCCGCTGCCAGCGCGGGCGAGGCGCGGCGCCAGCGCGCCGATCGAGCGCGCGATCGCGCGGATCTCGGCGCCGGATCGGCGCCCGCGGCCCCGGCCCGCAGCCGCAGGCGGGCGCCTCGCCGGGAAATATTTCTGGTTGACATAAATCATGAGATCGTGGTAGCCACTGGGCTTGAAATTGAAAGTAACTTTCATTAACAAGAAAGGTCAACGATGAACGACCTGACGCCGAAGAGAACGGCTCCGTCCGGCGGTGGATGCGCCCACTGCGGTGTCGCCGGGCACGCCGACCACGACGCCATGCGCTGCGACTGCGGCAGCCTGCTCGCCCGGCACGTGGCCGGCGGCATCGAGCTGAAGTGCCGGCGTTGCAAGCGCGTCGTCGTCATCCCGATCTCCCCGGCCAGCGAGGAAGCGACCGGCTGATCCCGGTCCGGTGAGACTCGATGTTTCGACGACCCCCCTCGCGCGGCGGCGCGCTCGCCGGGATCCTGGCCCTCGCCCTGTGCGGTGTCCGCGCTGCCTCCGCGCAGGACGCGCGAGCGGGCGAGCAGGCCCCAGCGGGAGATCGCGATCAGGGCGCGACGCCTGAGGCCGGGCCGGGGGCCCGCGCGCCGGGCGACGCCGCCGCGCTCGAGGTGCATCCGCCGGAGCTCCTCGACGCCGCCGAGGCGGCGTATCCGGAGTCGGCGCGCGCGGCCGGCGAGGAGGGGAGCGTCGTGCTGCGGCTGACGATCGACGCCGAGGGGCGCGTCACCGGCGCGGAGGTCGCGACGCCGGCAGGCCGCGGGTTCGACGAGGCCGCGCAGGAGGCGGCGCTGCGGTTTCGCTTCACGCCCGCCCGGCGCGGCGACAGGAGCGTCGCGTCGCGCATCCTGTACCGGGTCGACTTCCGGCT
>NZ_JEMA01000125.1 GCF_001589285.1 Sorangium cellulosum | reverse complement strand
GGCGCAGGCGTGCCCGCGCCGGGCCGGCCCGCGCAGGTGCTCGCGCTCGGCGGGCGCGGCGAGCCAGAAGCGCGCGTGCTCGCCACGGTGCGCGACCCGGGGCTGCTGCTCATCCTCCGGCCCGACGCGGCGGCGGGGCTCGTCGAGGTCGGCCGCGTCGCGCTGCCCGCGGACGCGTGGGGCATCGCTGTCACGCCCGACGAGAAGACAGCGATCGTGACCTCGGCGTGGACGCACAAGGTCTCGGCCGTGGATCTCGAGGCCGGCAAGGCGCGGTGGACGGTCGACGTGGCGCGCGAGCCGCGGGGCGTCGCCGTGCTGCCCGACGGCAGCGCCGCGTACGTGAGCCACCTCGTCGGGGCGGATCTCACGCGGATCGACGACCTCGGCGGGGCGCCGAGGGTCCGGCGCGTCGCGCTGCCCGCCTCGCCGCTGCGCGCGCCGTCGGGCGAGCGGCTCGCGGCGTCGCTGGGCTACGCGCTGGCGCTCTCCGAGGACGGGCGGCGCCTGTTCGCGGCGCGGCACGCGCTCGGCGCCATGGGCCACGCCGCGTGGTTCGGCGCCGCGACGGTGGACGTGCTGCTCACCGGCCGCGACGAGCCGCTCGCCCCGCCGCACCACGGCGACCTGCCGGTGCTCCGGTCCGCGTTCGCCGAGCAGGTGATCACGCCGGAGAGCGTCGTCACGCTGCCGGGCGCGAGCGTCACGCCCGTCACCCAGCCGCGCGCCGTCGCCTACCGCAAGCGCGCGCGCACGCTGCTCGTCGCGGGCGAGGGCGACGATCTCGTGCTCGAGGTGGACGCGACAGCGGTGGATCCGACGCTCGCGATCGTGAAGAGCTACCCGGTAGGCGGCCGCTACGACCCGCACATCCGCGTGGCGGGCACCTGCGGCGCGCCGACGGGCCTCGCGCTGTCCGCGGATGAGGCGACGGCGTGGGTGTTCTGCCGCTCGACCGGGGACGTGGCGGCGATCCGGCTGCACGATCCCGCCGCGGGAGCAGAGGGAACGGCAGCCGCGGCCGGCCCGGCGGGGACGGCGGCCGCTGCGCCGCCCGCCGAGGGGCCGGCGGCGCTCGTGCACCTCGCCGACGATCCGCTCGGCCCCGAGGTCGCGAAGGGCCGCCGGCTCTTTTACAGCGCGCTCGACACCACGGTGAGCGGCAATCTCGGCTGCGCGGGGTGCCACCCGGAGGGGCGGGACGACGGGTACGTCTGGCGCGAGGCGACGTTCAGCACGGCCGACGGCGAGCACGCGAACTTCGTCGGCAGGCCGGAGAACATCCCCGAGGTCGCGAAGAAGAAGGGGTATCCGCGGCGCACGCCGATGCTCGCCGGCAACGTGGGCGCGGAAGGGCCGTACGGGTGGCACGGCGAGGACGAGGATCTCCGCGGGAGGCTCCAGGCGGGCATGGGGCTTCACCGCTGGGGCGGGCTGCCGATCGATCACACGCCGGCCGGGCTCGCGGCCCGGGCCACCTACCTCACGATGTTCCTGCGCCGGGGCCTCGTGACGCCGCCGCGCGCCGACGCGACGGCCGACGAGCGCGTGAAGCGCGGCCGGGAGATCTTCCACAGCGACGAGGCGAAGTGCTCCCGGTGCCACGTGCCGGCGAGCGATTACACGGATCGCACGCCGTACCCGATGCCGAAGCGGCCGCCGCCTCCGGGCTATGACGACGATCCGCGCCCCGAGTACAAGACGCCCTCGCTGCGCTTCGTGGGAGGGCGGCCGCCGTACCTGCACGACGGCCGGGCGGCGACGCTGGCGCAGCTCATCGAGCAGAACGCCGACTGGATGGGCAAGACGAGCCACCTGTCGCCGGAGGATCGGGCGGCGCTCGTGGCGTTCCTGGAGACGTTATGAGGCCGCGCGCCGCGTTGCTTGTCGTGATGGCCGCCGGCGTTCTCGGCGTCCTGGCTGCGGCGCCCGGGGTGCCCGTCGCGCAGCCGAAGGGCGCGCCGCAGGCCAGCGCGGCCAGCACCGACGAGGAGCGACCCCTCGACGCCGAGCCTTTCCCGGCCGAGCCGTCCAGGCAGCCCACGGCCGCGGAGTGGAAGACCGCGCCGCGCGTCCGCCTCTCGCGCGCCGGCCCGGCGGCCGCCGGCTGCCGCGCTTACCGGATGAGGGAGTGGCTGCGCATCCGCTGCCCGGAGCTCACCGTCTCGGCCATGTCGCTGCTCGGCGGCAAGACGGAGGGCGTCGCCTTCTGGATCGATCCGCCCCGCGGCGGCAGCGAGCTCCCCCGCGGGGGCGAGGTGATGTTCCCGCTCCGCCGCGGCGATCGGCGGGTGATCCAGATCCTGACCTTCGGCCCCGGCTACGACGGGCCGTTCACCTTGTTGCCGGCGATCGTCGTCCAGGAGCAGTGGCTCGACGACGAGCCGGCTCCGACCGTGACCGCCTCCTAGACACCATGCGATCCCACACCACGCCCCTCGCCGCCTCCTCGCTGTTCCTCGCTGCCGCCACGTGCGGCGCCCTCGCCGCCGCCTGCGGCGCCTCTCCCGCGGCGCCCGACGGCTCCACGCC
>NZ_JEMA01000124.1 GCF_001589285.1 Sorangium cellulosum | reverse complement strand
CCCCCCCCGGCCCCGCCTCACGGGAAGATCTCGCGCTCCCCGTACACCGCCGCGAGCCGCTGCAGCGCCACCGCATACGCCGCGAGCCGCAGCGTACACTTCTTCTGCCGCCCCATCTCGGCCACCTCCCGGTAGGCCCGCTTCATCGCCTTCTCGAGCCGGGCGTCGACCTCCTCGAGGGTCCACGTCTCCGAGCGCTTGTTCTGCACCCACTCGTAGTAGCTCACCGTCACGCCGCCCGAGTTGGCGAGGACGTCCGGCAGGATGTCGATCCCGCGCTCCAAAAGGACCTTCTCGCCCTCGGGCGTGCACGGCCCGTTCGCGCCCTCGGCCACGAGCCGCACCTGGAGCGAGCTCGCCTCCTCCACGCCGATCTGGTTCTCCAGGGCCGCCGGGATGAAGATGTCCGCCTTGAGCCGGAAGAACTCCTCGCGGCTGATCGGCTTGCCCGCCGGATAGCCCGCGATCGAGCGGTGCTTCCTCACGTAGTCCTGCAGCTTGTGCGGGTTGAACCCCTCCGGGTTGTACAGATACCCGGTGTGGTCGCCGACAGCGACCGTCGAGGCGCCGAGCTTCGACAGGAGCACGGCCGTGTGCGAGCCGACGTTGCCGAACCCCTGCACGAGCAGCGTCGAACCGCCGAGGTTCACGTCGTTGTCCTCGGCCCACTCCGTGATGCAATGGACGACCCCTTGCCCCGTGGCCTTCTCGCGGCCGTGCGTGCCGCCGGACGCCACCGGCTTGCCCGTCACGACGCCCTTCACCGCCTGCTTGAAGAGCTGGCCGACGGTGTTCATGTACGTGTCCATGGCCCACGCCATCGTCTTCGCGTCCGTGCCGACGTCGGGCGCCGGGATGTCCGTCTCCGGGCCGATGTTCGAGCCGAGCGCATGGAAGAACCGGCGCGTGATCCGCTGGAGCTCGGCGCGCGACACCTCGTTCGGGTTGAACTTGATGCCTCCCTTGCCGCCGCCGAGCGGCAGGTTCATGAGCGCGCACTTCCACGTCATCATCGCGGCCAGCGCCTTGAGATCGTCGAGCGACACCGACTCGTGATAACGAACACCCCCCTTGAACGGCCCGAGGAGGTTGTTGTGCTGGATCCGGTAGCCCTTGAAGAGACGGATGCTGCCGTCATCCATCCGCACCGGGAAATTGACGATGATCTCGTTCTTCGGCTGGCTCAAGATCGTCGTGATGTAACCCGGCACCTCGATCAGGCGGGCAGCCTCGTCGAGGTAACCCTGGACGACTTTGAAGAACTCGTACTTGGGCTTCTGACCCGGTGCCGGTGGGTTGCTCACCGGCGGAGTCGTGGACTTGGCACTGAATTGATCTTCCATGGCTCTGTAACTTTCTAGTGCCCGCCCCCCACCGATTCAATGCCGGGGGCGCTTTCACGCGCCGCGTTATCGTGTGTCCGGAGACTCGGGGCGCTGCGTCAGGCCGGGAATCGGCGATGCAGCGCCGCGTTAACGGTGGCTGGACTGCGTCGCGGGGCGAGGCCGCGGCGCGGGCGCGGCGGGCGCGGCGCTGGAGGCCGCTGCGCCGCGCGGTGTCGTTCAGGTCCTCGCCCACAGGACATACAGATACGTGATCGTCCCGGTGACGAGCAGCGCGTCGACGCGGTCGAGGATGCCGCCGTGGCCGGGCACGATCCCGCCAGAGTCCTTGATCCCGAAGGAGCGCTTGAACAACGACTCGCCGAGGTCGCCCGCCTGCCCGAGGCCGCCCGCGACGATCGCGAGCGCGAGCGCGTCGACGAGCGGCAGCGATCGCAGGAACCAGAAGTGCGCGATCAGCGCGCCGAGCACCGCGAAGAGCAGGCCGCCCAGGGCGCCCTCGACTGTCTTCTTCGGGCTCACCGCCTCGTAGAGCTTGCGCCGGCCGAGGAAGCGGCCGGCGAAGTAGGCGCCCGTGTCGGAGAACCAGGAGAGCAGCAGCGCCAGCACCACGAAGGAGGGGCCGTCGGCGCCGGCGTCGCGCCGGAGCAGCGCCAGCGCGCCGAGCCCGCCGCCCACGTAGAGCGGGCCGAACGTCATCGCCAGCACGCGCAGGGCCGCTGTGCGCATCTCCCCGAGCCGCACCAGCGTGACGAGCATCGCGACGAACGGGAGCAGGAAGATCAGCGCGAGGAGCGCGCCCGGCGAGCTGCTGTAGCGCCAGATCACGCCGAGCACGCCGAGGGTGAGCGCGACGCCGACGAACCGCGCGCCGCGGTCGTCCGCGTGCGTCATCGCGAAGAGCTCGAGCGCGCCGATGGCCGAGGCGACGGCGACGAGCGCCGCCCACCCCCAGGCGGGGCCGAGGTAGAGCAGCGAGAGGAGGAGGGGCGCGGCCACGATCGCGGTCATGACCCGCATCGCGAGGTTGGAAGCAGCCAAGCGTCAGACTCCCGTCCGGAAACCGTTGTGAGAGGCGAGCTCGCGCGCGCGCCACGGCCGACC
>NZ_JEMA01000123.1 GCF_001589285.1 Sorangium cellulosum | reverse complement strand
GGGCACCCCGGCCGGCGTCGGGGGGACCAGCGCGGATTTCGGGTCGAAGGGCGCCTGCTTGAGGAGCGGCAGCCACTCGTCCTTGAGCGTCCCGTGGACGGCGAACGCCTCGTTCTCGGGGAGCGGAGGCGGCGGCGGGGTCGCCGCGCGGCCGTCGCCCTGCGGGACGGGCGCTTGCGCCGCGGGCGGAGGCGCCGCGGCGCAGGCAGCGAGGGAGAGCCCCATCGCGGCGAGGAGGGCGGTGAAGACAGAGCGGGGGATCGAGCGCATCAAGTCTCCTTGGACACGGGCGGCCCGCGAAGGTTTCGCCGAAGACCGGCGGGCGGCCGTCGGGACCCGGGCGGGGCGGTCGTGGATACCACCGGAGAGCCGGGCGCGGGAGGACGGCGCTCGTGAGGGGGCCGAGGAGAGGCAACGATCCACAATCGGCAGAATTTTACACCAACGTCCACCTCATGACGTGGGCACCGTGCGCCGACCGGGCGGCTGGCTGCGGCATCGGTAGCTTCCGGCACATGCAGTCTGCCCCGACGAACACAGCACCCGTGGCCGGGCGACCTCGGCCCCGCCACGAGGAGAGCGACCAGCGGTGAGCCCGCGCCGGTACGCGACTCACAACCTACGGGCGATGTCGTCGCAGGTAGAATCCTCCACGTCACGGCAATTGGTGACGTCCCAGGGCGTCCAGAAGCATTGATTGGCAACGTTCTCCTCGCACGCTTCCTGCACGGACGAAGAGACCTCCAGATCGCAGAGCTGATGCCGGGACGACGCCTCCCAGGGCGGATTGGCGTCACACTGCCCGTCGTCGCGAAGGCAATGCCTCTCGCGGGTCTGCACCAGCCCGGTGCCGTCGCCGAGGACCACGACGAGCGTCTCTGTCTCATCGATGAACGGGCCGGGGGCGTCGAGCGACGTGATGACGCCCGTGCCGCCGCCGAGCACGAGCCTGGCCGCACACTCGGTCGCAGCCAGCGGTTCCACGCCGAGATGTCGCACCATCGGGTCGCAGCTCGGCTCGAGGCCGCAAGCAAACAGGTCCACGGCGGTCTCAGGCGCGGCCGCGCCGCCGCCAGGTCCGCCGGAGGAGGTGGACTCATCGGTCTCTGTCCCGGTGTCCGTGCCGCTGCCTGAATCCTCGATGGTCGCCGAACAGGCGGTGACGAGCGAAACCTGCGCAACGAGGAGGAGGAGGAGTGCGCCACAGGCGCGTTGAGCTGCTCTCATGATCGTGACCTTTCGAAGGACCGAGCGAGATTCGTACGTGGACTGTGGGCACATCAGAGCAAGCAGCGCGCCATACGCACGCTCCGCGATCAGCCCATCGCGGTGACCCGCTGCGTGCGCGGGATCTGCCGCGGCCGCCCATCCAACGATGCGCAGCGGCAGCGACTGTCGGCGGAGCAGGGTGAGTCCCCTGCGCCTCCCGCCACGCAGATCGGCTCATCGTGGCTCATTGCGACACACACGAACCGGCCTCGATGCGAGCGAGCGGGCCCGGCAGGTCCAGCGCAGGGCTGCCCTGACCTCGGCCCAGGGTGAGCCATCCTGCTCTCGTCCTGCCGTGATCACAACGCGCCGCGGGATCGCGACGTCACCGTCGGAGCAGGGCGCGCGGGACGGGAGCCTGACGCACGCGGCGCGCGCTCGTCAGTACCACTCTCCGCCGAGCCCTATCGTGAAGGTGAACGTCGTGGCCTCCGGCATGAACACCGGGTGGAGCTCGGCGGCGAGGGCGAAGCCGCTGCGCCGCGGGCCGTCGCCGGACAGGCCGCCGAGGAGGAGGGCGCCGCGCGCGTGCGCCCCGAAGTACCAGCCCGAGGTGCTGGCGCAGCCGGCGTCCGACTCGATGCCCGCGTACTCCGCGGAGCAGCTCGCGACGGCCACGTAGTCCATCGAGGGCCCTGCCCCGAAATCGAGGACGTGGAACACGGTGAGGCTCGCGAGGAGCGAGTTGTAATCGATGAAGCCCGCGTCGAAGCCCGCGCTGTTGGACGTGCTCTCGGGCGTGAGCGTCAGCATCGGGGTGTTCTGGTAGTAGAGCCCGAGCGTGTGGTTGATCTGGAGGCCGATCCGGCCGGTCCACGCGAAGACACCGCCGGTCCCCGTCGGCGACTTGATGATGCCGCCGCCCAGCGTGCTGCCATACCGGAGCCGGACGCCGTCCCGCTCCTCATCCTCGTCCTCGGGCTTCTCCGGCTCCTCCGCAGGCTCGACCGGCGCAGACGACGCCTCCGGGTCGACCGTCGTCTCCACCGGGCCTCCGATCGGCGGCGGCGCATCGCTCCGCGGCGCGGGCTGGCTCCGGGGAGGAGGCGGCGAGGACGGCGCGCCCGGCGAAGGCCGGCCGGGCGACACAGGCGGCGCGGGCGCGTAGGGCGGCGCGGGCGACACAGGCGGCGGCGCCGGCGCGTAC
>NZ_JEMA01000122.1 GCF_001589285.1 Sorangium cellulosum | reverse complement strand
ACAAAGTACGTGAGCGAGATCTTTTCCATGAAGAAGTCTCCTCCAAACGAAGCGTTTCAGGCGCGCCATTTACAAGCGTCGTGCGAGAGACACGCCGTCGCGCCGCGTCCTTGATGTCTACCATGGATAGCCATCTTGGACCCGTCCGGAAAGGGATCGATCGGACGGACATTGTCCCAACCTGTCAGGGGCGGACGGCGGTGATATTGCGCGTGAAAAGTCGTGTAGTTTCAGATGCTTACACAGGTCGGAAGAACCCTTCGCACCGGCCCGCGCCGGGTTCCTGTAGGCTCTGCAGGACCATGAAGAGAGGAGGCGCGCCGCGATGAGGATCGACAGATACCGACTGTTGTCCGGGGGTATCCTGTGGATAACAGGAATTGGCAGGGCGACTCGATGCGTCGACGTGGTCGGACTTTGTCTGTCACAGTCCGGTGCTCGACGGCGCTTGACGCCGACAGCGCGCGAGGGACGGCGTCGGACGCCGCGCCCGGCGACGGCAGAGCGACGTGGCGGCGGCGCGGCAGACGAGAGGAGCGTGGGTGATGAACATCAGGTCTGAGCGCGCGGGCGACGAGGCAGGGATCCGCGGTGTCCACCTCGCGGCGTTCCCCTCGGCGATGGAGGCCGAGCTGGTCGACAGGCTGCGGGCCGCGGGGCGCGCGGTGGTCTCGCTTGTCGCGGAGATCGACGGCGTCATCGTCGGACATGTCGTGTTCAGCCCGGTGGCGATCGCCGGCCCCGGCCCGACAGGCGGAGGGCTCGGCCTCGCGCCGCTCGCTGTCTTGCCTGCTTTCCAGGGCCGCGGCGTCGGCGCCGCGCTGGCGCGAGAGGGCATCGAGGCGTGCAGGGGCGCTGGCTGCGCCTTCGCCGTCGTCCTCGGAGCACCGGAGTACTACGCCCGCTTCGGGTTCGAGAAGGCCAGTCTGTTCGGCCTGGGCAACGAGTACGCGGCGGACGAGGAGTTCATGGCGATGGAGCTCGCCCAGGGCGCGCTGGAGGGCGCCCGAGGCGTCGTGACCTACAGCCCCGAGTTTGGCGTCTTCGCTGCCTGATCTGCCCACGGCCCGCCAGTCGCTCGCCCCGGGCAGGCGCATCCCGGAGAGGTGCGGTGTCCCGGCGTTCCCCTGCGTGGAGCAGGACGGAGGTGTGTGGGGCTGGCTCGGCGGTCCGCCCCAGGCCGGCGCGGGCGCGCTGCCGGGTCAGGCCGCCGAGCGGCGCCACGCGGCGCGCGCGTCGATGCCGTGCTCGGCGAAGCGGGGCACGTAGTCCCGCTCCACGGCGCGCTCGAGGATCTCGCCATAACGGGCGACCGGCATGAGGCCCCAGGCGCGGTCGTCGTCGGAGATCGCCGCGCGGCGCGCGCCGCCGGCGGGCATGTAGCTCTTGCGCATCCGGGCGAACATGGAGGGGAGCTCGCGCTCGACCAGCAGGCGCACGGCCGGCGCGCACGGCAGATCGAGCAGGTAGCGGAGCAGCGTCCAGCCGAAGTCGCGGTGCCGCACCTCGTCGCGCAGGATGCGGTCGAGCGCCCGGCGCGCGGCAGGGACGATGCACCCCTCGCGGAGCACCTTGAAGAGCGGGACAGCGACAGTCTCTCCGAGGCAGAAGACCTCGACGCCCGCCCGCGCGACGGCCAGCTCGAGCGGCTCGTCGCCGCGGCTCTTGAGCCCCAGCGTCTCGCGGCGGAGCGGCGCCAGGGGTCCGCCGCCCGCGAGGACGTGGACGCGATGGCTGAGGCGCGCGTGCGCGAGCTCGTCCTTGACGATGCGCAGGCCGTCGTCGATGAGATCCGGCGACGCGCCCATCTGGATGAGCCAGAGCGTGAGGTGCTGCGTGATCGCCGCCGAGCGGTACTCGGCCTCGATGCGCCGCCCCCACTCGCCGCGCACCGCGTCGCTGGCGGGAGGGAGCGGGGCCCGCGGCGCCTGGTCGGCGCCCGCGGCGCCGTCCTGCGCCGCGTCGGCGTCCTGCTCTGCGTCGGGGGCGTCCGTCATGGGGTCACGCTATGCGCTGGGTCCCTGGGCGGCAAGACGGGCGGCGGGGGCGCGCCGGCCGCGGTCACTCCGTGGTGATCACCGCGGAGGGCGGCACGCAGGCGTGCATGGTCGACCCGCACGCGGCGCAGGTCGCGCCGTCGGGAGACGAGGCGACGCAGGGATTGACGACGACCTCCTGACAGCGCGTACCGGCCGGACACGCCGCGTCGACCTCGCCGCACGGCAGGCTCGGGAAGCAGCCCACGGCGGCGAGCGCCGGGATCCCCGTGCCCTCGGCGCAGCCTGGCACAAGCCACTGACATGCCGGTCCCAGGCCCGCGCACGCCTCCCCGGTGGCGGCCGTGAGACAGTCCCCCGGGGGCGGCGGGGGCGGCGGGGGCGGCGGGTTGCA
>NZ_JEMA01000121.1 GCF_001589285.1 Sorangium cellulosum | reverse complement strand
CGGCGCGGCGAGCTCCAGCGCAGGCGCCGGCGGGGACGGCGGCGCGGCGAGCTCCAGCGCGACGGCCAGCTCGACGGCCACCGGCTCCGGCGGCGGCGGCACCGTCGACTGCGACGCCGACGACGACGGCTACCTGTCGACGGCGTGCGAGGGTGGCAACGATTGCAACGACGAGAACCCCCTGGTCCACCCCGGCCAGCCCAGCACATTCTACGAGACGCCGATCTCCCCGGGGGGCAGCTTCGACTACGATTGCAGCGGCGCGGAGGAGCGGGAGTTCCAGGCGGTCGAGTGCTCCAACATCCTCCCTCTCTGTGCCGCGAAGTCCAACGTGTTCCTGGTCGACGTCCCGTGCGGAAGACGCGCCTCGTTCGGCAACTGCAACGGCACGTGCCAGTCCATGACCATCTTTCCTGATTACGTCAGGAAGTGCCATTGAGCCCGCGCGGCTCCTCGGCAGCCTCGAGGATGCCGCCCCACGGAGAGCCCCTTCCGATGAAACGCGAGCTCGGTACGCCTCGATCGGCCGTGTCCTTCGCGGCCCTGATCGCCGCCGTCGCGGGGGGCTGCAACGCGATCATCGGGCTCGAGGTCGGCGAGCTGGCTCCATCGCAGGCCGGCGCGGGCGCGGCGTCGGGCGCGTCCTCCTCCTCGGGAGACGCCGGCGCCGGGGGCTCGGGCGCGGGTGGCGGGGGCGCGGGTGGCGCCAACGCGGGAGGCGCGAACGTCGGAGGCGCGGGCAGCGGCGGGGCGGACAGCGGCGGCGGAGGCGGAGGCGGCAGCGGCGGCGGGGGCAGCGGCGGCGGGGGTCCCCTGTGCAGCGACGCTGGCGGGGTCATCCTCGATCCGTCGGGCGCCTGGGGCGAGACGGTCGGCTTCGACGTGGGCGATCTCGCGGCGCTGGATGACGCCGTGACGGCCGTCGCCACCGAGATCAACGGCGACGGGCGCTATCGCTTCTCGGTCGCGAAGTGGGGCGCCAGCGGGACGCGCGACGCTGGGTACGGGCTGTCAGCGCTCGACGTCTGGGGCTCGCACCTCGCCGTCGGCGACGACTTCACCTACGTGGCCGGGGAGTCCGAGGGGGCCGTCGCCTTTCCCGATGGGCTCTTCGCCGGGTGTCGCGTCGGCCCCACGTGGTCGGACCCCGACGCCACGATCAGCTTCGTGGCCGCGCTCGATCGGGACGGCCAGTGCGCGTGGGCGTGGAGCATCGACGCCGAGCAAGGCACCACAGCGCGCGACCTCGCGGTGACGTCCGAGGCGGTCGTCTTCGCTTTCGACGTGGTGGAGGGCGGCGAGAGCCTTGGCGCGTGCGCGCGAGACGACCTCCCGGAGGACGCGGCGCTGGTCGCGGCGGTCTACCCGGCGAACGGCGCGTGCAAGTGGGCGCACAGCCTCGGCAAGCGAGATGCCGTGGCCGTCAAGGCGCTGGCCGCCGACGCGAGGGGCGCGTCCAGGCTGGTGGCCGTGGTGGGCGACTACGACACGCGCAGCGGGGGCGTCACGTTCGGCGGAGACACCGAGTTCCCGGCGCAGGGCCGCGATGTCTTCGTCGTGCGCCACGTCGTGAGCGACGGCGCGATGCAGCAGGTGACGACGCTGAGCGCCGCGGGAGATCAGCGCGTGCCGGCGCACGGGGCCGCGCTGCTCCCGGGCGGCGACGTCGTGATCGCCGGCACGTACAGGGGGAACCTCGACTTCGGCGACGGCTGCTCGGACATCCCCGACGCGGGCGAGACGGAGAATTTCTTCATCGCGCGCGTCTCCGAGACAGGCGTCGTGTGGAGCCGCGGGTTCGGCGACGCGACGGAAGACCAGACAGCGGCCGGCGTGGCGGTGGACGGGGCCGGCGCCATCTACGTCACGGGGCAGTTCCGGGGCGAGATCGCGCTCGGGAGCGCCGGCAAGCTCGCGACCGACCGCAAGGGGGCGGGATTTCTGATGCGGCTGGATCCCCGAGGCAACCTCGTCTCGGCGACCAAGCTCGAGGGCGACGGCGCCGTCGGCCTGCGGGTCGTCGCGACAGGCAGGGCTCCCGGCGCGCCGCTCTACGTCGCAGGCGCGGTGACGGGGACGCTCGCTCTCGGGCTCCCCGAGCCGCTCGGCAGCGAGAGCGATCCAGAGCAGCGCGGCTTCATCGCGCGGCTCTCCGGCGTGCGCTGACGGCTGCCCGGCGTCGAGCCGCCCGGAGCAGGCCTTCGCGACGTTGTGGACCACACGCTTCTCGATGCCCTCGGCGCTGGAAAGCGCTGGAGCTCGCTGCGCCCCGGTGGCCCTCTTCACGAGCCCGGGCGGCGCCGCTTGCGCCGGCCGCGCGCGCCGTCGCACCCTCGCGCGCCATGCCCGTCCGACGCTCGCCCGGCC
>NZ_JEMA01000120.1 GCF_001589285.1 Sorangium cellulosum | reverse complement strand
CCCCGCTGCCTTCGCGGAGGGGCGCGCGCGGCGCTTCAAGGTCGGCCGGGGGGCCGCGCCGTTCGCCTCACCCGCGTCGGGCGGGACGTCCGCCTCCGCGTCCTCCGCCCCGGATCGGGGACCCGCCTTCGCCGTGCCCTCGGGCTGCGGCGCATCGGCCCCCTTCGTTCGCTTCGCTCGCGGCTCGCTCTTGCTCTTCGCCACCCGGACCTCGTCTCGAAGTTCTAGTACAGCCCCGCCGCGTCGCGCCACCTGCGCCGGCGCGCAGTCGACACAGCCGCCCCGCGACCCGAGGCTACCCGCCCCGCAATCCACGGGAAGGCCGCGGGGTTGGCAGGGCAGGAAGAGAGCGCGCGGGATCGGAGAACGTGCTACACGGCAGCCGTCACGTGGACTCGCACCGACCTCCGCGCCCGCGCTCGCTGCGCCCCTGGTACCTGGTGGCCACCATGCTGCTCACCTGGATCATCGGCGTCCGTGGGTTCATGGCCGGGTGCGGGACGGCCACCTACCTGCGCGGCGGCATGGCCCCCGACGTCATGGTCGTGGCCGAGCAGGCGCGCGACCAGGGCGATCCGTTCCAGTTCACGTTCCTCGTGCTCGAGGCCGCCCAGGCGCACGCCATGAGCCTGCACCAGGACGTCGCCTTCCCGCTCAGCGTCGGGAAGGTGATCCTCGGCGGGCTGCTGGTCATCGCGAGCGGGCTGGCGCTCGGCGGGCGGCCCGGCACACGCGGCTTCGTGCTCCAGGTCCTGGCCGCCAACCTGGCCTTCGCCACGGTCGAGTACGCGCTCACCCGGGACATCCGCGGCGCCTGGATCGACATGGTGGCGCAGGCGGGGGCGCTGCTGCCGCCGGACGTGCCCGAGCGCTCGAGCCTCACGAACCCGAGCCTCTGGTGGACCGCCGAGCGGGTGCGCTTCGCCGTCTTCGAGCTCGCCATCCTCGGCGCCGCGGCGCTTGCGATGACGCGGGAGCGCACCAAGCTGTACTTCCAGGCGGTCGCCCGGACGGTCGACCCCAGCGACGAGCCATGAGCACCGCGGAGAGGGTCGCCGGCGCGGATCCTCGATCGCAGCCCGCCCAGCCCGACGAGCGGAAGGTCGCCGTCCTCCCGGACGACCTCGCCAACCAGATCGCGGCGGGCGAGGTGGTCGAGCGGCCGGCGAGCGTGGTGAAGGAGCTCGTCGAGAACGCGCTCGACGCGGGCGCGCGCCGCGTCCGGGTCGACATCGAGGGGGGCGGCGTCGGCCTCGTGCGCATCGCCGACGACGGGCGCGGCATGAGCCGCGAGGACGCGTCGCTCGCGGTGCTGCGCCACGCGACGAGCAAGATCGCCCGGCTCGACGATCTCCGCTGCATCCAGAGCTTCGGCTTCCGCGGCGAGGCGCTCCCGAGCATCGCCTCGGTCAGCCGCTTCTCGCTGCGGACGCGGCGCGACGGCGAGCCCGAGGGGACGGAGATCCGCATCGAGGGCGGCGGCCCGGCGCAGGCGATGCCCTGCGGGTGCGCCGCGGGCACCGTGGTGGAGGTGCGCGACCTCTTCTACAACGTCCCCGCCCGGCGGAAGTTCCTGCGCGCGGTCGGGACCGAGTCGGCGCACGTGACCGAGATCGCGCAGGCGATCGCGCTCGGCGAGCCGGGCGTGACCGTGGTCCTGTCGCGCGACGGCCGCGTCGCGCGGGAGTGGCTGCGCACCACGAGCCGCGCGGAGCGGGTGCGCACGATGCTCGCGGGCGAGGAGCTCGCGACGTGCGCGGGGCAGCGGGGGCCGCTCACGGTCGAGGCGTTCGTGTCGCGGCCGGAGCGCGCCCGCTCCGGCGCCGGCTGGCTGTGGATGTTCGTCAACGGCCGGCACGTACGCGACCGCTCGCTGGCGCGCTCGATCGCGCTCGCCTACGGCAGCGTCCTCGAGCCGGGCCGGTACCCGATCGGCGCTGTGTTCATCGATCTGCCCACCGAGCTCGTGGACGTGAACGTCCACCCGCAGAAGGCCGAGGTCCGCTTCGCGGACGGCCGCGCTGTCGCCGACGCGATCTACAAGATCGTCGCCGCGCAGGTGGCCGCGGCGTTCGGCCTGCCCGCGCCGTCCCCCGGAGGCTTCCAGGGCCGCAAGGGCAAGCTCTTCGAGGACGCGGCGCCGCCGCCCGGCGACGCCTGGGTCTGGTCGGGCGGTCCCGCCGCCGGGCCGACAGCGGCGGGCGCCTCGAGCGAGCGGCAGGAGACGCCGGGCGAGCGGCAGGAGACGCCGGCCGATCCGTGGGGCCTCGGCGGCGATCTCGTCGGGATCCCGCCCGCGCGCCCGGAGGCCGCGCGACCTCCGGCTGCGCCGGCGCCC
>NZ_JEMA01000119.1 GCF_001589285.1 Sorangium cellulosum | reverse complement strand
CGCCGGGACCGGCGGCGACCCCGGGGAACGGGCCCGTCACGGCCAGGGTGAGCCCGTCTTCCTGCATGTTCAGGAACAGCGCCCTGCCGTCGGGCGAGAAGCAGACGCCGGCGAGCTCGCCGAGGCTCCGCGCGTTGTGCGCGAAGTCGAAGACCTGCCCGTCCACGGTCAGGCCTCGAACGAAGTTCCCGAGCGGGCCGTCCTCCACGAGGAAGAGCTCGCCCCAGGGAGCGATGGTGATGTTGTCGGGCATGTCCAGCGCATCCCTGTCGGTCGCGTGCGCGAGGAGCTCGATCGTGCCGCCGTCTCCCTCGGGGACCACCTGGAAGATCTGCCCGGCGCCCGCCGGGCCGCCGGTCGTCGCGCTGAAGCACACGGCGCCTTGCGAGAGGCAGATGCCCTCGCCGCGCCGGAAGACGGCGGCCCCCTTGGCCCGGCCCTGCTTCCGGACCGTGTCGTCCTTCGGATCGGGATCGTCGATGTCCACCCACGCGATCTCGCGCGGGTGCCCCGGAGCCCAGCCCGATGTGTCGACGCCGCGCTCCCCGACGACGCCGAGCGCCTGGAGCTTGCCCTGGAACGGCGCCGCGGGGTCCGCAGGCTTGAAGCGGTAGAAGCAGCCGTCCGTGCGATCCTCGGTCAGGTACGCGACGCGCGTCGCTGGATCGACGACCGCCGCCTCGTGGTAGAAGCGGCCGTAGCCCGTCAGGCGCTGCGGCGGCGCCACCCGCGACGCTGTCGCCGGGCACACGAAGACGTAGCCGTGGCGCGCGTCGACGTTCTCCTCGCAGGTGAGCCAGCCCCAGGGGCTCGGGCCGCCCGCGCAGTTCCGGTTGGTGCCGGCGAGCACGAGGTTGCTCGAGCGGCGCGCGAACGTCGCGGCGTCGAGCACGAGCCGCGTGACGCCGCCCATGCTCGCGGCGTCGTACGCCTCCGCCGGCGCGCTCTGCCCGGCTTTGTAAGGGCCGATCGCCCTGTCCGCCGGCCCGTTCTCGTGATTCCTGAGCAGGACGACGGTGCCGTCGGGCCCAGGAAAGCACCCCATGCCGTCCGGCCGGCCGGGCACCCGATAGCCGTCGTCCATGTCGGCGCCGGCGCGCTCGAGGATCCGGTAGGTGAAGCCCGCGGGGAGATCGAGGATGCCCGCTGGGTCGCGCGCGAGGGGCCCGAACCGGCCGACCGCACGGGGCTGCGTCTTCCGAGAGAAGATCAGGGAGAACGGCAGGGCCAGCGTCGCGACCGCCGCCCCGCCGAAGCGCAGGAACGATCGCCTCGGGACGCGTCGTTGCATGAGAACCATGTAGAGCAGCGAGCGGTCCGGCGAAAGCCGTCGACCTCGCGTCGCGAGGCTGGTCCGGGGCTGGCGCGGAAGAGGTCAGCGGGCCTGTCGCGTCGCGAGAGCGCCTGTCGGGAGCTCACGCGACCGTCCTGGCCTCACCCGGGCTGGACTCCGTCGGGAGCGGTGGGGACCAGGTCCTTCGAGGATGCGCGGCCGATGAGCCGGCGCAGGATCTGCTTCGCGCCGATCGCCCCGCCCGCCCCCACGGCGAACACGAGGGGCGCCGCTGCGCCGCCCGTCACCGCGATGAGGCCCGCCGCGAGCAGCACGCCGGCGCCCGTCGCGACAGCGCCCGTCGAGGCCTCCTGGGCCGCGTGCGCGAGCGCTTCCTTCTTCGTCATCTGGCCTCGCTGGTAGGCCGTGACCCCCTCGTACGCGCCGAAGGCGCCGTCGATGACGAACCCGATCCCGGCCGCCTTGCCCGCGCCCTTCAGGACCTCCCGGCCGGCGGTCTTCATCGCCTCGCGGGCGAGCGCCTTGGCCGCCACAGCCGACGCGCCGTCGGCGAGCGCCGCCTGGCCTGCCTGCCGCGCCGCCTCGTGCACGACGAGCGCGCCCGCCTGCTTGCCGCCCTGATCGACGAGGATCTTCGCCGCCGTCGTCGTCGCCTGCGCGCCGAGCGAGAGCCCCGGCGCGAACGCGTCCACGACCGCCGTGGTGTTCTCGACCATCGCGCGCCGCAGGCCCTCCCGCGCGCCCTCGTCGAGGAGCCCCTTGCCCGCCGTCGAGAACAGCGCCTCTGCCGCCCCGCGCACGGCGACCGCGCCGCTCCCTGCAACCGAACCAAGGATCTTGTTTCGTCGTGAGCTCATCTCGACCTCTGCTCTCGCGCGTCTTCGCCTCGAGGAGGGGTAGCGCCCCGGGGCGGAAAGACAAGCTCAGCGCCGCGCGCCCGCGGGCGTCGCGCGCGGGCGCGATCCGTCCCCGCGCACTGGACGCGCCGCGGCCGCGTCGAGGGCGCTCGGC
>NZ_JEMA01000118.1 GCF_001589285.1 Sorangium cellulosum | reverse complement strand
GGCCCCGTGGACCGCGCTGCTGCGCAGGGCGCGCGCGATCGTCCGGCCCGCGCCGAAGCGCCGGCACGGCTCGGGGCTGCCGGCGCGCAAGACGATCCAGGTGCTCGTCTGGGTCCGCCGCGCCGTGCAGGCGGGCTGCCTCGGGCTGTTCCTCTACTTCCTGTTCCAGACCGGCTTCCGCGGCTCGTTCGTGTCGTCCGAGGCGCGCGTCCGCCTGCCGCTGCCCGTCGAGGGCTTCCTCCTCGCCGACCCGTTCGTCGGCGCGATGACGCTGCTCTCGACGCACACCGTCTACCGGGGCCTGCTCTGGTCGATCGGGATCCTGGCGCTGACGCTCGTCGTCGGGCGCGTGTTCTGCGGCTGGATCTGCCCCTTCGGGACCCTCCACCACTTCTTCGGGTGGATCTTCCCCTCGCGCTACGGCAAGGGCGGCAAGCGCGTCGAGGCGAACAAGACGTACACGCGGCAGCGGGTGAAGTACTACCTCATGTACGCCTTCCTCGCGGCGAGCGCGGCCGGCAGCGTGATCGGCGGGCTGTTCGATCCGATCTGCGTGGCGGTCCGCGCGATCGGCCTCGCCGTCATCCCGGCCGTGCAGTACGTCGTGAGCGTGGTGACCGGCGCCGCGACAGGGACCGGGAGCCGGCCGGTGCAGTTCGCCGCGGACCACGCGCAGGACTTCCTCGCCTCCAGCGTGTGGCAGACGAAGCAGTTCTACTTCCACCATGCGTGGTTCGTCGGGATCCTGTTCGTCGCGATCCTGTTCATGAACCGCTTCATCCCGCGGTTCTGGTGCCGCGTGCTCTGCCCGCTCGGCGCCTTCCTCGGCGTGTTCGCGCGCTTCGCGCTCTTCGGGATGCAGAAGGACCACGCGAAGTGCACCGACTGCAACCTGTGCCTCGTGCACTGCCAGGGCGCCGACTCGCCCCAGGGGGGCGTGAAGTGGCGGCAGGACGAGTGCCACATGTGCCTCAACTGCGAGAACGCGTGCCCCGAGGACGTCATCAAGTTCCGCTTCCTCCCGAACCGGACGAGCGCCCTCGTGAAGCCCGACACGGGCCGCCGCACCGCCCTCGCGACCGCCGCCGCCGGCGCGGTGATCATCCCGACGGCGCGCATCGCCGACGTGCTCGACGCGAACTACGACCACCGCGTCATCCGGCCGCCGGGCTCGGTCGAGGAGCGCGAGTTCCTCGAGCGCTGCATCCGGTGCGCCGAGTGCATGAAGGTGTGCCCGAACAACGCGATCCACCCCGCGTTCTTCGAGGCGGGCATCGAGGGGATCTGGACGCCGATCGTCATCCCGCGCATCGGGTACTGCGAGCACTCGTGCGTCCTCTGCGGCGACGTCTGCCCGACCGGCGCGATCCAGAAGATCACCGAGGAGCAGAAGATGGGGATCGGCCAGAAGCCGATCTCGATCGGCACCGCGTTCTACGACCAGGGGCGCTGCCTGCCGTGGTCGATGAGCGTGCCGTGCATCGTCTGCGAGGAGTTCTGCCCGACGTCGCCCAAGGCGATCTGGGTCGAGGAGGTCGACATCCCCAAGCGGGAGCCGGTCGCCGCGGAGCACGGCAAGGAGCCGCCGATGAAGATGGTCCACGTGCAGCGTCCGCACGTCGATCCTTCGCTGTGCATCGGCTGCGGGGCGTGCGAGAAGGTGTGCCCGGTGCAGGACAAACCGGCGGTCTACGTGACGAGCGTCGGCGAGACCCGCTCGAAGACGAACGTCATCCTTCTCGAGGACACGGACTACAACAAGGCATCTTGACCCGGGCGCGCGCCTGCTCCGCGCGGCGGGATCACGGCAGGAGGCAGCTCGGGTGCGCACGCTTCGCTTCTACGGAACCCTCTCGTTGGCCGCGGCCTCGGCCCTGTGCGGCTGCGGCGAGCCCTTCACGGCGGGCCCCGCGTCCACCTCGTCGACGTCGTCGACCTCGGGGACGGGCGGCGCCGGCGCCGGGGGGGGCGCGGGCGGCGAGGGCGGGGTCCTCGCGACGTCGTCCAGCACGTCGACCTCGGGAGGGAGCGGCGAGGGCGGCTGCAGCGCCTGCAGGGACGGGGAGTTCTGCACGGCCAGCGAGACCTGCGTGCGCTGCAGCGACCGCAGCGGCCCGCTGTCGTACGGCGCGCTGGAGGAGATCGATGTCGACGGGACATCGCCGGCGTTCCCGCGCGTGCGCGTCGAGCCCGCCGCGGGAGGCGCCGGGGGTGCGGGGGGCCAGGGCGGCGCGGGGGGCCAGGGCGGCGCGGCCGGTGACGGCGGCGGCCAGGGCGGCGCGGCCCGGGCAGACCTGCGGCTC
>NZ_JEMA01000117.1 GCF_001589285.1 Sorangium cellulosum | reverse complement strand
GCGGCGCGGGCGGCGGCGGCGGCGCGGCCTCGGCGGCCAGGGTCGTCTCGCTCGTCGGCACGGACGCGATCACCTCGCCCTGGTCGCTGACGATGGGGCGCGGCGGGATCGCCGCCTTGTCGAGCGTCGCCTTGAAGGCGAGCGGCGCGCCCGCCACGAGCGACAGCTTCACCCCCTTCCAGTCCTCGCCCGAGAGGTTCTGCACGATGCCCCACGCCTGGAGGTGCGCCTGCTTCGACGCGGCGCGCGGGTCGCCGCCCGCGGCGCCCGGCGACCCGGCCGCGCCCATCACGAGCCGGTACGAGGGCCGCCACACGGGCGTCTCGGCCACGTAGCCGACCACGAGATCGTGCTCCCGCCCGTCGAGCGTGAGCTTCACCTCCTCGAGCTCGTTCCGCTTCTTCTCGCCGGCCTTGCCGCCCCTGTCGTCCGGCGGCCGCGGCGCGGTCGTCACCTCCGGGCCGGGCTGCGCGGGCGCGTCGTCGCCGTCGTCGACCTCGACCGGGAACGACGCGCTCCGGACGCTGCTGCCGCCGGCCTCGATGACCGCGAGCGTCGCGAGGAAGTCGCCGACCTTCTCCTTGCGCACCCGGAAGGTCACCTGATCGGCGTCGATGAGCCCCCGTCGCTCGAAGTACGCGACCCCGTTCCTGTAGATGACCACGCGCCGCAGCGCGAGGCCCGAGGCGTCTATATCGGGGCCGCGCGCGCAGCCGGCGAGCAGCGTGAGAGCGAGGAGCAGGCCGGAGCCCGCTCGGGCGACGTCGTGGCGTCTCATGATGTCCCTGGATCTCCTGGATCAGCGTTCGGTGAACGGTCGGCGGCGGGCGGTCAGCCGCCGATCAGCCGTCGATCAGCCGTCAGAGGGCGCGGTCGAGGCGCGGCGCCAGTCGGGCGGCAGGTCGAGGAAGCCCTCGTTGCAGAGGAACTCGTACAGGCCCTCGCAGACCTCACCGCAGATCATGCTGAAGAGGTGCGGATCGGTGATGAAGAGGATGGTCTCGTCGCGCTCGGCGCCGGCCGTGTCCGCGAGCTGGGCGACGAGCTCGTCCTCGGCGAAGCCGACGAGCATCACCATGAGGTGCCGCTCGAACGCGGCGCGGAAGCGAGGGAACACGTCGCTCGTCACCTTGTACGCGTACGCCCTGCCCTCGAACGTGCGGGCGTCCCGCACGACCCGCGCGGCGACCTCGGCGAGGTCATGGGCGAGCCGCGCGCTGAAGAAGTCGACGAGCACGACGTGCACCACCGAGACGATGCGCCGGAGCTCGCTCGATCGCCGCGACAGGAAGGCGTCCTGCATGTCCTTCGTGAGCTTCGCGAGCAGCTCGAACGACTGCTCCCGCGCCTCTTCGGACGCGAACTCGAAGCCGTCGAGCTCGGCCTCGATCCGGTTCTTGTAGCGGGTGAGCACGTAGAAGAGCGCCTGCTCGCCGTGGTGGATCACCTTGGGCGCGCCGTCGCGGCCGCGCGTCTTCTCGTGGAGCTCGGACTGGAAGAACAGGCGGGCGAGGTTCTTGTGGATCTTCTTGAGCCGCCGCTCGACGAGCAGCGAGATGCCGTCCTCGGGGATGACCCGCTCGAGCAGGGCGCAGAGGGTCTTCTCGTGCGCCTCGCGGATGGCGTCGTGGTTCTTCGCCCCGCCCGCGCCCGCGGAGGCCTGGATCACCTTGAGCTGGGCGACGACCTGCGCGGTGACAGCGTCGAGCTCGGGGTTTGTCTCGAGGTCGGCGCGGTAGTGGACGATGCGGGCCTGCATCTGCTCCTCGAGCAGGCCGAGCGCCATCTCGGTGATGTGATCCTTGAGCGCCTGGCTGACGTGCTCGCCGACGCGCCGCGGCGCGTTGGGCGGGAGCGACCTCGGCTGCTCGGTCGCCGCGCGCTCCCCCATTCCCGTCCTCGCCGCGGTTTGCGAGCGGCCCTGAGGCGGCAGCGGGGGAGGTTTCCGAGGGGCCGGGGCCATGACCCGGGAGCATACCGGAACTCGCCCTCTGTGTGCGGCTTTGGCGGAGCGGCGCGAGTCGGAGTAAGACGGCCACATGCACACGGTCGCTTCACGTACGAGCGCCTGGGAGCCTGGAGGACCGCGGGCGTCCTCCTCCGCCTCGAGGCCATCACGCCCGGCCCTCCGGCGCCTCGCGGCGACGCTCGCGCTCGCGCTCGCGGGCGCCGGGCCGGGCTGCTCCCGCGAGGGCGACGGCCAGCCGCCGCCCGCGCGTACACCCGAGCCCTCGGCGCGGCAGG
>NZ_JEMA01000116.1 GCF_001589285.1 Sorangium cellulosum | reverse complement strand
GGCGCGCTCATGGCCCGTTCCCCGTCACCTTCACGCCGACGCCGCCCACGTACACGAGCTCCGCGGCGAGGTCGCGGACGAGCGCGTCCGAGGCGCACGCCGGCGCCTCCGGCGAGGCGCACTCGACGTCGAGCGCGTACGAGACGCCGTTCTCGGCCCAGGAGGCGCTCCAGATGCCCTCGTTCGCCGTGACGAACGCCGGCTCGCCGCGCACCGAGTGAGCCCCTCGGAGCGGCGGAATGCTCGGATATTTGTGGGAGAGCCGGGTCATCGTGAGCGAGACAGTGAGCGACTCCGTCCTTGCCCAGAACGACGTCCAGTGATCCTTGGCCACGATGACAGGGGCCGCGAGCAGCTCGCGGCGGGACGGCACGAGCACCGGCACCTGAGAAATCCGCGCGGCGGAGGCCGCCGTCCTGGGCAGCGCCGCGAGCGCGCCGCGGTCGACGGAGGCGGCTGGCGGCCAGGTGACGTTCGCGATCACCGGGGTCACCACCGCGGCAGCCGACAGGGCGGCCGCCTTCTCGCGCTGTGCCTCGGAGGGGGGGGCGGTCTGCTCGCACGCGGCGATCGCAGCGGCCAGGAGGATGGTTACAGCAAGCGGCGCGCCGCGCATGGGCTCTCCCGGAAAGGGGCCTCTATTCTAGTCGAAAAATTGCACTCCTCGCCACGAGATCACGTGGCGCGCGCACGATGTCGTCAGAGATGTGACCGGGACGACTTGACGCTCTGCGCGATGGTGCGTTGGTGAGGCCACACCTGCGCACCGCGCCCTGTCAGGTGTAGGATGGCCCGGGCGTGGCGACGAGCCTGGCGCACGACGTCATCGGGGCCGGGTGCCTTTCAGGGCGATGCCGAGGTGGTCATGCCCAGGCCGATGAGCGTGTTCATTGATTTTCAGGGCGACGAGGCAGCGCTCGTCGACGTCCTGGCCGAGGTCCTTGGTCGCTCCCTCGTGAGGGAGGATCTCGACGTTGGAACGATCCATCGCTGCAGGCTTCTCGATACCGAGGTCGTGCTGCTTGGTGACCATGGCCTGGAGGACGACTGTGGCATCAGGTTCACTGCGTACAGGTACCAGCTGCAGCTGACGGCGTTCGATGTCGGGATGCGCATCTCCGGCTACGACCGGTTGTACGAGAGCATGGCTGTCTTCCTCGCGGAGAGATTATGCGCGCGCCTTGCCTCTCGAACGGAGGTCGTCGCGAACCTGCAACGGACGGTGGCCGTGTTCGGCGCCGGAGCGGAGACCACCGAGCGGACGGGGTCGGCTATGGACCCGGAGAGGCATGTTCCCATGGAGAGAAAGGAACAATGACGCTGGGCGAGGGGCGAACGCGCGGGAGCGTCGGCGAAGCGATGACACGCCCGACGTGGAGCCTCCAGGCGCTCGCCGCTCCTGCCGCAGAGCAATTTCGGTATTCCCCAGGTTTGTCTGCGTGGCAGACGAGCTCGCGCTCGAGTTGACTGGCCAGTCGAGGTCTGAACGGGTGACTCCGTCTCGCGGCGCGGATCCGCCGCGCTCCGCCGCCCGGGCGTCAGAGCGTCGTGCCGCTGGCCGCCCGCGCGAGCGCCTGATCGATCGCGCCGGGGCTGAACCCGACCAGGATCTGCCCGCGGACGTCGAGGATCGGGATGCTGCCGCCGCGCTGGTGGCTCTTCGCGAGCTTGTCCTGCATCTCGGCGGCCGCGGCCGGGTCCTCCTCGATGTCCTTGACGATCGCGGCGACGCCCTTCGCACGCAGGTAGTCCGCGGCCTGGTGGCACGGCTTGCACCACGAGGCGCCGTAGATGATCACCGTGACGCCGCCGAGCTGGCTCGGCGCGCCGGGGCCCGCAGAGCCGCCGGGGCCCGGCGCCGCGGGCGGGGGCGCCGTCTTCGCGAGGTGCTCGGCGCGGCGCTTCTCCAGCAGCGACTCCCACGCACGCCGCGGCATCGTCCGGACCGCGTACGTGCCGTCCGGGCGCTTCTGCGTCAGATCCGCGATGTAGAAGACGTCGCGCGTGCCCTCGGTCCGGTCCGAGAGCATCGCGCGGACCATCGAGCGGCCCTCGGCGGGCACGTCGGCGGGGCGGAGCTCGACGTGGGTGTCGCCCTTCTCGTCGATCCACGTGAGCATCAGGTTCGCCGTGTCGTCGCGCAGCTCGAGCGGCGGCAGCTCGGCCGACGTCTGCGCCGGGGCGGTGCCGTCGTCGCGCTTCTCCGCGCACGCCGCCGGCCCCAGCGCCGCCGCGGCGAG
>NZ_JEMA01000115.1 GCF_001589285.1 Sorangium cellulosum | reverse complement strand
CCGCGCGGGGACGAGCTCGCCGCGCGCCCGGCGCCGCCGCCGGGCTTCGCGCGGGAGATCGGCGCCGCGATCGACGACGTCGCCTTCCTCCGCGCCCGCACCCGCGAGTGCTTCGAGGAGGTCGCGATGGTCGGCATGCAGCGCGCGCCGCTGCTCGGCGATCCGTTCCGCGGGGCGCTGGTGCTCGAGCGGCGCATGCTCGCCGCGATCGACGTGATCGCGGCGATCGGGGCGCCCGCGCTCGAGCACGTGCCGCGGCTCGTGGCCGAGGCGCCGGTGAAGGACCCGAGCCTCGCCTTCGCGAGCGCGATGGTGCTCGGCTGCTTCGCGGGCCGCGACGCGCTGGCCGCGGCCGAGCACGCGCTGCTCCGGAGCGAGCGGGACCGGGCGTTCATCGAGGCGCTCGGCGCCGCGCTGAAGCTCGTCCCGCACGAGCTCCTGCCGCTCGCGCTCCGCAGCCTGCTCCGCGAGCCCGATCCGCTCCTCCGCGCGATGGCGATCGACGTCCTCGCCTACCGGGGCCTCGCGACCGAGGACGAGCTCGTCGCGGCGGCCTCGGACGAGGCGGCGCCTGTCGCGGCGCGCGCGCTCCACCACCTCGGCTGCGCGCCGGGCCAGCGCCTGCCCGAGCTGATCCAGCGGGCGCTCACGTCGGCCGCGGCGGCGGATCCGGAGCTCCGCGAGGCCACCTGGACGGCCATGGCGCTCTCGGACCACCCGCACGCCTCGATCACGCTGCGCGCCGCGATGGAGGCGCCGGAGGGCGGGGACGCGGCGGCGCTCCTGCTCGCGCTCGCGGGCGACGAGGCGGACGCGCGGCACCTCGTCGCGCGCGCCTTCGAGGCGCCGCGCCACGGCCTGATCGTCGCCGCGGGCTGGGCGGGCGCGGCCTCGTCGGTGCCCCTGCTGATCGACCTGCTCGAGCGCGAAGGGGACAAGGCGATGAAGCTCGCTGCTGCCTACGCGCTGGAGCGGATCACCGGCGCCGGCATGTGGGAGGAGGTCGCGGTGGAGGACGACGAGATCGTCGTCGCCGAGCCGCCCGACCCCGACGTGGGCGAGCCGCGCGAGCTCAAGCTCGCGCAGCTCGTGAGCGATCCCCGCGATCTGCCGGCGGCGCCGGCGCCGGAGCTGGTGGAGCAGCCCACGGTGGACGCCGCGCGCTGGCGGGCCTTCTGGATCGAGCGCTGCCAGGGCTGGGACCTGGGCGCGCGGTACCGGCGCGGGCTCCCCTACACGCCCGAGGTCGCGCTCGACGAGCTCGACACGGGCCGGGTGACGCCGGGGGAGCGCCGGTCGATCCAGCGCGAGCTCATCGTCCGCACCGGGAACTTCGTGCGCTTCGATCCGCACGACTTCGTGGTGGACCAGGAGGAGGCGATCGCGGCCTGGCGGCCGATCGCGTCGCGCGCCTCGGGCGCCCCGGGCCGCTGGACGCGGTCGCGCCGGCGCGCGGGGTGAGCGCGGCGACATCGACGAGGCGGCGCGCGCGTGGCGCCGCCTCCTCGTCGGGCCGCCGGCCTTGCCGCGCCGCGGCGGCTGGAGCATGGCCTGGGCCGGGCGCTGCGCCCGCCGAGGGGGAGCATGGAGCAGGGCGGACTTCGGAAGGGCGGCAGGGAGATCCTCGTGGCCGCGGCGCTCGCCGTCGCCGCGCTCGCGGCGCCCCCGGCGGAGGCCCAGACGAAGGAGGAGCTCGCGGCGGCGCGGGCGCTCTTCCAGGAGGGCGTCGCGCTGAGCGCGGCGAACAACTGCGCCGCGGCGCTCGCGAGGTTCCACGCGGTCGCGGACGTGCGGCGCACGCCTCAGGTGCTGTTCAACATCGCCGAGTGCGAGGCGCGGCTCGGCAAGCTCGTCTCGGCGCTCGGCAACTACCGCATCGCCGCGGCCGCGGCCGCGGGCGACCCCAGGGCGAACGACGTCACCGCCAACGTCGGCGCGCGCATCGAGGACCTGGAGCAGCGCACCCCGAAGCTCGCGATCCGCCGCGGCCAGGGGGCGCTCACGGCGACGATCCTGCTCGATGGAGCCGCGCTCGGCGCCGCGGAGCTGAGCGCCGACATCCCCGTCGACCCCGGGCCGCACGTGGTCTCGGCCAGGATCGGCGACCGCGAGGTGGTGCGGGAGACCGTCACGCTCGCGGAGGGCGAAGAGAGGACCGTGGAGGTCGCGATCACCGAGCCGCCGGCGGAGCCGCC
>NZ_JEMA01000114.1 GCF_001589285.1 Sorangium cellulosum | reverse complement strand
GGCGGCGTCGGCAGGGTGGCTGAACCGGAGGACCGCGCGATCGGGTGAGCCGCGCCCCCGGGGTGAGCCGCGACGCCGGCAGCACGCCGGCGCGGCTCAGCCGGGCTGTCGCACGCCCGTCTCCCGGGCCTCTCCTCCAGCAACCGCTGGCGCCCCCTCCGAGGGGGCCACCGCGCCGGCCTCGTCCAGGCTCACGCGCCTGTCCCCGTCTCGATCGAGCGCCCTCAGCATCTCGCCGACCACCACCTCGGACGGCGTCTCGGAGGTCGCCCTCGAGACAGCGGCCCTCAGCTCGTCGGCCGAGACGGCGCCGTCACGGTCGGCGTCGATCGACTCGAACGGCCCGAGCTGGCGCCAGAGCTCCACGGCGAACGACTCGACCAGCACGAGCTTCGGCTCGCGCCCGCTGTCCGCGGGCGGCACCTTCTCCGGATGCTCCTGCGCGAAGCGGATCAGCGGAGCGACGTCATCCATGCCTCCGAGCAGCCCCCGGACGATCGCGATCCGGTACGCGCGATCATCGACAAGCGGCCGGCCGCCGATCGCGACCAGCGCGCCTCGCGCATCTGTGGCCATGCGATCGTCGATCTGGAGATAACCGCCGTGCTGGGCCGGGGCGCGCGACCGCGACGCGGCGACGGCCTCGCGGACGACGCGGCCGGGCAGGCCGACGACAACGACCTCGTTGCTGAAGGGGACCTCCGCCTTGAGATCTCCGTAGGTGAAGCGCTCCCGGTACTCGCGGCCGCCGCGGATGCCGCCGCCGTTGAAGAGGCATCCATCCGCCTGGAGCACGCCCCGGATCCGCGAGCAGATCAGCTCTCCGAGCGAGGTCTGCCGCGACCGCGTCCCGACCGACGACAGCGTCTTCCCCGGCGGGAGCCGCAGGAGGGTGGCCGCGTCGAGGTCGCGCACGATCTGCATGCGGCGGTCGACGCGCGCGCGCATCGCCGCATCCTCGGGGTAGGCGGCGACGTCCTCGATCCGGACGGTGACCGAGGGCAGGTCGTGCGCGCCGGCGGCGGGCGCCTCGGCCGGCCACGCGAGATCGACGATGGCCGCGCTCGCCGCGTCCGTGCCGGCCTTGACGACCCAGCAGCCGTCCACGTCGTCGATCAGCACCTCGTGCTCGTGGCCGCCGAGGATCACGGGGAAGCGCGGCGCGCGCTGCATCCGCGCGAGCGCGAGGTCGTCGTCGCGGATCTGGTGCGTTATCGGGATGACGCAGGCGCAGCCCTCCTCGCGGACGAGCCGGTCGGCCCAGCGGACGGCCGTCTCGTTCGCCGGCTCGATGGCGTACCCCCCGAACGCGCCCCGCCGGTACAGGCCCTGGACGTGGACGAGCAGGCCGAGGAGGCCGACACGGACCGTCCGCCCGCCGGGGCTCGCGATCTCGAGGATCTCGTGCGTCGGCAGCGCCGGCGCGAACGAAGGCATGTTGGTGTTGAGCCACGTTCCCCGGAACTCCTGCACCCGCGCCTTGAGCTCCAGAAGATCGATGTCGGCCTCGTGGTTGCCAAAGATGGCGTGCGTGAACGGCAGCGCGTTCATGCAGTCGATCATGCCCCTGCCTTGATCGAGGCTCGACAGCAGGCTCGGCGCGAGGAAGTCGCCGGCCATCACCGCCATGAAGCGGTCCGCCGGCCCGGCGGCGTGGTGCCGCACGAGGCTCGCGAGGCGCGGGAGGTTCTCGAGCGAGTACACGTCGTTCACGCAGACGATCCGCAGAGAGGGGCCTCTGGGCGTGCCTTGGTCACCGGCGGTCATGTCAACCACACGATAGACCATCTCGCAGACTCGCGCTTTCCTCCGGGCAGCGGCGCGGCGTCGCCTCGCGCCCCGCCGGCGCCGTCAGCCCGGCCACGCTAGCACCTGGATCGACGCCCTCCTGCCCGGGCGCGCCGGGGCCGCCGCCAGGGGCCGCACCGAGCGGCCGCCTTTCACTCGCAGCGGGGCGGCGATGGCGAGAAGCACTCCCCCGCGGCGTTGCAGTATATCCTGCCGCACTTGAGCTTCGGCTTCGCGTCGGGTAGCGGGCCGCGCGCGCTCGGCGAGAGCTTCGTTGTCGCCGCGGCGCTCACGGACGGCGCAGCGCTCGCCGACGGCGCGGGAGCAGGCGCAGCGCCCGGTGGCGCGGTGGTCCCCGGCGCCGCCGCTGCGG
>NZ_JEMA01000113.1 GCF_001589285.1 Sorangium cellulosum | reverse complement strand
CGGCTTCTTCATCTTGCTCTCCGAGATTGCGAGGGGTGACGACGCACGGGTACCCACATCTGGCGACCATGCCTGAGAGCAACTGCTCGTGCTGCGAAACCCATCTCGCCCGGCGTGACGGAACGTGGAGCACCTGACCGTGGCCCCGGTGGATCACCGCTGGCAGAACGCCAAGCACCCTCCTCGGCAACCGCTCTCGCGACGGCCGAACGGAACCCGTGCCGAAACCCGTCAGACGACGAAGGTCTCGGCACGCAGAACGGACCCACCCAGGTCGAAGCCGAAGGATACCCCTCGCTACATGTGAACGATCACATTTCTGATGTCAAACCCAATCAACCGGCCCGACAGGGATCCTCGAGCGCGGTGAGGAGGATAACGCTGGCGCGCCTGCGGAGCGCCGCGTCACGGGGGGCGGGCCCCGCAGCTGTCGATTTTGGATTGACGTACCAAATGTGAGCGCTCACATTTGCAGGGCTGCGATGGAGTGGCCGAGCTTGCCCTTCACCTGAGCAGGAGGCGGCGGATGTCGATGCGCATGAAGCTGATGGGTGCCGTGACGATGAGCCTCGGCCTTGGCTTTGCCGTCGGCTTTGCGGGCGGCTTTGCTGGGGCAGCGTGGGCCGCCGGCGGGACGGCGGGCGTCCCCGCATCGGTCGCCGAGGCGAAGGATTTCGGCTGCGGCGCAAAAGGACAGAAAGCCTGTCCGTCGATTCACGTCGAGCGGTGACAGACGCGCCGTCGACCCCCGGGGTCGCGCGCTGGGAGGTGCCCATGTCCACATCTGCCGAAGGTCCGAAGTCGAGCGAGCACCTCACCCCCGTGCGCTGGGGCGTCCTCGGGGTGAGCAACTTCGCGCTGAAGGTCAGCCTGCCCAGCATGGGGCGGGGGCCCCTGACCCAGCTCGCCGCGCTGGCGTCGCGCGACCTCGACAAGGCGCGCGACGCCGCGCAGTCGCTCGGGATCCCGAAGGCGTACGGCAGCTACGATGAGCTGCTCGACGATCCGGAGATCGACGCCGTCTACATCCCGCTGCCCAACCACCTCCACGTGAAGTGGACGGCGCGCGCGGCCCGCGCCGGCAAGCACGTCCTGTGCGAGAAGCCGATCGCGCTCAGCGCCAAGGACGCCGCGGCGCTCGTCGACGTCCAGCACGAGACGGGCAAGCGGATCGCCGAGGCGTTCATGATCCGCCACCACCCGCAGTGGCAGCAGGCCAGGGACTGGGTGCAGAGCGGCCGGATCGGCGAGCTTGTCAGCGTCCAGACGGCGTTCTCGTACTTCAACCGCGACGCCACCAACATCCGCAACAGGATGGAAGTCGGGGGCGGCGCGCTCTACGACATCGGCTGCTACGCGGTGAACACGTCGCGCTTCCTGTTCGGACGCGAGCCCGTGCGGGCGATGGCGCTCGTCGAGCGCGATCGCGAGTTCGGCACCGATCGCTTGACCTCGGGCATGCTCGACTTCCGCGGCGCGCACCTGACGTTCACGTGCAGCACGCAGGCCGTGGCCTACCAGCGCGTGAACGCGCTCGGCACCAGGGGCCGCATCGAGATCGAGATCCCGTTCAACGCCCCCGGCGATCAGCCGTGCAAGCTCTTCCTCGATGACGGCTCGACGCTGAACTGCAGCTCGGCCAAGGCGACAACACTTGCTGTCGTCGACCAGTACCACCTCCAGAGCGAGGCGTTCTCGCGCGCCATCCGCACGGGGGGCCCCGTCGAGAATCCGATCGATGTCGCGGTCGGCAACATGCGCGTCATCGACGCGCTCTTCCGCTCCGCCGAGAGCGGGCGCTGGGAGAGGATCTAGCGGCGCCCGGCGTCGTCACGACCGCGACGGCGAGGATGCCTGCCGCCCCGCGGCGCCTCCGAGCAGCCTGCGCGGTCAGCCACGGGTCCGGCGCCGTCGCAACGCCAGGGCGGAGAGCCCCACGGCGAGCGCCGCGGCCCACGAGCTCGTCGTGCCGCTGGCTCCGGCGGCGACGCACCCGCAACCTCCGTCGAGGCCCCCCTCGTCCGGAATGATCCCGTCGCTCCCACCTCCCTCACCCGGTGCGTCGCCGCCCCCGGAGGAGGAGGTCACCGTCCCC
>NZ_JEMA01000112.1 GCF_001589285.1 Sorangium cellulosum | reverse complement strand
GGGCCGCGTCGCGCGCGCCGCGCGCCGGACCGAGGTGCGCGGCGCTGAGCCGCGGGGCCACGGCGCTCGGGAGCGTGTCGGGCGCGGACGAGGGGATCGCCGGAAAGCAGGAAGGGATCTCGAGGGAGATCGGCGGCGAGGGCGTCTCGCGCTGCGCCGCGGACTCGGCCAGCGGGAACGGGCCGAGCACGAAGGAGTCCGCGCGCTCGTCGCGGGCCCTCGCGGGGCCGTCCTGGTGAAAGCGGGGCGCGACGGACCTGAGGTCGTCGGGCGTCAGCGCGAAGCTGAGCGGACCGGTGGACTCGGGACCGTCGCCCGCGGCGGAGACGGCGGGCGCCTCGTCGCGCGGGGGCGGCTGCGAGATCGTCCAGCCGAGCGCCTTCACCTCGCCGGCGGGCGTCCAGCACTCGAGGCCCTCGCGCCACACGCGCGTGCTGTGCGGGAGCTCCCCCTCCTCGAGCGCGCGCCACAGCTCGACCGTGCTCATCGCCTCGAGGTGGTCGCCGTGGTCGACGCACCAGGGCCTCGACGCCGGCGGTCCCTCCACGCTGCCCGCGTGCGAGCTGAACGGCATCGTGGGGGCGCTGCAGAGGCTGAGCTGCCCCTGCTTGCGCCCCTCCACGCCGCTCGGCGCCGGCACCCCGTCGCAAAGCCCCTCCACCTTGTACGCTGCGCTCGGGCCCATCGCTGTCTCCCTAGCGAGCCGCGGCGACCCATCCGATGCTTCCGGGTGCGCCACCGCTGCTCTCGTGCGTCGGTAGCGGATGCTGGCGCAGTGGGCCAAGAAAGTGCGGGACGGCGCCAGGCGCCCGCGACAGCCGAGCCCGGCCGGAGGTCGCTGCGACGGTGTTTGCCGCGGCGGGCGGCGCGCGCGGCGCTGTGGGCGCGCCGCGGCGCCTGCGTGGGCGGCCTTCGCTGCGCGTGCAGCGCGCTGGCCCGCGCCTGCCGGCGCCGGCCGTCAGAGGTCCGTGTAGTTGTCGGAGAACATCGCGCGCTGGCCGAGGAAGCTGATCTCGAGCATGCCGCCGACGTCCGTCTCGCCGGTCGAGCGCCGGATCACGCTGAGCGCCGGCATCAGCCGGATGAGCCCGCGGTACTTCGTCCCTTCCGGCGCGCGCGCCAGCGTCACGTAGACCGGGGCGCGCACGTTGACGCCGACGTCGGCGGGCGCCTCGTCGTTGAGCGCGACGGCGACCCGCGCGCCGATCGACGCGCGGAACGTGGCGTTCGCCACCTTGTCGACGAGCCCGGCGTGCGCCGTGATCGTGAGCTCCTGGCTCTTCGCCGGCGCGCCGAGCACCTCGCGCCGGCAGCGGGTGACCGGGGCGTACTCCGTGGACTGGGTGACCGGATCGACGCCGCGGACGACGTCGCCCACGGGCTCGCACCAGTCGAGCGTGTCCGTCGACGCGGTCCAGCGCGAGTCGAACGCGATCTGCCCCTCGAGGGTCGGCGCGAGCTTCTTCCCGCCTTCGCCGACGTAGACCGCCGCCGCGCCGACGCTCCAGGGCACGGCGATGATCTCGCGCGGCACGAAGGTGGGCGGCAGGCTCTCGTCGCGCCGCTCGGGGCCGGGGCCGAGGTAGCTGAACCGCGTGCGGCCGACCTTGCCGCCGACGTAGAGGATCAGCGGCGGATACGCCGAGCTGCCCTCGCCCTCGAAGTCGAGGCGCGCGAACGACGCGGAGAGGCGCAGGCTGCCGACGGGCGCCTGGGCCGTCTCGTCGGCGCTCGAGAGGCCGATCAGCGTGGCCAGCCCGTTGTCGGTCGCCACCTCGGCCTGGAGCACGGTGCTCACGTCCCACGCCGTCGGATCCGTCACCTCGCCGAACCCGGCCAGCACACCGAAGCCGACGCGCGCGAGCGCCGTCCCGTCGGAGGCGCCCGTGACCTCGGCCGGGACGAGATAGACCAGCTCGCGGCCCGTGGCCGCCGGCGAGATGGGCGCGCCGGGGGCGGGGGCGATCGGAGAGATCGGCGCGTTCGAGGCGCCCGGCGCGACCGGCGAGATGGCGCGGCCCGGCTGCGCGGGCGCCGCGGCCGCGCCG
>NZ_JEMA01000111.1 GCF_001589285.1 Sorangium cellulosum | reverse complement strand
CGGAGAGCAAGATGAAGAAGCCGTCCTGGCACGAGCTCCGTTCCTCAAGAGAAGCCGCCGCCGTCTGTGCGCTCGCGTTCGCGGCCGCGTGCACGGGCGCGCTGGGTGATCCGGTGGATGACGCCGGGGGATCCACCGCCGGAGGCGATGGGCCGTCGACGGGCTCGGCCATGGGCTCGGACCCTCCGCCGTTCCAGCCCGCGGCCGGGATGCTGCGTCGTTTGACGAGAACGCAATTCCGCAATGCCGTGCGCGACGTGTTCGGCGTCGAGGTCAACACCGATGCGCTCGACGCCGATAGCTGGAACGGAAACTTCGCTGTCATCGGCGCCGCGACAGTCGTTACCTCGGAACGAGGCGTCGAGCAGTACCACACGGCCATCGAGAGCGCCGTGGACGCTGTGTTTGCGGATTCCGCGAAGCGGGACCAGTTCATCGGTTGCACGCCGAGCGGCGCGCAGGACGACGCTTGCGTTCGCGGTTTCCTCCAGGCGCAGGGGCTTCGAGCGTGGCGCCGCCCGCTCGAGACGGCGGAGGTCGACAGGCTCGCGGCTGTCGCCAGCGAGGCCGCGGCGGCGCTCGGCAGCGCCGTCGAGGGCGTCCGCTGGGCGACGGTGGCCCTCTTCTCGTCGCCGAACTTCCTGTATCGCCCGGAGCTCGGAGCTCCGAGCGCCGACGGGTCGCTCCGCTTGACGGGCTACGAGATGGCGTCCCGGCTCGCGTTCCTCCTGTGGAACAGCCTGCCGGACAGGACGCTGCTCGACGAGGCAGCGAGCGGGACGCTCGACACGACGGAGGGCGTCCGCGCCGCGGCGACGCGGATGCTCGACGCGCCCGCTGGACGCGAGGCCGTTGGCGCCTTCGCCGAGGAGTACATGCGGCTCGATCGGATCGGCACGCAGGCGAAGGACGTGGAGCTGTTTCCGGAGTACGACGCCGCCCTGCGCGCGGCGATGGTTCGCGACATGCGAGACACATGGCAGGTCCTCGCCTTCGATGACGAGGCGAGCGCGCTCGAGCTGTTCTCGACAACGAAGGTCGTCGTCAACACCGAGCTCGCCCAGCTCTACGGCCTCGACACGACAGGCCTGAGCTCGAGCACCTTCGAGGTTCGCTCGTTGCCTGCGGACGGCCCGCGCGTCGGGATCCTCGGCAAGGCCGGCTTCCTCTCGCAGTTCGCCAACCAGAAAGAGGGCTCGCCCACGCTGCGCGGCAAGTTCATGCGGGACGCCCTCATGTGCACGCCCGTCCCGCCGCCCCCCGGCGACATCGCCCTCGAGCTCCCGGAGCCGCCCGCGGACAGGCCCCTCACCAAGCGCCAGCGGCTCGAAGCCCATCGGACCGCTCCTGCCTGCGCCGGCTGCCACGGGTTCATGGACCCGCTCGGCCTGCCGCTCGAGACGTTCGACGCGATCGGCCGCTACCGCACGACCGATCACGGCCTGCCGATCGACTCCAGCGGCGACTTCAACGGGGAGCCGGTCGCCGACGCACGCGAGCTCGGCATGACCGTGAGCGCGAGCGACGAGGTCGCCCGGTGCCTCGTCCGCAAGTACTACGCGTATGCAGCAGGCCACGAGGAGCGAAAGGTGGACGGCAGCGTGCTGAACACGCTGGCCGCGTCGTTCGAGGCGTCGGGGTTCAAGCTGCGCGAGCTCGTCCTCGACGTCGTGACGAGCGAAGCCTTTTCCTCCGTCGGCCCCCAACCCTGAACGCACGGTGCCCCCGATGACCATCAAAGCTTTGAACCGACGAACCGTTCTCCGGGGTCTGCTGGCGACGGGCGCCGCCGTCACCATCCCGCTCCCGCTGCTGGAGATCATGCTGAACGAGAGCGGCACGGCGTTCGCTCAATCGAACACGCCTGTCTCGCCGCTCTACGTCACGTGGTTCTTCGGCAACGGCACGCTGCCCGGCCGCTGGAAGCCGGCGCGCACGGGCTCCGGCTCGGCCTGGGAGCTCAGCCCCCAGCTCCAGCCGCTCGCGGAGCACAAGTCTCACCTCACGGTGATCAGCGGCCTCGAGAACAAGCTCGT
>NZ_JEMA01000110.1 GCF_001589285.1 Sorangium cellulosum | reverse complement strand
CCCGGTGCCCGGCGCTGCCCCGGCCGCCCCGCAGGCGACCCCTGTCGGCGCCGCGCCCGGCGCGACGGCCGCGCCCGGCGCGGCCGAGCCGGCCGTGCAGATCGATCCGGAGCGGCTCGGGAGCTTCAACCCGCTGCCGGCGCTCATCACCTCGTCGACCAACCCGCTCACGGACGAGAAGGTCAGCCTCGGCCGGATGCTCTTCTACGACAACCGGCTCTCGAAGAACCACGACCTCTCGTGCAACTCGTGCCACCCGCTCGACCGCTACGGGGCGGACGGCGCGAAGGTGTCGATCGGGCACGCCCACCAGAGCGGCCGGCGCAACACGCCGAGCGTCTACAACTCCGCGGGGTTCTTCTCGCTGATGTGGGACGGGCGCTTCGACAGCGTCGAGGAGCAGGCCAACGGGCCGATGATGAACCCGAGCGAGATGGCGATGACGCCGGTGCGGCTCGAGGCGACGCTGCGCTCGATCCCCGACTACGTGAAGGCGTTCGGCCGGGCGTTCCCGAACGACCCGTGGCCGGTGACCGTCATCAACACAGCGAAGGCGCTCGGCGCGTTCGAGCGCAAGCTGTTCACGCGCGGGCGGTGGGACCTGTTCCTGGAGGGGGAGCCGGACGCCCTCACCAACGCCGAGAAGGAGGGCTTCAACGCCTTCGTCGAGGTCGGCTGTGTGACGTGCCACTTCGGCCCGCACGTGGGGGCGACGATGTTCCAGAAGCTCGGCCTGGTGAGGTCGTGGCCCGACACGATGGACCGCGGCGTCTTCGAGATCACGAAGAAGCAGGCCGATTTCATGGTCTTCCGGGTGCCGACGCTCCGCAACGTGGCCATGACGGCGCCGTACTTCCACGACGGGTCGGTCTCCTCGCTGCCCGAGGCGGTGCGGCTCATGGCGAAGCACCAGCTCGGCAAGGACCTGACCCACACGCAGGTCGATCAGATCGTTGTCTGGCTCAAGTCCCTGACGGGCGAGCTCCCGACGGAGTACATCGCGAAGCCGGAGCTCCCCGAGAGCGGGCCCAACACGCCGAAGCCGGTGGCGGACTGAGCGCGGCCGCCCGGCCGCGCCCGCGCGCCTCCCTCGCCTGGCCAACCTGGCGATCTACCAGGCGTGAAGCAAAGCGCGGCCCGCCCGTCTGGGGTAAGAGGACGACGATGCAGCGACGATCTTTCCTGATGGGCCTGGCGGCGTGTGGCGGCGCGCTCTCCGTCGCCGGCCGCGCCCGCGCCGACGCCGTCGGCGACGCGCTGGCCGAGATCACGCGGGCGCGCGCGTCGGTGAAGACGCTCGTCGCGCCGTTCACGCAGGAGCGGAGCATCGGCCTGCTCGCGACGGCGGTGAAGAGCGACGGGGAGATGACGCTGGTCCTGCCGGACCGCCTCCGCTGGGAGCTGAAGCCGCCGGACGCGATCACCTACTGGATCGCGCCCGAGGGGTTCGGCTTCGCGACGCCGAAGGGCGCGGCGGGCGCGGGGCGGGGCGCGGCGGGGCGCTTCGGCGCGGTGCTGTCGGACCTGCTGGTGCTGCTCGGCGGCGATCTCGAGCGGCTGAGGGCGCGCTACGAGCTGTCGATCCCGAGCCGCGAGGGCGGGATCACGCTGGCCGCGCGCCCGCGGGTCGAGGAGGTCGCGAAGCACGTGCGCAGCCTCGAGATGGCCTCGGGGCCGGAGCTCTGGTCGGTGCGGCGGGTCGTGATCGAGGAGAAGAACGGCGACCGGAGCGTCATCGCGTTCGGCAAGGTGGCGCGGGACGTGGCGGTCGACCCGGCGCGGATGAGGGCGCCGAAGCAGGGTTGAGCGGGCGCGCCGGCGAAGGGAGGCGGGCGACACTGTCGGGGTGCGCGGCGCCTGTTCGGGGGAGGCGGGGGCGCCTGTTCCTCGGGCGCGAGGCTGGTTCCCCTCGCCGCGATCTCGACTATGACGCCGGGCATGCGACGCCTCCTGCTCCCCCTCCCCGCCCTGACGCTCGCCGCTGCCTGCTCCGGCGCTCCCCCGGAGCCGGCTCAGCCGCCGTCTCC
>NZ_JEMA01000109.1 GCF_001589285.1 Sorangium cellulosum | reverse complement strand
CGTCACGCCCTCCCAGAATCCCTGGCGATGCGACGGATCGCGACGGTTCGCCCCCACGGATTCGTCCCGCCAGAAAAACCGGTCGATAACGAGCAACCGCAGGAAACAGTAGCAATTTCCATAGCTTGTGCGTGTTTCGCCGCCGAAGGCGGCTCCGGTGTGGCCCAGCGGGGCAGGAGGTCCACATGCCTGGGGGCAGCGCGGCGGGCGGGGGTGGTCGCGGGTTCGGTGCTCGCGGACGCGCCCGCGTCGGGCGTCGCTTGGGGCGAGCTGGCCGCTGCTGCGCTCTGCACAGGCGCGCTCGCTCGGGGGCTGGCGCACGAGGCGATGAGGCATACCGCGGCGACGATCAGGATCGATCGGTGGTGCATAGGTTCGAGCCGCGGCGCGAGGAGCGCCCTGGTGGCATGCACGTCCAATCCGATGTATCTCTTCATCGGCGCTCTCCTTTCTGGGTCCTTGTCTGCCAAACCCAAGGTTCCCAAAGGCGGAGGGAGAGCGCCATGCTGCCATCGCATGAGATCGCGCGGCCGACAGCTCCTCACGGCAGCCGACCTCGTGTTGCCCTCCCTCCTGCCCCGAGCTCGAGCCCCCAGCGGAGCGCCCCTCCGCCGTCGCCCACGCTACCGTGCAGGCACCGCACGCAGCGCGGATCCAGGCCGCCGCAGGCGCCCGCTCAGCGGGGCGAAGCGCCGGGAGGCGCGCGAGCGCGGTGCCACCCTCGCCGGACGACGGCGGAGTTCCTCCGACGTGTCCGGTTGCGCGGCCACGGTAGGCAGGTGCGGGAACCAGCAGGATGGACCTTGCGGACGCCACGTTCCTATGATGCCTCATCCCATCCAGGGGGCCGCTGTCACTCCACAGCCTGCGGGGTATACGGCGAACGGAATGAGCAGGCTGGCCAGGATCTGAATCGCTGGCTCCTCCCCGGTGCGTTTGAGCAGGAGGTGGTTGAGCTTGCAGATCAACCATGGGACGGCCACGCCGATAACGACGCCGCCGCCGGCGACGACGAAGCTCAAGCGACTTGTCGAGGCAGCGCCGCCACGTTCTCGGCGGCGCTCTTCAGCCTACCCGCGCGGCTTGAGCGGTGGAACGCGCTGGCGAAGAGCAGGAAGCCCACGCCGAGGGCAGTCGAGGAGCCCCACGTCCACACCCAGAGCAAGCCCGTTTGGGCCGGCGTCTTCTGGCCGTTCGGCTGGTAGCAGTAGTGGGTGCGGTGCTGTTTGCGGTAGCCGGGTCCCGCCGAGTAGATGCCGCCGTCGGGGCAGGCGATCTCGTTCGCGCCCAGCGTGAACGTGGCGCGCTCGGTCGCGTCTTGGAACGTCATGCTGCTGCTGGCGGCGGATATGACGAGGGTCAACATCATGATGGGGACGAAGGCGAGGCCCGTGACGAGGGCGTGGGTCGCGCCGCTCCGGCCGACGGGGACGGGCACGGCGGGCGTGGTGACCGAGCGGTGGGCGACGTTGGCCCGGAGCTGATCGGCCACTGAGATGGCGGCGGCGAGACCGTCGGCCGAGGTGGGCGCGAAGGCGAGCCGGGCATGGCCGTCGCGCACGTGGAGCGCGACGAAGGATAAACGATCGAGGTTCGCGAGAACGGCCGGCGTAGCCCACGCGAGGAGATGGCCAACCTGGTCGCGGTAGCTCGGCGACCCGGACGCGGAGGACGACGGCGCGGGAAACACGCCGAAGCGCGCGTCGAAGCGCGTATCGCTGGTGAACGCCGGGTGCGGCGGGAACGCCCCGAACACCGGCTGCGCGAGGGCGCGATCGCAGACGACCTGATCGGGCACCGCGAGCGGAGCGCTCACGACGACGGCACGAAAGAGCATCGGGGCGGTGAGGAGCGTGGTGCCGCCGATGGCGAGATCGGCCGGCGTCTGCGCGGACACGCCGTCGGAGCGTGTCAAGGAGAGCGCGACGAGGTGATTCTGCGGCGGCGGCAAATCGAGCTCGCCGGTAACGGCGAGGCCGCGGGCGCGGAGCGCGTCCCCTAGAGCACCGACCATGTTGAA
>NZ_JEMA01000108.1 GCF_001589285.1 Sorangium cellulosum | reverse complement strand
CGGCTTCTTCATCTTGCTCTCCGGTAATGCAAGGGGGCGACGGCACACGGGTACCCGCACCTTGCGACCATGCCTCGGATCAACTGCTCGCACCGCGAAGCCCCCTCAGCCCGACGTGACGGGACTCAGAACACATGATCCCGGATGGGGCCGATGTGAGGGCACCGGACCGTCCGAGGAGGGGCTGGGCATCGGCCGCCGCGACACAGGTCACGCTGCCCCCAGAGTCGCCATCCGGTCGCTTTGCCGGATTCATGAGAGAGTTCCGCCGGACAGCTCCTGGGATTTCACGACAGACGTCGAACCATCGAGGTCTGTCGTGGTCTCTGGTCGATCACCCTGGCGAAACGTCAAACACCATCGATAGGCAATCGCCTTCGCGAGGCCCAAGCGAACGCAATCGGTGCCGAGATCGATCAGACGAGGAAGGGCCCGCTACGCGTGACGGGTCCACCCAGGGCCAAGCAAAAGGATACCCCTCCGGAAGAATGTGAACGATCACAATTTCTGTGTCAATTCCATTCGACCGGCCAGCGGGGCTCCTCGATCCCGGGGAGGACAGGGCTGGCGGGGTCGCTCCGGAGCGGCGCGTCACGCGGGCTCGTAGAGCAGCTCACGCGGGCGCCGCGGCGGGTCGCCGCTCCGCGCCGATCGGATCCGGGGAGAGCCTCGCGCCCGGGCATTTTGCCTGACACCAGGTATGTGAACGTTCACATTGGCTCCTCGATCGTCCTGCTTGGCCCCGGGTAGGGGCTGCGTTTCCCCGGAATCACGAGGGATACTGCGGCTGGCGGATCAATCCGGTCCGAGCGGCGCGTCCGGCAGGCCTCCGAGCGCGCGGCGCGCCGGCCGCGGCGCTACCCGCTGCAGCAGCGGAAGCCGATCGCGTGGTCCGTGTCGGCGCGCTCGCGACCGTCGCGCGCGTCGCACCGGAGCTCGTCGAGCGCGTTCCCGCTGTCGAACGCCCCGCCGCGGGTCACGCAGTAATCGCCAGGGCCTGTGTTCCCCGAGCACGCGTCTTCCCACTCGCGGACGTTGCCGCTCATGTGCTGCAGCCCGTGATAGCCGCCCTCGCAGATCGCGCTGTCCTCGTCGCCGACCGGCACGGTCGCCGCGCCGTCGCCGTTGCAGAGCTGGGCGTCGAACTCGCCGGTGGCGTGCGTGCGCTCGCCGCCCTTGCTGCACGCGTCGAACCACTCGCCGAGCGCGCCGCTCGCGCCGCCGTACGGCAGCGCGCCGCCGTGGATCTTGCCGCAGAGGCGTTTTCCCTGGCTCTTGCAGAAGGCGCGGGCGTCGCACCAGTCGAGGCACGTGGCGGGGAGCTCGTCGCCGGTGAGGCGGTCGTTGCAGACGGCGGGCGCGTCGGGCCCGGTGTCGAAGTCGAAGCTGCCGTTGAACAGGCAGAACGGCTCCTGCGCCTCGAGATCCGGGTTGGTGGCGAGGAAGCGGCGGTAGGCGGCGTTCGACACCTCGGTCTGGTCGACGCAGAACGTGCTCTGGATCGTCACCATGCCGGCGGGGCACTGGCACACGCGCGCGAGGCATGAGGCCGTCGCGCAGTCGGCGTCGGCGTCGCAGGGCTGGCCGTACAGGCACGAGGCGTTTCCGGCGCCGGGCTCGCAGGTGAGGCCGTCCAGCGGGCGCACGAGCGTGCACGCCGAGACGAGGGCGGCGAGGAGGGCGGCCGCGGCGCCGTGACGGTGAGCCGGCCGGCGGTTGTGCATCAGAAGGCGCCCTCGACGCCCGCGGCGGCGCCGGAGAAGAACGGCCGGAGCGCCGGGAAGAACGGCCGGAGCGCGCTCGCGCCGGCCCGGAGCGGCGTTGCGGCGGCCGGCTGGGGCGGGGGCGCGGCGGCCGGCCCGGTGAGATAGAGCCACGCGGCGGCGCCGAGGGCGACGACGCCCACGCCGAGGCCGACGTCGGCCACCGCGTGCTGGACGCGGACGGCGCGCACGTCGTCGGCCGCGCAGCGCGGGGCGCAGGTGGCGCGCAGGTCGGCCTC
>NZ_JEMA01000107.1 GCF_001589285.1 Sorangium cellulosum | reverse complement strand
GCGGTGATCCCCCACCGCCTCCCCGCTCCGCGCCCACCGGTTCGAATCCGACCACCCGCCCGCCGCCGGGTACATGCGCGCCGGCTCCTGTGCTCCACTGCCGGCCATGAGCCTGGGCGACGCAGCGCAGAGGGCAGCACAGATGACGGAGAAGATCGCCACGGTGCTCGCCGGCCGCGAGCCGAGCCTCCCCGCCCGCGCCGGCGAGGCCCTCGCGCGCTGGCTCGAGCTCGTCGCCGTCTGGAACGCCAAGGTCGATCTGACAGCGGCCCGGAACCCCGATGAGCTCGCCGACCTCATGCTCGCCGACGCGCGGCTCCTCTCGGAGCACGTGCCCGAGGGGCGGCGCGTTGTCGACGTCGGCACGGGGGCCGGCGCGCCGGGACTGCCGCTCGCGCTGCTCAGGCCGGACCTCGACGTGACGCTCATCGAGCCGCTGCAGAAGCGCGTGGCCTTCCTCCGCACGGCGCTGGGCACCCTCGTCCAGCAGGGCGTGCTCCCGAAGGCCCCCCGGGTCGAGCGCGCGCGCGGCGAGGACCTCGTGCGCGCAGGGAGGTCGTTCGACGTGGCGATCTCCCGCGCCACCCTGGCGCCCGACGCGTGGCTGCCCCTCGGCGCCGCGCTCACGGAGCGAGCCCCCGCGGACCGCCGCGAGGTCTGGGTCCTGCTCGCGCGCGACGAGCCGCCGGCGCACGCCGGATGGGCGCCCGCGATCGACCTCCGGTATCGATGGCCGCTCACGGGCGCGGAGCGGCGGGCAGTGAGGTATCTGCCTGACCACCATGATCGCCTGACCGCCGCCTAGGGTAATGCCTGAATAATATCGAAACTCGTACGATTACCGTCTTGTTGGCGGTCTCAAACGGAGTGCCGTCCGCTTTCACGGAGGCACCACGTCGAGCGCTCCGCTGCTCGTCCGGTATGGCGAAGCAGCAGCGATTCCGTTACTGTCCGGAAATCACATGAAGGCGCGCCCTACGTGGGCAGGGCCTCCTGGCTCGGGAGACAGTGATGAAAGTGCAACGCATCTCGGCGATCTTGCTCACCTCGGTCGCGTTCTCTGCAGGCTTCATTGGTTGCGGCGACGATGAACCGCCTGCCGGCTCGGGAGGAGCGGGCGGCTCGTCGAGCTCGACATCGAGCTCGAGCTCGGGCAGGGGGGTCAGCACGGGCACCGGCCCCACGGAGGCGGAGTACCTGGGCACCCCGTGCACGGAGGACGCCGACTGCGGCCCGGAGGGGTTCTGCGTCCCGGAGTCGGCCGAGGAGGGCGGCCCCTCGGGCGGGTACTGCACGACCGCGTGCTCGGACGACGGCGACTGCGAGGGCGAGGGCAGCGCCTGCCTCAATGGCATCTGTTACCTGGGCTGCCTCATGGGCGATCCCGAGATCTCGAGCCTCGACGCGGAGCTCGACCCGTTCAAGTGCCAGGGCCGCGACGAGCTGCGCTGTGAAGAGGTGGAGGCCGGCTTGACGGTCTGCACGCCGAACTGCGGCTCCGACAGCCAGTGCCCCGGCCGCGCCTGCGATCCCAGGTCGAACCTCTGCGTCGACGCGCCCAACCCCGGTCTGCCGATGGGCGCCGCGTGCGACGGCGACGCCGAGGAGGACCCGTGCGCCGGCTGGTGCGTGGGCTTCCCCGGCGAGGTCACCGCGTGCACCCAGTTCTGCGGATTCGGCGGCGATCTGATCGACGGCGACTGCGGCGGGCTCGAGAACGGCATCTGCCTGTACCAGTTCGCGGATGTGGTCGGCGCCGGTGATTTCGGCGCCTGCACCAGGGCCTGCACGGCGCACGACGATTGCTTGTTGCCGCAAGCCCGCTGCGTGTCGTTCGGCCTCCCGGACAACGGCTTCTGCATCTTCGAGTCGACGGAGTGCGAGGACGACTCCGATTGCGACGACCCGGACGCGTGCACCGAGACGCCGGATGGCTTCTTCTGCCTCGATCCGGAGTATCCGCTGACCAACGGCGGCGCGGGCGGCGCGGGC
>NZ_JEMA01000106.1 GCF_001589285.1 Sorangium cellulosum | reverse complement strand
GCATCGACGCGGGCCTCCGCGCGGCCTCGGTCGCCCGCGCGGCGATCGACGTCTCCGACGGCCTCGCCGCCGACCTGGCGCACCTCGCGCGCGCGAGCGGCGTGCGCGTGCTGCTCGATCCTGCGGCGCTCGTGAGCGCCGACCTGCGCGACGCCGCCGCGCTGCTCGACGCGGACGCGCTGGCGCTCGCGCTCCACGGCGGTGAGGACTACGCGATCGCTGTCGCGGGCCCCGACGTCGGATCGCTCCCGGGCTTCGTGGCGATCGGCCGCTGCGCGCCGCGCGAGGAGGGCGCGAGCGACGTGGCGCTGCGCGGGCCGGAGGGGCAGCTGACGAGCGTCGCGGCGCGGGGGTACGACCACTTCGCCTGAGCGCGCGGGAGAGCCTCGTGCGACCGCGCCTTGCGCCCCGGCCATCGCCCCCGCGATCCGGGCGGCCGGCGCGACCTGGCCTTGCGATTGCGCAAGGATGGCCTGGCGGCCCGCCGCGGCGCTCACTCGTTCTCGGCTGCGGAGCCCCCGCGCCTCGCCGGCGCGACGCTTGTCGGATCCTCCGGCGGCGCGTCGGCCTCGGTGAGCCCGGATCGGCGCGACGACGGGCGCACCTGGTTCGCCAGGTCTGCGTGGCCTGCCAGCCGGAACAGCCCTCCCAGGAACGTCGCGATGCGGCCGAACCGCTCGTCGAACAGCGCGATGGCCGTGCTCTTGGCCATCCGCGTCGCCTCGGCCTCGCGCGCCTCGCGCGCCGCGTCCTTCAGGTGGCTGACGAGCGCGTCTCGCCGGCGCTCGATCCGGAGCACCGCGTCGTCGGCGTCCCAGCGAACCCCGGCTCGGCGCGGCTTCGGCAGCTCCTTGCTGCTGAGCGCGCGCGTGACCTCGCCGGCGAAGCGCTCGATCTGCACCGGATCGTGCGGCGTGGCCTCGGCGAAGCCGAGCTGCTCGAGGGCCGCAGCGCCGTACAGGCTGGTGAGCCAGTCGCGGAGGTCCGTGAGCTCGTCGTGGAGCTCGTGGGCGACCTCGTCGCGGCCCTCCCGCGGCGATCCGTCGTCGGCGAGCTCGTCCGCGAGGGCCTCATCGGCCGTCACCATGCGCTCGCGCGCGTCGGCGAGCGCGCGGGCGACGAGGTGCGCGAGGAGGGCGATGTTCGGCATCTCCTCTCCCTTGTGGAGGTAGGGAGAGAGCAGCGCCTTGATCTCCGTGGCGACCCGGTCCGCGTGGGTCTCCCCCGTTGCGATGACCGAGCTGGCGCTCTTCTGACGATCGGTAACCCGCTTGGAGGGCATGGCAGCTCCTGGGCGCGGCCTCCCGGCGCCGTTTCGCGTCGCGGCTCAGTTGCACTCGGCGGGCGGCGTGGTCCCGGCGAGGCTCGCTCGGATCTGGGTGAGCGCCTTGGCGCGCGGGGTCTTCCCGCTCTTCACGAGCTTCTCGATCCCGGCGCAGAGGTGGGATGCCGTCCCCGCCTTCGACTTGGCCTCCTCCGACTTCCCCGACTTGGTGGCGACCGCGTGGAGCGCCGTGCAGCACGCCTGGATGGAGGCACCTCCTCCGCGGCCCGTCGCCGTCCCTGTCGCCCCCGCGGCCGTCCCCGCCCCTGCCTCTGCCGCTGCTGGTTCAGCAGCCCCCACAGCGGCGGGCTCCTGCGCCGCCGCGGGCTCCTGGGTCGCAACGGGCGTCGGGGTCGCGGTGGGCACAGGATCGGCGGCCACTGGCGCGACCGATGGCGTGGGCGCGGCGATCGTCTCCGGCTCTGCTTCTTCTTTCTGACAGGCGCCGGACAGGATTCCGCAGGTGAGGACGACGAAGGCCATGGCCGAACGCGACATGCCTCGTCTTTTACAGAGCTCCGCGAAGCACAACCATCCGGCTGGCCCGGTACAAGCACGTCCGGGCGTCCCCGCAGCACTTCCCGCGCAGCACGAGGTCCCCTCCCCCACCGCCCGCGCTCACCGCCCCCCG
>NZ_JEMA01000105.1 GCF_001589285.1 Sorangium cellulosum | reverse complement strand
AGGGCGGCGCGCCCCCCGGGCCGTGCTGCTGCTTCAGCTTCCGCTGCACCTACGCCGCGACGGGCAGCCCGACCGGCCCCGCGCCGGGCGCTGCCCGCAGCCCCGCGCCGCTCGCCCTCCTCCTCGCGCTCGGCATCGCGCGTCGCGCCAGCCGCCGTCGCCGCTGACGGCGGCGTCCGCGCGCGGCGCGCGCGCCGTCTCCCGAGATCACTTGTAGAGGAAAACCCCCTTCAGGTCCTCGGTCTGCGAGATGGGCGTGCCGTCCTTCTTCGAGGTGGCCCGGAACTGATAGATCATCCCCGGGACCAGCGCCGGACCGTCGTACGCGACGGTGACGTTCTCGCTCCCGGACACCCGGGGCACCTCCAGGTTCTCCCAGATCTTCTCCCCGAGCGCGTCGAACAGGCTCACCTCGTACATGTCTTCGCTGGAGTCGTCCTCGAAGACGAACGCCGGTGTCCCGCTCACCTCGTCCATCTTGCTCGCGCCCGGCGAGACGACAGCGAGCGCGCCCGTCACCTTGAACGACTCCTGGACAGGCTGATCGCCGCCGGCGACAGTGATGCGCACGATCTCGGTCCCGCCGATCGACGTGTCCGGATCCCGCACGAGCGCGTCGTTCTCGAACGCGGCGAGGATCACGTACTCGCCGTCGGGCACCCCGGCGATCGAGAACTCCCCGGTGACGTTGCCTTGCCGGAGCCCCCTCGGGGTCTCGCCGCGCGCGGTCATCTCGTCGAACGTATCGGCCACGACGAGGATGACCGAGGTCGCGTCCCCGTCGGGCGCATTCACGATCGCGACCTTGCCGCTCACGACAGCCGTGGCCTCCCCGGTCGCGTGCAGGTCCACGCCCTTCGTCTCCTTGCCCGCGCTGACGGCCGCGCTCGCCGTGTCGAGCGCGAGCCCGGCGCCATAACCCCTCACCGTGACCTCGCCTGCGGCCACGTTGAAGATCGTGTAGCTGCCGTCGAGATCGGCCGCGCCCGTGGCGCCGCCCGCGACGAGCAGCGTCCCGCCCGGCTGGTCGGCGTGGACGACGCCGGAGACGGAGCCGAGCCCCTCGCTTTCCGCGAGCGGCAACAGCGCGATCTCGGTGGCCGCCGACGCGACGGAGAGCGGCGTGCCCGCCGCGGTCGAGAGATCGATCGGCAGCGCGACCCGCGGCGCCCTCGGGAAGGTCTCGTACGCGAGCGCGTCGGCGCGCAGCGTGACATCGGCCCTGACCGGAACGCCGTTCGCGTCGCGCCGGGCCGGCACGGCGAGCTCGTAGGTCCCGTCTTCCCTGGTGACCGCCACCCGGGAGATCACGGCGTCGTTCGCGTCGCGCGCAAGCACCCGCGCGCCCGCGATCGCCTCGTCGTCGAGCGAGTTGTAGACCCGGCCCTTCAGCGTCACCGGCGCGAAGCACGCGGGCTCGGCCCCCTCCACCTCCTCGCACACATGAGGCGCGGTGCACCCTGTCTGCTCGGACACCGAGCAGCTCTGCGGCTGACCCTCGTCGTCTCCGCCACACCCCACCCCCACCAAGGCGCAAAGCACCCCAGCAGCCATCGAGCGCATCACCATGGACTGGTCTCCTTTCAAACTCTCTCTCGCCGCAGGTCAGCTCCTCGGCGCGCGGGCGATCGGCGCCGCGGCCCAGGGCTCGTCCCCGGCTCGCGCGGAGGCAATACACCACAACCACACAGCGAGCACAGAGGAGCGTGAACACCGCTCCTCGTGTCTTCTGCGTTCCTCGTGGCTCGCTCCCCGTCCTCGAATCCAGGGAGAAAACGAATCGATGTAACGTCAGTTCACAACGGGCTGGCAGCAGCCGGTGATACAGTAGTGGTCCGCCGCACACGGATCCTGGCCGGCGAGCCCGCACGGCTGGACCCCCGGCGCGCACTGGCCTCCGGAATCGCCGCCGGACCCGCTGCCGCCGGTCCCGGGCGCGCCGC
>NZ_JEMA01000104.1 GCF_001589285.1 Sorangium cellulosum | reverse complement strand
CCCGGCCGCGGAGCCCGGCGCGCCCGCCGCCGAGCCCGGGACGCCGGGCGGGGCGAGCGCCGCCGCCGAGGAGCAGGCGTGCCCGGCCGACATGAAGCTCGTCGAGGGCGAGTACTGCACCGAGGTCGAGCATAGCTGTCTCCGGAGCTGGTACGACAAGTCGAACAAGAAGACCGTCTGCGAGGAGTTCGCGCCCACCCCTGGCCGCTGCACCGGCGAGAAGGTGAAGAAGCGGTATTGCATCGACACGTACGAGTGGCCGAACAAGAAGGGGGAGCGGCCCGAGGTGATGAACCGGTTCCACCAGGCGCAGGTCAAGTGCGCCGCCGCGGGCAAGCGCCTCTGCACCGAGTCGGAGTGGACGCTCGCCTGCGAGGGCCCCGAGATCAAGCCGTTCCCTTACGGGTACTCGCGCGACGCGACGAAGTGCAACGGCGATCACCTCTGGGACGATCCCGACATGAAGAAGGTGGCGAAGCGCGATCCGGCCGAGCTGGCCCGCCTCTGGAAGGGGGTGCGGAGCGGGTCGCAGGCGCAGTGTATCAGCGATTACGGGGTCGCCGACCTGCCCGCGAACACCGATGAGGTGGTGGCGAGCGAGACGACGGGCGGCTGGCGCGGCAAGTTCGACAGCGTCCACACGGGGGGCCCCTGGTACAAGGGCGTGCGCAACCAGTGCCGCCCGAAGATCTACACGCACGACGAGGGTTTTTATTACTACTTCCTGAGCTTCCGCTGCTGCGCCGAGCCCGACGACAAGACCACCGACCCGCGGACGCCGCGCCAGATCCAGGAGGGGTGGAGCATGGACCGGGTCGAGCGGCTCGCGCAGTTCACTGTCGAGCAGATGCGCGGGAAGCTCGAGCTCAAGCAACAGGGCAAGTGCGAGTGCCGAGCGACGGACATCCTGTGCAAGACGATGTGCGGGACGCTGCTCGGGCCCAATGCGGTGGACGCGACGCCGGGGGGCGGCGCGCCGGCGGCGTCGACGAGCGGCGAGAAGCGGTGATAGAACCGAGGGCACGATGGGCGACGATCCGGATCAGGTTGAGCTCGTTGCGGAAAACCAGCGCCTGAGGCAGCGCATCCAGGGGCTGGAGCAGGCCGAGGAGGAGCGGGATCGCCTCCGGGAGGCGCTGCGCCGGAGCGAAGAGCATGTGCGCCTCTTCATGACCTACACGCCGGCCGCGTTCGCCATGTTCGATCGGGACATGCGCTACGTCATGGCCAGTCAGCGCTACGGGGCGGATTTCGGCCTGGATGCTCGGGATCTCATCGGCCGGAGCCATTATGAGGTGTTCCCCGACGTCCCCGAGCACTGGAAGGCGATCCACCAGCGCTGCCTCGCAGGGGCCTCGGAAGGGAATGACGAGGAGCCCTTTCCGCGGAGCGATGGGCACGTGGAATGGGGGATGTGGAAGATCTTCCCGTGGCACACGGCGACCGGGGAGATCGGCGGGATCATGCTGTTCACGGAGGTGATCACCAAGCGAAAGCAGCTCGAGGACAAGCTCCGGATGCAGGCGAAGACGCTCCTGGAGCTGTCGGCGCCCATCGTCCCCCTCAGCCAGGGCGTCCTCGTGCTGCCGCTGGTGGGCGCGCTGGACGCGGCGCGGGCGCAGCAGATGATGGAGAACCTGCTGGGCAAGGTGGTCGAGCGGCAGGCGCGGGTGGCGATCATCGACGTGACGGGCGTGCCGCACATCGACACGACCTCGGCGAGCGCTCTGCTGCAGGTGGCGCGGGCGGTGCGGCTGCTCGGGGCGCAGGTCGTCTTGACAGGGATCCGGCCCGAGGTGGCGCAGGCGATCGTGGGGTTGGATATCGAGCTTGCGGGGGTCGTTACGCGGAGGGATCTGCAGAGCGGGATTGCGTTCGCGATGACGGTGAATCCGGGGGGAGTGGGGATGTAGGGGGGTGAG
>NZ_JEMA01000103.1 GCF_001589285.1 Sorangium cellulosum | reverse complement strand
CCCGGGAGGCGTGTCCGACGCTCGCCACCGGGACGATGACGTTCCGCGGCCGCGAGGTACAGGTGTGGGCCGGCGCGCGGTCCGCCACGCCGGCGCCGGTGGTCGTCTACTGGCACGCCACGGGCTCCAGGCCGCGAGAGGCGGTGACCGGCCTCGGACAGGCCGCCATCGACGAGATCACGAGCCGCGGAGGCGTCGTGTTCGCGCCCAACGCGTACGACGGGCACGGCGGCGAGGACGGCACGCGGACCACGGGCAACAACGTGTGGTACGTGGGAGACCTCGCCACGGCCGATGAGGCGCTCGCGTGCGCCATCCAGCAGCGCAACATCGACGCGCGCCGCATTCACTCGCTCGGGTTCAGCGCGGGCGGGCTCCAGGCGGCGTACATGGCGTACGCGCGCTCCAGCTACGTCGCGAGCGTCGTGACGTACTCGGGCGGCACGACGGGCTTCGGCACCCCGGCGCTCCAGGACGCCACCAACCCGCCCGCCGTCATGGGGGTCCACGGCGCCGAGGGCTCCGATGTCGTCGGGATCGACTTCGCGCGAGCCAGCGCGGCGTTCGAGAACGACATCAAGGCGAAAGGCGGCTTCGCCATCGACTGCGACAGCGGCGGAGGACACCGCATCCCGTCCGGCATCGCCGCGTCGAGCTGGCAATTCTTGAAGGACCACCCGTACAAGGTCGCGCCGCGGCCCTACGCGTCGGGCATCCCGTCGAGCTTCCCGACCTATTGCACGATCCGGTGAGCGCCGGCTCGGCCTCGACCGCGCCGGCCCCCGTCAGAACCCGAGCGACCTGATCGCCTTGCGGATCGTGTCGGCGCTGGCGCGGACGCCGGCCTCCTCCTCGGCGCTCATCGGGATCGGGAGCTGCGACTCGAGGCCAGACCGGTTCACGATGCACGGCACGCTCAGGCAAACATCGTCGATACCGCGGTAGCCGCCGAGCAGGCTGCTGACGGGCAGCACGCGGTTCTCGTCGCGCAGCAGCGCCTCCAGGATCTTGGCGGTCGCCAGGCCGATGGCGTAGTTCGTCGCGCCCTTGCCGGAGATCACCTGGGCAGCGGCGTTCTTCACGCCGTGGAAGATCGCCGCCCTGTCGCTCGCGCCGAGCTTGCCATGGCCGGGCACGGACCACTCGTCCAGCGGGATGTTCGCGACGCTCGCGCTGCTCCACAGCGGCACCTCGCTGTCGCCATGCTCGCCGGCGATGTAGGCGTGGACGTTCTGCACGGCCACGTTCAGGTGCCTGGCGATCAGGAAACGGAACCGGCTGCTGTCGAGCACCGTGCCGCTGCCGATCACGCGGGCAGGCGGGAGGCCCGTCAGCTTGAGCGTGACATACGTGATCACGTCGACCGGGTTGGTCACCAGCAGGTAGAGCGCGTCCGGCGCCACGGCCAGCAGCCTCGGCAGGAGCTCGCGGCATATCGCGACGTTCGCCGTGGCGAGGTCCATCCGGCTCTGCCCGGGCTTCTGCTTCGCGCCGGCGGTGATGACGACCACGTGCGCCCCGCGGCAGACCTCGACGTCGTCGCTGCCCTCGAGCGTCGCCACCGGGACGAACTGCAGGCCGTGGTTCAGGTCGAGCACCTCGGCGTCGACCTTGGACCGGTTCGCGTCGAACAGCGCCACCTGCTTCGCCACGCCGCGGAGCAGGCACGCATACGCGATCGTCGCGCCGACGCTGCCAGCGCCCACGACCGCGACCTTGCTGGGAGAGACGGACTGGGGATCAGGCATGCCGCTCGGGGTACCGCAGCGACGCGACCGGACCAAGCCAAATCAGGCCCTGTCAGGCCGCGTCAGGCCGTATCAGGCCGCGCCTGAACACGCGGGCTCGACGGGCGGCAACGCATGTCGCACGCCGGCGATGAGGCTCAGCGCGGGGGGAGCGGCGGCGCCGGC
>NZ_JEMA01000102.1 GCF_001589285.1 Sorangium cellulosum | reverse complement strand
CCCGCGGCGAGGGCCAGCCCGGCGCCGCCGTCGAGCCGCAGCGCGCCGGCGCAGAGCCCGGCGAACACGCGCGCGTCCTCGTCGCCCAGGCCGCGGAGGCCCTGGGGATCGCACGCGTCCAGCGTGAGCAGCCCGGCGAGGCGGCCCTGCACGCGGAGCGGGACGGCCATGCAGGCGTGGATCGGGTGGATCTCGCCTGTGTTGCCGAGCAGCCAGCGGCTGTACGGGTCGGGCTCGCTCGGATCGAGGAACCGGATCGGCCCGGCCGCCAGGCTCGCCCGGCGGAGGCGCGGGTGCTCCGCGGGCAGGAAGCTGAGCCCCAGGGCGGCCGGCGACAGCCCGATCTGCGCGGCGACGCCGACCGACCCGTCCTCCGCGGCCGTGAGCACCGACAGCGCGTCCGCCGCCGTCGCCCGCGCGAGCGCGCGCAGGATGCGCTGCAGCGCCTCGTCCCTGGCGGGCGCTTCGGACAGGCTGAGCACGGCGTCGAGCAGGGTCACGAGGATTCCTCGGGGAGACGGGGGCGGCGGCGGTTTCCTGCCGGAAACCACCGCCGGAGACAGCGTAACCACGGCAGGAAACACCGCGGGGTCGGGCGAGGCAAGCGCGCAGGCGGGTCTGCGCGCGGTCGGGGCGCGCGATCGACGGCCGGGCGGCCGCGCGCGATCGGCGGCCGGGCGGGCCGCGCGCGGCACCAGGCCGGGTTTCCCCGGGGAGACAGCCGCGGCCGCCGGGCGCGCCGATCCCGCGGGATCGCCGCGGTTCACCGGCGAGGCGCCTCTGGCATGGGCCGTGCGAGGTCTGCGGGCGACGGGCGAATCAGACGGTGAAGCTGGTGAATCCGACGTCACCTGACGTGAGCTGATCGCGAATTGACGACGCGCGAATTGATCATGCGCGAATTGATGATGGAAGGCGGCCTGCGCGCGGCGCAGCGACCGCTGGGAGGTATGTCATGGGACTGAACGTTGGCTTGCTGCGGGAGAGCTTCGAGCTCGTGCTCGAGAGGGAGCCCAACCTCACGCACCGTTTCTACGGGATCCTGTTCTCGCGCTACCCGCAGGTGAAGCCGCTCTTCGGGCGCAACAGCCAGGAGCACCAGGAGAAGATGCTCGCGGAGGCGCTCGTCGCGGTCCTCGACCGGCTGGAGGACGCGTCCTGGCTCGAGGAGAAGCTGATGGCCATGGGGGCCAAGCACGTCGACTACGGCGTCACGGACGAGATGTACCCCTGGGTCGCCGACGCGCTGATCACCGCCATGTCCGAGGTCGCCGGCGCTGCCTGGTCCCCGGCGCACCATCAGGCCTGGTCCGACGCGCTCGGCGCGATCGCCTCGCTCATGCAGCGCGGGGCGAGGGAGCACGGCACCGCCCGTCCCGCCGCGGGCCAGGCCGCCGGCGGCGTCACTCCCCCATCGCCTTGACGACGACGCGCTTGCGCCGCTTGCCGTCGAACTCCGCGTAGAAGATCTGCTGCCACGGCCCGAGATCGAGCTTGCCCGCGGTGATCGGCACGATCACCTGGTGGTGCACGAGGATCGATTTGAGGTGGGCGTCGCCGTTGTCCTCGCCGGTCCTGTGGTGGTTGTAGTCGGGCCCCTCGGGCGCGAGCTCCTGGAGCCATGTCCAGATGTCCTCCCAGAGGCCCGGCTCGTGGTCGTTCACGAACACGCCGGCGGTGATGTGCATGGCGCTCACGAGGACCATGCCCTCCTGGATGCCGCTCGCGGCGACGACGGCCGCGACGCGGTCGGTGACGTTGATGAGCTCGCGCTTGGCCTTCGTCTCGAAGTAGAAATAGTCGGTCTTCGACTTCATGGCTCCTCCCGCGCGCGCGTCGCGGGGCGCGGCGGGGCGCGCCCTCGGTGACCGCGCGACCGCGCGGCCGCG
>NZ_JEMA01000101.1 GCF_001589285.1 Sorangium cellulosum | reverse complement strand
CCGCGGCGTCGGCGCGACGGCCCCGGGCGGGCGCGTGTCCCTCTGCCTGCGGTGCCAGCGCGCGGTCAGCGCCTCAGGAACGCGAGCGCGTCCCGGATCCCCGCGCCGGGCACCCGCACGCGCACGTCGACGCGCGCCGCGCCGGATCCGAGCACCTCGGAGGTGATCGCGAGCAGCATCGCTGTCTCGCCGCGCGCGGGCAGCGCCCTGAGCCCGCCGAGCGCCTCGGCGGCTTCGTCCAGCGCCTCGGGCGAGTCTCCGCCCGCCGCGAGCATCGTCCAGCCCGCCAGCGAGAAGAGCCCGCCGGCGAGCGTCCCGCGCTGCCGCAGCGCCTCCAGGCCGGGCGCCGCCCCGAGCGTGCGCTCGTCGAGCCCTGGATCCACCGCGATGCGCAGCCGGTCCACCACGGCGGCGCCGTCCTCGCCGACCCCGATCCACGTCCGCTGGCCGGCGGGCACCACGTAGAGGTGGCTCGTGTGCGCGGGCGGCGCGTCCTTCGTGAGCGGCCTGGAGCGCAGCTCGACGTGCAGCGTCCCCGCGGGCAGCGCGGCGGGCGCGCGGACGACAACGAGATCGGTGGTCTGCTTGTCGTCGTCGTCCTTGCTCGCGTCGCCCTTCCGCGGGCCGCCGGGCGCCCCCGCGCCCTGGGCGCCGTTGCCCGCGGCCGTCGCGCTCGCCTTCTTCCTGTCCAGCTCCTCGCCGATCTGGATGAGCTCCTTCACGCCGGCGATCCACGGCTGCGCCGGCTCCTCGACCGCGACGAGGAACCAGCTCTGCAGCGCGCGGCGCGCCGCCTTTTGCGAGCGCGCCGCGCGCTTGCCGCCCTTGTAGTCCGCGAGCGCCTTCTCCGCCGCGGCGCGATCGCCGCCCGAGCCGATCACCAGGGGGCCTCCCGTGAAGGTCAGCGCGCCGAGGCGCTCGATGAACCGAGCGAGCCCCGACGCGTCGTAGCCCTCGCCGGCCATGTCGTCGCGCAGGTCCTGGAAGAACGCCTCGCGCAGCGGCGTGAGCTCCTCGCGCGACGCGCCCTGGGTGTAGAAGGCGAGCGCCGTGTCGCGCGGGAGCCGGAAGAAGGCCGGCGGGGTGGCGGCGTCCTGCGCCGCGACAGGCGCCGCGGCCAGCGCGAGGGGCGAGCGCCGGCTCGTGAGGCGGATGCCGAGGCCGACATCGATGTCCGGGGGGGCCCACGTGAGGTCGACGCTGACGCTCTCGAGATCTCGGAACAACGCCTCGTCGAAGCCCTGGCCCAGCTTCCCGGAGGGGCTGTCGGCGTCCTCCCCGGGCATGTCGTCCATGGCCTCGACGACGGCTCGCCCCGGGATCTCGATCCGCGCGTCCACCTCGAGCGGCTCCCGGCCAACGACCTGAACGAGGTACGGCGCGGCGGCCTCGAGATCCCCGGCGTCGTCGGCGCAGATCAGGCGCGCGCTGCCGCGTCGATCGCCGGGCTCGAAGGCGCAGACCCGTGGCAGCGCCCGGTCGTCGGGATCCTCTGCGCGCACGCCCTTCACGCGCAGCATGCCCCGGTGCTCCTCGAGCACGAAGCGGTCCTGCAGGCGCGACATCTCCCGCTCCGGGACCGACAGAGAGGCCACGATGCGCGCGCCCGTGGCCCTGCCGAACACGGCGAGATCGAGCGGCTTGCCCAGGTCGACCACATCGGCGAGCGCCGGGCCCAGCGCGTTCTCGAGCAGCGCCTCGGGCCCCGCGCCGAGCAGGAACAGGCCGAACGGCGTGCCCACCAGGTGCTGCGTGACGTCGCCCCAGGTCCGCTGCGCGTCGGCGATCCGCACCACCGAGGAGAGCCCTGCCGGCGCGGGCGCGGGCCGCGCGTCCGCGGGC
>NZ_JEMA01000100.1 GCF_001589285.1 Sorangium cellulosum | reverse complement strand
CAGCAGGGCTATCCCCAGCAGGGTTATCCCCAGCAGCCGCCCGGCTACGGTCCAGCGTACGCCTTGCCGGAAGGCCCGCCGCCACCGCCGAGGCCGCCCGAGGCCACCTGTTGCCGCTGGTCGGTCCGCTACAACGCCCTGGATCTCCTGTTCGGAAGGATGACCTTCGAGGGCGAGGTCGCCGTCCTCGGACCGCTCACCATCGGCATCACCCCGTCCTGGATCTGGGGCTCGCTCGAGGACGCGCGGCTCGACACAACCGGATACGCGCTCGCGGCCGACGTCGGTATCTACGTGGAGGGCAAGCCGCTCCAGGGGTTCTGGGTGAAAGGACGCGTCGGCTACGAGTCGTTCGAGGCCGTCTTCACCCCCAACCTCCGCGCCCCGGCGGTCACCGGGAAGCGCGACGTGAGCAGCGCCGTCCTCGGCCTCATCATCGGGAGCACGAACATCTTCGGCCGCGACGGCGGGTTCGCCATGTCGGGGGGGTTCGGGCTCGGCGTCGCGCTCGCCCCTCCGGCGGAGCTCACCGTCAACGGCACCAGCGTGGATGTGTTCTACGAGAAGATCGAGAAGATCAAGCTCATGGGGTCGCTCTCGCTCGGCGTCGCGTACTGAATCGCGTCCGCTGCGCCCTGAGCGGCAGCGGCGCGGCCCCTGCCGCGGTGGGAGCCGGCGCGCGGCGGCAGACGACCGGCGCCGGCCACAGAACTTGGCCCTGCGCGCGGCGCCGTGGGACGTCTGCACCATGCCCTCTCGCATCGCCCGCCGCCCCGGGCCGGCGCTGCTGCTCCCGTTCCTGGCGGCGCTCGTCGTCCTCGCTTTCGCCCTTCCGGCGCGCGCGTGGGTCGAGGTGCACGTCGCCGGGGACGACGCGCGGCTCGCGATCGACCGGGCCGGCGCCGCCCGGGTCGAGCACAAGGTCACGCTGAAGATCTCGGGCGGGCCGCTCCGCGCGCTCGACATCCAGGGCGTCGACCCCGACGCCGAGCTCGACCAGGGCAGCTACGCCGTGCCCCTCAAGGCCGCGGCCGCGGGCTCGCTCACGGACGCGACGCCTGTCGCGCTCGAGCTGCTGCCGCCCGACCTCCGCCCGCGCGAGGACGGCACGCGCCCGCCGCCGACGCTGCGGGCCCGCTTCGACGGCAAGGGCCTGAGCCGCGGGGTGTTCGTGCTCTTCTTCCGCTACCGCACGGACCTCACGAAGCGGGGGCTCATCCAGCAGGACGGCCCGACCTCCCGCGTCTCGTGGACGGGCCCCCGCTGGGACGACGGCTACGACTCGGCGCGGCTCACCGTCGAGCTCCCGGCCGCGCCCGACGAGCCGCGCGTCGACGAGGCGGGCGACGCCGAGGACTCCGAGGCGCTCGGGGCGCCGCTGACGCTCTCCACGCTGCGCCGCTCGCTCGACAAGGACGAGCTCGAGCTGCTCCGCCCGTACGCCCCGAAGGGCGAGCCGATCCGGTGGGCGGTCCGCGCCGACGCCCGCGCCTTCCAGCCCGCGCCCGCCGCGGCGACCCCCGGCGCCGACAGCCTCGGGCGGCTGGCGGACGCCGCGGCCGCGAGCCCCGATCGCAGCCGCACCCTCTACATCGCCGCCGGCGTCGCCCTCTTCGCGCTCTACAGCGCGCTCGTCGCGCTCAAGGCGCGCGAGCACGAGCGCCTCGCGCGCGCCGCGGGCGTGGCGCCGCGGCCCCTCGTCCCGATCCCGCTCGCGCCGCGCGCCGCCCTCGCGGGGCTCGCGCTCGTGGGGGGCGTCGCCCTGGAGCTCCTGCTCAGGGACGGCACGGCGGGCGCCGCGCTCGT
>NZ_JEMA01000099.1 GCF_001589285.1 Sorangium cellulosum | reverse complement strand
GTTCGGCGTCGGCAGCGGGGTCGTCGTCGCCGGCGCGGTCGCGGCCGGCGGCGCTTCGCCGTCTGGCGGCGCGATCGCGGCCGGCGGCGCCTCGTCGCCAGGTGGCGCGTTCGCGCTCGGCGTGCCGAGCCTCGACGTGCCTGCGCTGCCGACGAGCAGCGTCTTCGCGCCGGGCTGAGGTTGCGCGCTCACGCGCGCCGTTTGAGCGTTGTCGGCGTTGGCTTCCCAGCCAGCTTCGTCCGGCGATCCGGGCAAGCTAGGCAAACCAGGCCGGCGCGACGCTCCTTCTTGCGGATCGTCCCCGTGCACTGGCGCGGATGCTACACACCCGCGCGCGTTCAATCCACGTCCATGTGCCTGCTCGACCGACGCCGCGCGCATCTCGAGCCGCGCGCGAGCAGGCTCACGGCTTTTTTCGCGCCACGCGACGCGTCCCGCCGCGCCGCGCCTGCTGCGGCGCTCCGCGCACCTGCTCGATCCTGGGAGCGGCCTACCTGTCGGGCGCGGCCGGCGCGCAGCGCAGCACGTCGAGCTTCATCGCCTTGCCGGCCGGGTGCGCCACCAGCAGCGCCTCCGCGGACGCCGCGATCGGCTCGCCGCGCCCGAGCGCCGGCTCTGCGTGCAGCCCCCCCTGGAGCTCGCCCCGCGCGGTGAGCGCCGCGAGCTGCGTCGGGCCCGAGGCGTTCGCGATCGCGAGCCACACGGCTCCCGCGCGGCCGCTGGCGGGGTCGTGCGCGCCCGGCCTCGGCGCGCCCCGGAGGAGCGCTGGCACCCCGGCGCCCACGCCCAGGGCCGCCTCGGGCGGGGTGTCCTGCTCCCGATCGCCGACGAGCACGCGCGGCTCACCGACGCCGCCGAGCCGCACCAGCACGGCGCTGATGCGCCCTCCGATCGAGCCGCTCGGGGTGTCGTCGTCCCGGAAGGCGAGGATGACGCCGTCGTCCTCGCCGAGCGTCAGGTCGTACGCGAGCACGTGCCCGTCCTTCGGCGTGACCGCGCGCGGCGTGGCGGTGAGCGCGCCCGTCTCGTCGAGGGGGACCACCTCGATCCACTGGTGGGCGATCGTCTCGCCGGCCGCGGCGGTGTCCTCGTCGGCGTCGTCGCCCTTCTCCGCCGCGGCTCGCCGCGCCGGCTCCTCGGCGCGCGCGATGTACGCGAGCCAGTAGCCGCCGGGCCGGGCGATCACGCGCGGCAGCTCGGCGTCGGTGCTCGGCTGGGAGACGGGGCGGGCCGAGGTGACGGAGCGCAGCGAGCCTACGTCGGCGGAGGCGAGCATGATCCGCGATCGCTTGCCGTCGCGGGTCACGTCGTCCCAGACGATGACCGCGCGCTCGCCCGACGCGGCGATGTCGAGCGCGAGCGACTCGTCGCGCCCCTCGGCGAGCTCGGCGCCCCAGGTGACGTGCTCTCCCTCGATCCTCGCGACCTTGATGGCGCGCCCGCCGGCGTTCGGCTCGAGCATCGCGGCGAGGATCGCGCCGCCCGCGCCCGCGACGACAGGCGGATCCATGTCGCCCCGCGATCGCGCGAGCCGCACGAGCTTCCCCTGGGCGCCGTCGGCCGAGAGCGTGGCCACCATCGCGATGGTCCCGCCCTCCGCTTCCCGCTGCGCGCCCACGGCGAACCCGCCTGCGAACGCCGTCCCGCGGCCGACCTCGACAGCGAACGGCGCGACGTCCTCGACGCTGTCCGCCGCGCCGCCCCCCGCGCCCTGCTCGGCGCCAGCGTCCTTCGCGGCCGGCGCCGGCGGCGCCT
>NZ_JEMA01000098.1 GCF_001589285.1 Sorangium cellulosum | reverse complement strand
CTCGGAGGCTGCCCACGCGCGCTTCCCCCTTACGGCTGGGTCCTCAAACCTGGCCGCGGGCGCCGCGAGTTCGGTCGGGGGATGCGCTACGATGTACGCGGCGGGGCGGAGTCGTTGACGGGTTCTCGGATGGGCTCGGCCGTCCCGCTCGAGAGTTCCTGCGCGCTCTCGCGCTCGGTCGGCGATACGAACAGGTCCCGCCCGAACTGACGGCGTTCCCCCCGTCGTGCGTACGCGCGCACGCACGTAGGAGCGCGCAGGCAAAGACCGATCAGAAGGCCGACCGCGAGGAGCGCTGGCCGGTCTGGAGCTCGCCAGCCCCAACCGGCCGGCGTGGATGGCAGCGCGTCGCCGGCTGGCTTGACAAGTCACCACGGCGTATTATCTAGCGCACTAGTTAATAGCGAGCTAGAAGACGATGACCTCGGAACGGCGACGCGTCGGCACACAGCTTTCCTTTGCGCTTTATGGCGCGGCGAACCGGATGGTGCGCATGCACAAGCCGTTTCTCGAGCCGTTGGGCCTGACCTTCCCCCAGTATCTCGTGATCCTGGAGTTGCTGGATGGCGCGCCACTTTCCGTAGGCGCGCTCGGTGCCCGCCTCGACATGGACACGGGCACGATCACGCCGCTGCTCAAGCGGCTCGATGTCGCCGGCATGGTGACGCGGACACGCGACCCCGCCGACGAACGCCGCGTGCTGGTCGACCTGACACCGCGTGGCCGCGCCCTCGAAGCCGAGGTCCGGGGCATCACCGATAAGATCAAGTCTGCATGCCAGCTTACCGACCGGGACCTGGACGACCTTCGTCGCAAGCTCGAGGCGCTCGCGCACCCGGCGGTCGAATGAAACCCTCGAGGACTACAAGGAGACCCAACCATGAAGATCGGCATTCTGGGTACTGGCCACATCGGTAAGACCCTGGTCCGAAAGCTGAGCGCGGCCGGACATGACGTGAAGGCGGCCAACTCACGCGGCCCGGACACGATTGAGCCGGACGTGCTGGCCTTCGGCGGACGCGCGGTCTCGACGGCGGAAGCCGTGGCGGACGTTGACGTCGTGATCCTCTCGATCCCCCTGAACCGTCTTCCGGGGATCGCGCCGCTGCTCGCCGACGTACCAGCCGAAACGGTCGTCATCGACACGTCGAACTACTATCCGCAGCGCGACGGCAGGATCGACGCCATCGAGGCCGGTCAGGTGGAGAGCCTCTGGGTAGCCGAACAGCTGGGCCGCCCTATCGTCAAGGCGTGGAACGCGATCGGCTCCGACTCGTTCGCGAAGAAGGGAAAGCCTGCGGGGAGCCCTGACCGCATCGCGATCCCCGTTGCGGCCGATGGTGACAGGGACCGCAAGGTGGGAATGGCGCTCGTCGAGGACACCGGGTTCGACGCATTCGACGCAGGGACGCTCGCGGAATCGTGGCGGCAGCAGCCTGGCGCTCCGTGCTACTGCACGGACCCCACCCGCGAGGAGATGCCCGCCGCGATTGCTGCGGCAGATCGGGCGCGATTGCCGAAGCGGCGCGATCTGTCGGTGGCAGCGATGATGGAGCGGCTCGGAGACGCCACAACGAACCCGGACGCAGAATACGCCGTCCGCCTGACTCGTGCGTTGTTCACGTGAGTCGTCAGCGGTCGTCGGCCGACGCCAAGGCTTGGAACTGGGTGATGGCGTCGTAGACTCCCAAGCCGATGCCTCTGCTGAAGAAGCGTCTCTGCGAGACGTGC
>NZ_JEMA01000097.1 GCF_001589285.1 Sorangium cellulosum | reverse complement strand
CACGAGCACGCCAGACGAGGACGGGGATCGGGAGACGGAGGACGGGAGACGCGATACGGAAGACGGAGGCCGGCAGAGGTGGTCGTGAGCGCTTACATGTTGCCTCTCTTCCTCTCCCCGCTCTGCCTCGTCCAGTTCGCGCTAAGTCATCAGAATAATTGATCTTTCTCCTCCGCGGCGCTCGCCCGACCCGCCGCAGCGCAAGCGCGCTTGCCCGCGCGCGCTATGGTGCCGCCCCCTCTCCAGTCCCGGTCTCCCTGTGAACGTCGCCCCCACCCCTCTCGCCGCCGACAGCGCGCGGTCCGAGCTGCGCGCGCTCGTGCGCCTCGCGCTGCCGATCGCGGTCGCACAGGCGGGGCTCGTCTCGATGACGCTCGTCGACGTCGCGATCGTGGGGCGCGTCTCGGTCGACGAGCTCGCCGCCTGCGCCATGGGCAGGACGCTCGTCCACATATGCAACGCGCTCGGGATAGGCATCTCCGCCGCTGTCGATCCGCTCGCGTCGCAGGCGATCGGCGCCGGGCGACCCGGGCAGGCGTGGGCGGCGCTGCGCGCGACGCTGCGCGCCAGCGTGCTCGTCAGCGTCGTCGCGTTCGCTGCCGCGCTCGCGGCGACCTTCGCGCTCGCGCCGATGGGGGTCGACCCCGCGCTGGTCCCCGGCGTGCGCCGCTACATCCTCGGCCACGCCCTCTGGATCTTCCTCTGGCCCGTCTTCCTCGCCAGCAAGAGCTTCCTCCAGGCGCACGGCGCCACGCGGCCCGCGCTGATCGCCGTGATCGTGGCGAACGTCGTCAACCTCGTCGCCTGCAACCTCATGGTCCGCGGCGACGAGGTGCTGCGCTGGGTCGGCCTCCCGCCGCTCGGCCTGCCGCAGCTCGGCGCGCTCGGCGCGGGGCTCGCCGCGAGCCTGGCCAGCGCGGTGCTCTCGTCGATCGTGCTCTGGTCCGCGCGGCGCCGGCGCGGCGCCTCCCAGGACGACGCGGGCGCGGTGCCGGTCGCGGCTGTCTACCGGCTCGGCGTCCCGATCGGCCTGCAGCTCCTCGCCGAGATCGGCGTGTTCGGGATGACGGCGCTGCTCGCGGGGCGGCTCGGCGCCACCGTGGTCTCGGCGCACCAGGTCGCGATCGGGCTCGCGGCCTTCGCGTTCATGGGCGCGATCGGCGTCGGCGGCGCCACCGCTGTCCGCGTCGGGCACGCCGTCGGCGCGGGCCGGTCGCCGCTGCGCCCCGGCCTGCTGGGCGTCCTGCTCGGCGCCGGCATCATGTGCGTGAGCGCCTCGACGTACGCCGCGTTCCCCCGCGCCCTGATCGGCGCGTTCACCCCCGACGCGGAGGTCCTCGCCATCGGCGTCCCGCTGCTCCGCATCGCCGCGCTCTTCCAGATCTTCGACGGCATCCAGGCGGTCGCCGCGGGCGCGCTGCGCGGCGCGGGCGACGTGCGGTTCCCGTTCTGGGCCAACCTCGGCGCCCACTGGGCCTTCGGCCTGCCGCTCTCGATCGCGCTCGCCTTCGGGCTCGACCTCGGCGTCCGCGGCCTCTGGTTCGGGCTGACCGCGGGGCTCATGGCCGTCGCGGCGGTGCTCATGGCGCGCTTCCTCCGGCTGGCCCGCGCGCCGGTGGCGCGGGCGCTGCCGCGCTCCGGGTGAGGCGCGCGATCAGCTCGACGCGCGCGGCGCCGGCGCCTCGGGGGCGG
>NZ_JEMA01000096.1 GCF_001589285.1 Sorangium cellulosum | reverse complement strand
GTCCGCGCTGGGCGCGGGGCCTCGGGAGCAGGCGCCCGCGGCGAGCGCGAGGAGTGCGGCGAGAGAGCGTGTCGCGCGGTGGTGCAACGGGATCGCCGGATCTTCGCGCGCCCTCCCGTCCCAGGTCAACGGGGCGGGCGGCGTTGATCCGCGCGCTCGCACGCACTATCGCCGCGTGCCCATGGCAGCAGCATCCCTGGTGGGCCACGGCGGCCCGGACGGCGCGCAGGCGCCTCGGTTCGTGGAGGTGAACGGAGCCCGCCTCGCCTACGTGGAGCAAGGCCAGGGCACCCCGGTGGTGTTCCTGCACGGGGCGGTCTCGGACCACCGCCTGTGGGATCGCCATCTCCCCATCGTGGGCGAGCGGCACCGGGCCATCGCGTACAGCCAGCGCTATTTCGGGACCGGCGCGTGGGGCTCGAGCTGGCCCCCGTTCGGCGTGCAGACGCACGCGGACGACCTTGTCGCGTTCCTCCGCGGCCTCGGCGCGGGCCCGGCGCACGTTGTCGCGTGGTCTTACGCCGGCCATGGGGTCCTGACCGCCGCGCTGGCCCATCCCGAGCTGATCAGGAGCGCCTTCATCCACGAGCCGGGCGTGCCCTCGTACGTGACCGATCCCGCCGAGCTGAGCGCGCTCGGCGACGACATGAAAGCGATGTTCGGCCCCGTCTTCGGGGCGGTCGAGCGCGGTGAGCTCCAGGAAGCCGTGCGGCTCCTGCTCGACGGCTCGGGCCAGCGCGAGGGGTACTTCGCCGCTCAGCCCGCGGAGAGGCAGGCCATCAACCTGGACAACGCGCGGACAATGCCGCTCCTCCTGTCGCAGCCCCAGCCGCCCGCCATCACCTGCGCCGACCTGGCCAGCCTGAAGGTGCCGGTCACCATCGCCCACGGCGAGCTCTCCCGGCCGACGTTTGGCGTTGTCTCCCGCGCGGCGAGCCGCTGCATCCCCGGGCAGCACCTGGTGGTCCCCGGGGCAACGCACATGTGGCCCGAGGAGGACGCGGCCGCGTTCTGCGCCGCGGTGCTGCGCTTCATCGAGGCTGTCTGACCCGGGGAGGGAGCTCCTTCACCCCTGTCGATCCGGCGCGTCCTGGCGACCGGCGCCGCCCGCGCTGGAGCCCTCCGCTTGCGGCGCGCCCCCGCTGCAGGCGACCATTCCCGCTCCATTCCTGACCCGCCCGGGAGGTCCTCGATCCATGAGCGAACGGCTGAACCTGATGTCCCCCGCGATGCTCGCCGACCCGTACCCCACCTACGCAGCGCTGCGGCGCGACGCGCCCGTGTGCCAGGTGGATCCGGGCGACTTCTGGGCGGTGACCCGCCACGACGACGTCATCGCCGTCCTCAAGGACACGGAGCTGTTCTCGTCCGAGGGCTTCCGCGCCGCCACCAAGCCGCCGTGGCTCGGGCACAACCCGTTCGGCGACTCCATGATCGTCCTCGACCCGCCGGCGCACGGCCGCCTGCGCTCGCTCGTGAACCGCGCCTTCGCGCCCGCGGCCATGGCCCGCCTGGAGGCGCGCGTGCGCTTCTTCGCCGACGACCTCACGGCGCTCCTGCCGCGCGTCCGTCGCTTCACCGAGGCCGGGCCGGCGGCGTGGCGGCGATCCATCTCCGTCCGCGGGGTGACGTCGCTCCCCCTCGTGGCGCACCCGGCGTGACCCGGCGTGACGCGCGGCGCAC
>NZ_JEMA01000095.1 GCF_001589285.1 Sorangium cellulosum | reverse complement strand
AACTTCACATTCGCGCGTCGGAGCAGCAGTGGACGGGCGATCAGGCATTCCGCGGCGCACCGGACCGCGAATGCGCGAGAATGCCGGTTTTTTGCGGCATTGTCGCGACGCGAGGGCACACCTCCCCCTTTCCCCCAATGCAGTCGCTATGCTGGTCTGCTGATCAGTTGAGCCAGCGTCCCAGCAACGACATCTCCGGCACGCGGAGGATGCGTTCACGTCCTGGGCCTCGTAGCAGGCGCCCGGGAACGAGGATGAGCTCCCGGCGAAGCCAGGGCACGGTCCAGCGCGAGAGTTCGGGGAAGCGCCGGAGCACGTAACGGCGCATCAGGTTATGGGCGAGGAGCTTCAGCAGGAGCATCGCGTGGTTCGCCGCGAAGGTATGGCTCGGGACCTGACCACAGCCCCAACCGTGCTTGAGGTCGCGGATCAGCACCTCGATGCCAGCCCGAGGGTCGTAGCGGGCGGCGACGTCCTCCGGCGCTTCGGCCATCTCGTTGGTGAGGTAGACCTGCACGGTGTAGTCGAGATCGTCCCAGAGATAGATGTGCCTGGCGTACGTCCGGTCGAGCGTCCGGACGGCGATGACGCGAGCCTCGAGATTGCCCCATTCGCGGCGTCGAAACGGGACCTCCGCGACCTGGCGGCGAGGCCGACCGTCGGCGTCCCAGTCCACGGTCTTCCAGCGGGTGACCAGCGAGATCGCACCAGCGAGATCGCGCGTCAGCCTGGGCTTGGTCAGGAAGAAGGCCGCCTTGTCGGCGATGGCCCGGAGCATCTGGGTGCAGTCGCCGGCGGCGTCGATGCGCACGTACACGGCGGCCTCGGGGGCGGCCGCGCGGACGCGATCGAGGCAACGTTCGACGTAGGGCACGTCGTCGTTGCCGAAGCTCGTGTCTCCCGGCCGGAGAAGGGCGCCGATGACAGTGTTGGTTTCGGCGACGCGGACGAGCAGCGGGTGATAGCTCGGCCGGCCGTGATAGCGAGGATTGGGTCCCGGTCGGGCTCCTTCCTGCGAGCCGAACAGCGGCTCGACGGTGGTGTCCACGTCCAGATGGACGATCTCGGGCGGCGCTTGGGCGAGCGGAGCGAGCCCGTGCTCGGAGAGCATCGTATCGAGCGCGGCGAGCGCCTGCTCGTCGAAGCGGCAGAGGTCACGATAGACCGTGTCGATGCTGGGCACGACACCACCGGCCAGATGCGCGAAGAGCGGGTCGTTCGCCAGGGCCTCCAGGCCGAACACCCGCGCTTCCCCGGCCACGGCGGCGTCGATGAGCAGCCGCATCTGGGCGGCCATGGGGTAGAGCACCCGGCTGTCGGGCTTGAGTCGACCGAACGTGCGCCGGAGCTCGGCGTCGACATCGAGCTCACGGAGGAAAACACCGAAGCCGACCAGCCCAGCCACCGCCGTGAGGGTCGTCTCCGTCGCGCGGATGTGCACCGCGCGCGGGTCGGGACGGCGGACGCGAGCGCGTCGCGGCGGGATCGGTTTGGGCTTGCTTCGGCGGATGCGCCGTCGCACCTTCGAGGTGCTCGGCGTGCGCTTGCCTTGGGTCATAGCAAACGCAGCGGCTGCGCACGCCGAGCCTTGTCTTCAAGGCGTTCCGTTTTGCGCCATCAGTTTGCCATTATTTATGAATGGCTCAGCACGCGCGAAATCCAGG
>NZ_JEMA01000094.1 GCF_001589285.1 Sorangium cellulosum | reverse complement strand
ACGCACAGCCAGACGTCTGGCCGTGCTGCACGTTGGGTTCGAGTGCTGCACTTCGACTCCGGAGCTCGCCTGACGGGCCAAGCTCGGCCGAAGAAGCGCAGCCCGCGCCGGAGGCAACCATCGGCCTGCGTGGCCGAGCGGGCTCGGGGAGAGCGTTACGATGACCTGTCTCGCCTTCATCCACCGAGCGACGGCCCTGGTCCTTCCGTTCGAGGTGCGCGGTCGCTTCGAGCACGGAGCCAGGCCTGCGGAGGCGAGGCCTTCGGAGGTGGGGTGCGGAGCACGTGCCCCCTCGCCAGGCGACGGCAGAGCTCGTCCGGCGTGCGACGCGGCGCTGAGCCGTCGCGACGGGGACCGGCCATCTTAGAAGTTACCGCGATGTCCGCGCACCTCCGCGTCGTCCGAAAGCCCCGCTCGCCGGATCCCCCTGGCGACGCGCAGCCCACCTCGTCCGAGGTCCTGCGCGGCCTGCACGCCCGGAATCCCGCGGCGGAGCGCCGCCTGCTCGACACTTACGCGGGCCTCGTCGAGCGGATGCTGTTTCGCCTCCTGGGCGACATCCGGCCCCTGGAGGATCTCGTGCAGGACGTGTTCGCCCGGGTGTTCTCCCGCATCGACGACGTGCGCGAGCCCGCGGCGCTGAAGCCGTTCATCACAAGCGTCACCGTGTTCGTCGCGCGCGAGGCGCTCCGCAAGAAGCGGCGGCACCGGTGGCTCGCGTTCTTCGCGAGCGACGATCTGCCGGAGATCTCGGCCAGCGTCGATCCGGAGGCCCGGCAGGGCGTGCGCGCCTTCTACCGCGCCCTGGAGACGCTCGATCCCGACGAGCGGCTGGCCTTCACGCTGCGGATCGTCGAGGGCCAGGAGCTCGCCGCGGTGGCCGCCGCTTGCGACGTGTCGGTGGCGACCGTCAAGCGCCGGATCCACCGCGCGGAGATCGCGTTCGTCGAGCGCTGCAAGAAGGATGAAGTGCTTGCCTCCTGGCTCGCGGAGGGCGACCGATGGACGTGAGGACCAAGGACATCGCGGCCCTGGGGCGCCGGGTCGCCGCGCACCAGGATGCCGAGCTCGAGCGGCTGGCGCGGCCCTCGGCGGCGGATCGGCTCCAGGCGATCTACCGCAGAGAGGCCGCGCTCTCGCTGCGCGCCACGGCGGCTCCCTCCCGGCGGCGGCTCGGCTTCGCGCTCGCGGCGGCGTGCGTCGCCGCCTCCGCCCTCTTCTTCGCGCTGTCCGGGCCGGGAACTCCGCTGACGTACCGGGTCGACGGGGCGCCGGGCGCCGTGGGCCGGTGGGTGGCCGCGGACAACGCGAAGGTCGGCCTCGACTTCTCGGACGGGTCGCGCGTGGACCTCGCGCCGGGGACGCGCGCCCGCGTGACCGAGGTCGGCCCGCTCGGCGCAGGGGTCCTCCTGGAGCGCGGATCGCTGCACGTGCGCGTCGTGCATCGCGACGACGCCCGGTGGGTGGTGGCGGGAGGGCCGTTCGAGGTGCACGTGATCGGCACCGAGTTCGACGTCACGTGGGACACGGAGGCCGAGGAGCTCGCTGTCTCCATGAGCGCCGGCCGGGTGCGCGTCCTGGGCCCCTGCGTCGAGCCGCCCGGGCGCGCCGTCGCCGCCCCCGAGTCGCTACGGCTGACCTGCGTGGCCCC
>NZ_JEMA01000093.1 GCF_001589285.1 Sorangium cellulosum | reverse complement strand
GCCGCCGCCGCGCTCGCGGCCGGGGCCGCGGACGGGGGCGGCTCGGCGGACGGCGGGGCCGCGGAGCAGGCAGACTGGAGAGCAGCGCACAGGGCGAGGGGGACGACGAGGTGTTGACGGCGCATGGCGAAGATCCGTAGCCAAAGCGCCGGTCGGCGAGAAGGCCGCGGCGGGCCGCGCTGGAGGTCCGTCGCGGACGGGTGTGGCGGACGCGTGGGCGCGACCCGGCGAGGCCCCCTGCCCCGCCCCGGTCGCCCCGGGGGGCCGCGGCGCAGGGAGCCCGCGCCGCTGCCGCTCAGAAGAAGGAGTAGATGGCCAGCTCGAGGCGCTCGTTGGTCGCGGTCACGCCGTCGGCGAAGGTCTGCTCCGAGTACTGGAACGAGAGCCCGGTACGGATGGCCGGCGTGACGTCGATGAACACGTTGCCGTCGATGTAGCGCGACTCGTTGTAGGCGGTGCGGAGGGCGCCGTAGCCGTTCTCCTCCGTCACCCGGTCGTTCCAGCCCTGGGTGTAGTTGCCGGAGATGGAGATGCGCCCCGAGGGGGGCAGGTAGTACTGGAGCCCGACAACGAACCCCTTCCAGCCGATGGTCTTCAGGTTGCCGTTCGCGTCGTAGACAACGAGGCCGTTGTCGAGGTTGGGCGTGTAGGTCGCGCCGTCGGGGAGCGGCGGGTTCGGCACGTTGCTCGCGACGCCGACGATGTCCGCGATGCCCGTGCCGGCGAAGAACGAGCCTGTCAGCGTCAGCGCATTGCCAGGCTCCTCCAGCGCGGTGACCGGGATGATGGGCACCACCGCGTCGACCGAGATCCCGTAGCCGTCGGCCGACCTCGACGCGACGGGGGCGGCGGAGAACTCGGGGAGCCGGAAGTGGCGGTAGATGCCCGAGACGCCGATGGTCAGCGGGTCGATCAGCATGCCGGCGGCGCCGAGCGTGTGGATCCCCTTCCAGTCGTTGAAGCCGAAGCGCAAAGCCGCCTGAACGTCAGGCACCTCGGCGTCGCGCTGCGGCGGCTTGACGGCGGCCGCGGCGATCTCGAGGTTGACGGGATCCGTCTTGAAGGTGTGGCCGACGCGGAGCTGCGGCATCCGACCGAAGACCTGGTTCATCACCGGGAAGAACGACGCGGTGGCCGGGAAGAAGAACGGCTGCCACCCGAACAGGTGATAGAACTGGCCGATCATCAGATCGACGTAGTCCGACTCCACCTTGATGTTGGCCTGACGCAGGCGGAAGGTGCCGCTGCTGACGAGCGACGCCTCGGAGACGGTGGGCGGCTGGTTGCCGAAGAAGTCGAGCTCCAGGTTGGCTGTCGTCTTCATCCCCGCGAACTCGGGCGCGCTCGCCCTGATGCCGAACCGGGAGTTCCGCGTCGTGAAGTGCGTGCGGCCGTGCGAGCCGGCGTAGGTGTCCTCGCGCTGGATCACCGTGGCCCCCACCGACTCGCCGAAGCTCTGGGTGGAGTCGTGCATGATGTTGAACTCCGCCATGCCGTACACAGTGGCCTTCCACTTGGCGGTCACGGGGACGGCGGCCGGAGCGGCGGGCTTCGTCACCTCGGCGGGGGGAGCCGGCGGCGGCGCCGCGGCCGCCGCGAGCGGGGCGCCCGGGGGCGGCGG
>NZ_JEMA01000092.1 GCF_001589285.1 Sorangium cellulosum | reverse complement strand
CCGGCCGCTGCCGCTCGCCCGCGGCGAGCCACCCCGCGCCGACCAGCGCGGCGAGCGCCATCGCCGCGACGAGCCCCCTCTTCCCACGACGCTCCATGACGCCCTCCGCGGCTCAGAGGCCGGCGTTCTTGAGCCGGCTCGCGTGCGACCGGAACACGGACTTCGGGTTCGGGCCAGACAGGTTGATGAATCCGAAGAGCTGATTGACCTCGTCGAGGTGGTTCATCCCGTAATCGTCGCGAATCACCTCTCCGAAGTGGGAGCTGCACCTGCCCACCAACCCGTCGTTCGACTCCGAATACAGCTTCGAGATGAGGCCGAGCGTCAGGTCGGTCGGATCGACGACGCTGGTGAGGATCCCTGTCCCCGACCACGAGAAGAAGCGCACGCCGTTCTCCTCCCCGGCGCCCTGCCCGCACCGGCTGGCGGGCAGCCCGGCCGGATAATGTGCGTTGAACGCGCGCATCCCCTCGGCGGAGAGCGACCTCACGGCGGCGATCGAGTCCTGAGGCGTCGAGCGCCCGCTGAGCAGGCTGAGCACCGCGCCGAGGCTGTTGGCGAGGAACGAGAGGGCCCCCTGCGTGACCCCGCCGTCCCGCAGGTTGTCCTGGAGGTAGCTGGCGAGCTCGGCCCCCTGGTGCGGCGAGCCGATGGTGGTGACCGACGCGACGAGATCGGGCCGCACCGCGGCGACATACCGGACGTCGAGCCCTCCATGGCTGTGTCCGATCAGGTTGACCTTCCCGCTCCCGGTGCGCGCCACGATGTCCTCGACCTGCGCGAGCAGCGCCTCCCCCCGCGCCTCCGTGCTGTCGAACTGGGGCACCGCCGTGGCGTACACCTCCGCTCCGCCGGAGCGCAGCGTCGACGCGATCCCGCCGAAGTAGTCGACCACACCGAACATGGCCTTGAAACCGGCCATTCCGTGACAGAGCACGATCGGATACCGCGTCTGCGCGTAGCTCTCCAGCGCCAGCGCGCCCTCGCCGATCTCGGCGCCCTCCGCCTCCACCGGCTCACCCGTCGACGCAATGCATCCTTGCGAGAGCAGCGCCACGAGCGCTCCTGCCGCACAGCGCAATGCGTCAACCCGCAATCGACGTCCGGTCCCTCGTTTTCTCTCGACTCTCTCTCGATTTCGAGCGGGTGTGACGGTGGGAGGTAGTGCAGCGCGTGAGTTGCTGGAATGAGCTCGTCTGATCACCTGTCACCTCTGATAGAGTATTTTTTTAATTCGAATCAAGCAGAACTCACAGGCTCTCGAAGCGACAAGCAACTCGCCCATCCTGGACAATCGGCAGACAGGTGCCCTCCATTTCACGGTTCGCGTCGGTCCCGGCGAGGTGACAGGCCATCAGCGCGGCGGCGGGCTCCCGGGGGCCAGCTAGGACGCCTGTGCTGCGCGCGGCGGGCTCCCCTCGCCCGCCTGCGCGCCGCCGTCGTCCGTCGCCGCGGCGCCCCGGACGATGCGCGCGTTCTCCGGCACGGCGGTCAGGAACCGCTCGCGCCGCCGCGGGTCGGCGATCCGGTCGGCGCGCGCGAGCAGGCTCTCCCTCGCCTCAGCGAACACCGCCGCCGCCTCGCGGTGGGCGCCGGACGCC
>NZ_JEMA01000091.1 GCF_001589285.1 Sorangium cellulosum | reverse complement strand
CCGGCGGCTGGTCGGGCACCGCGGGGGACGAGCCCGCCGGGGGGAGCTCGCTCTCCCAGCACTCCGGCTTCGGGGGCGCGGCGAAGTGGATCGTGCGCGACGCGGCGTCGCCCTTGCGGGTGACGAGCTTGTCCGTCTTGTACACCGCCGCGTTGCCGCAGGCGTACTCGGCGGTGTCCCTCGTGTCGCGCGCCAGCGTGCGCGCCCGGGGCGCGCGCTGGTTCTCGCACTGCGCCCACTGGATCTCGTACTCGGCGTCGTCGTCCGAAAGCAGGATGCGCGTCGCCGGGTCGTCGCTCGACCGGCGCCCGGTGATCGTCGTGCGGGTGATCGGGTCGTGGCCCTCGATCACCGTCAGCGTGACGGGGAACCGGAGGCTCCCGCGCATGGGGGCGCGCGTCGCCCCGATCTCGAAGTCGGCGCAGACCGGCTCGCCTTCGATCGGCGACGGCGTCGGCGGGCCGTCGCACGCGGCGGTGAAGAGGGAGAGGAGGGCGAGGGCTCGGGCTCCAGGGCGGAGGTTCACGCCGGGATTAGTCGTTACCCCGGGTCCCCGCGTCAAGCGATCTTGGTCTTGCCCAGCTTCAGCACGCGATCGAAGTGCTCCTTCGAGACCGGCACGACGCTGAGGCGGGACCGCTTCAAGAGCGCGATCTCGGCCAGCGACTCGTCGCCGCGGATCGTGTCGAGCGGCACCTGGAGCTTCAGCGGCGAGACCGGCTCGATGTCCACGACGCTCCAGTCCTCCTCCGCGTCGGCCGTCGGATCCGGGTACGCCTCGCGCTTGACGCGCGCCACGCCCGCGACCGCCATGCCCTCGCTCGAGTGATAGAAGAGCACGAGGTCGCCCTCCTTCATGGCCCGCATGTTGTTACGGGCCTCGAAGTTCCGGACGCCGTCCCACATCGTCTGGCCGTCGCGCACGAGTTGCGCGAACGAATATTTCTGAGGCTCGCTCTTCATCAGCCAGTAACGGCGAGACATGCACGATCTCCCGGGAAGGCATGAGGGCGGCGCCGGTCGAGCCGTCGCGCTCCCATCCTCGACGGACAGCCCGTCGATTTGACCGGCTACCCTAGCACCGCCCGTTCAATCGGTGATCACGATCTTGGCGCCGTCCGGCGTTCGCCGCGCGACCTCGTCGATCTCGTCGTCATCGAGCGCGATGCACCCGAGCGTCCAGTCGGTTTCCTTGTGCGCGCGCGCGCCGTCGCGCAGCGCACCGCCGACGCCGTGGATGCCGATGCTGTGCCCGACGCCGCGCCCCGGCGGGACCTCGCCGCGACGCCTGAGCTCGGCGAAGCGCCGCCGGTCCTCCTCGTTCGGGTAGCTCACGAGCAGGAACTGATGAAACAGGCCCTTGATGCGGCCGGCGACGTGGTACGTGCCGACCGGCGTCCGACGGTCGCCCTCGTAGCGCTTCGGTCCCGGCCCGCCCGGCCCGAGCGCGACCCGGTACGACCGGACGACCTCGCCGTTCGCGACGAGATCGAGGGTGTGCTCGCTCTTGTCGATCCGGATCTCGGTGACCCGCGGCAAGGGGGCGCCGGGCGCGGGCGCGGGTGTGGGCGCAGCGGCGGGCGGAGCGCCT
>NZ_JEMA01000090.1 GCF_001589285.1 Sorangium cellulosum | reverse complement strand
CCGCCCCGGCGGGGCACCTCGCCGTCGTGGCGATGGGCCTTTGCGTCGGTGAGCTCAGCGGCGTCCCGGCGTTCGCGGAGGCGCTCCTCTCGGGCGGCGGCGCGGATCCCCGCCGCGCGACCGTCGCGTTGCCCGCGGATCGGCTCCGGTTCCCGCCGCGCGATCTGCAGCAGGCGCTCGCGCAGCAGACGCTGCTGCTCGAGGCGGCGATCGAGGCGACCGCGGGCCTCTCGCTGCCGCGCGACCGCACCGCGGTGCTCATCGGCATGGGCGCCGACACCGAGGTGTGCCGGTACATGGCGCGCTGGCGGCTCGCCGAGACGGCGCCAGCGCGGCTCGGTCCCTCGGTCGACGTCGGCGCGCTGCAGGACGCGGTGATCCCTGCGCTCCAGGCGGCTGGCGTCGTCGGCAACATGCCGAACATCCCGGCGAACCGGCTGAACAGCCAGCTCGACGTCGGTGGGCCGTCGTTCACTGTCGCGGCCGAGGAGCTCTCCGGGCCGTGGGCGCTTCGCATCGCGGGGAGCGCCCTGCGCACCGGCGCCGTGGACGCCGCGATCGTCGGCGCGGTGGACCTCTCGTGCGAGCCCGCCCACGTGGCCGCGCTCGAGGCGCTCGGCGTCCGCTTGCCGCCCGGCGACGCGGCGGTCGTGCTCGTTGTCGAGCGCCTCGACGACGCCGTCCGCCAGCGGCACCCGGTCCTCGCCGTGGTCCTCGACGAGCCGGCCGACCCTGGCCTCGTCCTGTCGGCCACGGACCTCGCGCCGCGGTTCGGCCACGCGCACGCCGCCTCCGGCCTGCTGCACGTCGCGGCCGCGGTGCTCGCCTGCCGCCATGCCCGCAAGCCCGACGGGGCGCCGTGGGCCGACGACGTCCGCGTCGCCGAGGTCCGCTGCGCCGGCCTCGGCGGGGGCTCGCTGTCGGTCCGCATCGGGGCTGGCGGTCCGGCTGCGCCCCTGCCGCCACCGCGGCCTTCGGAGGGGCCGAAGCTCACGTTTCCCGCCCACCCGCCGGCGATCGTCGTGCCCGGCGCGGCCTCCTGCTCATCTCCCGGAGACTCCATGGAACCTGCGCCGCCTCTGCCGTCCGCCCTCGACGACCTGCCGCCGCTGTACCCCGGCCCGACGGGCTTCTCCGCCGCGGAGGATCTCCCGGCGCTGTCCCCGGACGAGCCCTTCCGGGCGGCGCCGGCGCCCGTCGCATCGCCTGCCGCGGGCGTCGCACACGAGCTTCTGCGGGCAGCGCCGGCGCTCGTCGCGTCGACCGCCGCGGAGGTCGTCGACTGCGAGCCGCTGCAGGTGGCGCCGGCGATCGTCACGTCTCCTGCTGCGGGCATCCCGGGCGACGTCGTCGCCGGCGCGGCGGCGTTCACCGTGCAGCTCGCGCGGCTTCACCAGGAGTGGGTGGAGCAGCAGGCGCAGGTCCACCGCCGGTTCTTGCAGATGCGGCAGCGCGCGCTGGACACGCTCGTCCACGCGTCGCCGGGCGCGCTCGCGACGGTGCAGGCGGCCCCCGCGGCGCAGGTCTCGCGCGTCGCGCCGCTCCTCGCAGAGGCGCCGCGCCCCGTCGACGCGCCGCGCC
>NZ_JEMA01000089.1 GCF_001589285.1 Sorangium cellulosum | reverse complement strand
GGCCCCCGCGCCGCCCGCCAGGCTCGCGAGCTGGTTGAGCCCGCCGCCGCCCACGTTGGTCTGGAGCGGGATGTTCTGGCCGATCGAGATCTCGGCCGGCACGTTGTCGGTCGCGAGGATGTGCGGCGTCGCGAGCACGTTGGAGTCGCCGTCCTGGGCCAGCGCGTGGAGGACGACGCCGAACGCGGGGATCGACAGGCCCGTCCCGAAGATGTTGTTCGAGCCCGGGATCTCGGCGCCCCGGACGCCGAGCGCGAGCGCGCCGAGCTGCGACGGCAAGCCGCCGACCGAGGGCACGACGTTGTTGCCGCCGTAGACGAGGCCCTGGCCCTGCGCGGTGTCGAACGGCGCGCCGGCGTGGTAGCCGATGCCGAAATCGAGCGAACGGTTGACGTTCACGTCCATGATCACGGCCTCGATGAACACCTGCCGCCGCGGCTCGTCGAGCTGGTCGATCACGGCGCGGAGCTGGGCGTAATCGTGGGGGGACGAGGTGATGAGGAGCTTGTTGCTCGCCTCGTCGCAGGTGACCTTCACCTGGCCCTCGAAGATGTCGTCGGTCGAGCCGGGCACCGCGGGGGCGTTGCGCGCGGCCCCCCGGCCGCCCACGGCCGCGCCGCCGCCGCCGGTGTTGCCGCCGAGCACCTGGTTCAGGGTCGCCGACAGCTCCTTGCAGCCGGCGTGCTGGAGCGAGAGCACGTGGACCTGCCCCTCGCCCGACTGCGGCACGTCGAGGCGCTTCAGGATGCCGAGGACGCGCAGGTAGTCCGGCTCGGAGGCGGTGATGATGAGCGAGTTGGTCCTGTCGTCCGCGATGATGCGCGCGCCGGTGCCGCCGGCGCCGGCGCCGCCCCGGCCGGGCCTGCCGCCGGCGCCGCCCGCCGCCCTCGGGTCCACGATCTCGTTCAGCTTCGTCGCGACCTCGGCCGCGGAGCCGTAGTGCACAGGCTGCACCCAGAGCTGATCGCCCGCGCCGCCGACGTCGATCTCCTCGACGATACGGAGCATGCGCTGGATGTTCGATCCGGTGTCCGTGATGATGAGCAGGTTGCCGGGCGGGTAGACGGTGACGTCGCCGTCCTTCGACTTGAACTTGGTCAGGACGCCGCCCGCGTCGTTGGCGTCGATATGGGACAGCCGGTAGAGGCGGGTGACGAACCGGTCCTCCGTGGGCACGGGCGCGGCGGCGCCGTACACGGGGGTCGTCTCCGACACGGCGCCGGGCGTCTCGACGATCTTGAGGAAGCGGCCGTGAGGGATGACGGTGAGGTCGTTCGAGGCGAGGATCGACAGGAACGCGCTGTACGCCTCGGCGACGGTCACCTTCTCCGGCGCGTACACCGTGGCCTTGATCTGCCGGAGCTTGCCGCCGTAGATGAAGCGGCGTCCGGTGATGTTGCTGATCGCCTTGACCAGCTCCGGGAGGTCGGCCTCGTCGAGGTTGAAGCTGACCTTGTAGCCGCCGGGCTTCGGCTTGAACTCGATCTCCTGGACGCCTTGCTTCACCCCGGCGAGCGGATCGTCGCCCGCGTCGCCCGCGGCGCCC
>NZ_JEMA01000088.1 GCF_001589285.1 Sorangium cellulosum | reverse complement strand
GGCGAGCGCCCCGCCCTGATCGGCGCGCGCGGGCGCCGTTGCTTCGGTCGGCATCGGGCGCAACGTTCGCAACGCGCCGCACGCCCGCAAGCCGCGTCGCGCACGCCGGGCGGCGCGAGCCGCCGGGGGGCGCCCGGGCCACCCGGGGCCACTCCATCCTTGACGCACCCTCCAGACCTTCGCAGCGTCCCGCCCATGATCCCGCGCTACACCCCGCCCGAATTCGAAGAGCTCTGGTCGCCCGCCACCCGGTTCAAGACATGGCTAGAGGTGGAGCTCGCCGCCTGCGAGGCGATGGAGGCCGAGGGGCTCGTGCCCGCCGGCATCGCGGAGGGGATCCGGGGGAAGCAGCTCTCGCTCGACGCGGCGCGGATCGAGGCGATCGAGCGCACGGTCAAGCACGACGTCATCGCCTTCCTCACCCACGTCGAGGAGCTGGCGGGCGAGGGGGCGCGGTGGCTGCACCGCGGGATGACCTCGAGCGACGTGCTCGACACGAGCCTCGCGATGCTGCTCGTCCGCGCGGCCGACATGCTCTCGACGCGGCTCGACAAGCTCTGCGACGCGCTCGCGCGGCGCGCGGACGAGCACCGGCGCACCCCGATGATCGGCAGGAGCCACGGCATCGCCGCCGAGCCGATCACGTTCGGCCTGGCGCTCGCGGGCCACCTCGCCGAGATGAAGCGCGGCAGGGCGCGCCTCTCCGCCGCCCGCCAGGCGATCGCCGTCGGCAAGATCGCCGGCGCGGTCGGGACGTACGCGCACCTGTCGCCGCGCATCGAGGAGCGCGCGCTCACCGCCCTCGGCCTGCGCCCCGAGACGGTCTCGACGCAGGTCGTCGCGCGCGATCGCCACGCCGAGTTCTTCGTCGCGCTCTCGCTCATCGCCGCGGGCATCGAGCGGCTGGCGACCAACGTGCGGCACTGGCAGCGCACCGAGGTCGGCGAGGCGGAGGAGCGCTTCTCCGCAGGCCAGAAGGGCTCGAGCGCGATGCCCCACAAGCGCAACCCGATCCTCAGCGAGAACCTGTGCGGCCTCGCGCGCATCGTGCGCGCCGCCGTGATCCCCGCGCTGGAGAACGTGCCGCTCTGGCACGAGCGCGACATCTCGCACTCGTCGGTCGAGCGGATGATCGCGCCCGACGCGACCTCGACGCTCGGCTTCATGCTCGACCGCGCCGCGGGGCTCGTCGACGGGCTGGTCGTCTACCCCGAGCGGCTGCGGCAGAACCTCGACCGCACGGGCGAGCTCTTCTTCAGCGAGGCGGTGCTGCTGTCGCTCGTCCAGAAGGGCAGGCCGCGCCAGGCGGCCTACGAGCTGGTGCAGCGCTGCGCGATGCGCGCCATCGCGGGCGAGGGCCGCTTCCGCGACAACCTCGCGGCCGACGCGGACGTCGCGGCGCTGCTCGCCCCGGACGAGATCGCGCGGTGCTTCGATCTCGATCACGCGCTCTCGCACGTCGACACGATCATCGATCGCGCGCTCCGCGACTAGCGGACGCCGTTGACCAGCCGGGGGCGCTCTGAGAGGCTCCG
>NZ_JEMA01000087.1 GCF_001589285.1 Sorangium cellulosum | reverse complement strand
AGCGGCAGCGCGTCCGCGCCCCGCCAGCGCCGCCCCGTGCAGCTCCGGCGCGCCCGGCGCATCGCCCGTCTCGAGGTCGAGCTCCTTCTTCGGCCCGGCGGGCCACGGAGCCCTCGAGTCGAGCATCGTCACCCGACGATACCCGAGCGCGCCGAGCTCGCGCGCGGCGACGGCGAGCTCGAGGCCGACGCCAGCGTCGTCGTCGTCGGCCAGCGCGCCCTGGCGAGCCGGCGGGGACACGTAGATCACCGCGCCGGCGCCGGCAGACTCGATGTCTCGCAGCGCCTCGAACAGCTCGGCGTCGCCGAGGAGATCCGAGACCAGCGCCGCCCGGTGGGTGTACACGGGCGCCGCGCGGTCGCCGGCGGCCGCCGGCGCGCCGAGCGTCAGCAGCAGCAGCTGGCGGTCGCCCCGGATCCTGTACGTGTGCGCCTTCCACTCGCCGCTCAGTCCCGCGGGCCGGAACGGGGCGGTCCGGACGCGCGCGGCCACGTGCTCGCTCTGCACCCGGTGGCGGACCACGTCGCCGAGGGTGAGGACCGGCAGCCCGTGGCGCGCCGCGAAGCGCGAGAGGTCCCGGCGCCGCGCCATCGTCCCGTCTTCATTCATGATTTCGCAGATGACGGCGGCCGGCAGGCCCCCGGCGAGGCGCGCGAGGTCGACCGCGCCCTCGGTGTGCCCCTCGCGGTCGAACACCCCGTTGCGGCGCGCCCTGAGCGGGAACACGTGCCCCGGCGACACGAGATCGCGCGGCGACGCGCCGCGGGCGATCGCGGCGGCGACGGTGCGCGCCCGGTCGTGCGCGCTGATGCCTGTCGTGACGCCCTCGCGCGCCTCGATGCTCACCGTGAACGCCGTCGACCGGCGAGCGCCCGGCCGGGTGGCCATGAGCGGCAGCCCGAGCCGGTCCACCTGCTCCTCCGTGAGCGCGAGACAGACGAGCCCCCGGCCGTGGGTGGCCATGAAGTTGATGGCCGCCGGCGTCGCGTGCTCCGCCATCACGACGAGATCCCCCTCGTCCTCGCGCGCCTCGTCGTCGAGGAGGATGACCATGCCCCCGGAACGGAGCTGATCGAGGGCTGCCTGCACGCGCGATGTCGACGATGAACCCGTCATGGGGGCGCCCGTTGAGCACACGTCATGCCAGCGCCGCCGCCGCCTTCCCGTGCGCGCTTCCCCGGAGCGCGCGCCGCGCTGCTGCCAGGGCAGCAACGGGTGCTGCCCGGGTGTTGCTGGCGCAGCGGAGCGGCCTGCCGCCCGCGCGCTTCCCGCTCCCGCCGCCCCGGCGAAGACCCACCGGCCCGATCACGGCGCGGCCAGTCCGCCGTCCCGTGGTGGGTCTCCTCGGGCTTCCCGCCGGACGCGGCGCTCGGGGTGGTCCAGGTGCGGAACCGTCCCGATGTCGTGCCTGGAAGGCTCGTGTGGACGACGCTAGCGTGGTGGCCATGCTCGCCGCGAGACACACGATGGCCGCGCTGCTGCTCCTCAGCGCCGCGTGCCGCGGAGCCGCCCCGACCACCGCGCGCCCTGCG
>NZ_JEMA01000086.1 GCF_001589285.1 Sorangium cellulosum | reverse complement strand
GGCGCCGGCCGGGCGCGCGCCCTCCGGCTCCGCGACCGCCACGCCGGCGCTCCCCGCCGGGCCGGCGCTCGATCCGGCGTCGCGTCGCGACGGCGTGCACCCGACGAGCCACAGGACGCCGAGGGCAGCGGTACACAGGCGGCCGGACATAGGCGCGTCACCCTAGCACGTTCAGCGTGTCTGGCGGAATGACCTGCAAAGCTGGAACCGGGCGTCGGGGCGCGTGCGGGCGCGAGCCGGGCACGACAGGGCTGCGACGACCGGCGCCCCGGGATTTCGATCGCCGAGGGTGTCACGCTCGGCCCTGCTCGCGCCTAGAGCCGAGGAAGGCAGGCGACGACAGCCGGCCGGACCGGAACAAGAGAAGAAAAGGAGAACGCCCATGCGTCGTTGGCTCAAGGTGACCCTGATCGCAGCCGTCCTCGGAATCCCCACGGCGGCCTACGCGGGTACGCAGCTCGCGGGCGGCTGTCCGTGCGCGGATTGCCCCTGCCCGGACTGCCCCTGCGGCTGAGGACCATCGCCGTTGGAACCGCGCGCGCGATCGCTGCTCAACGCGTCGATGAGACGCCTGGCTGACGGCGATCGCGCGGCGTTCGATCCCGTCTATGCGGCCCTGTGGCCGGCGATCAGCGCGTTTTGCCGCCGCATGCTCGGGGGCGAGGCGGACGCCGAGGACGCGGCGCAGCTGGCGTGCCTCAAGGTCTTCGACCGCGCCAGCTCGTTCGATCCCGAGGCGGACGCGCTCACCTGGGCGCTCGCGATCGCGGCGTGGGAGTGCCGCACGGCGCGGCGGCGGCGGTCGCGGTCCAGGGAAGCGCCGGACGAGCTCTTCCCGTCGATCGCGGCCGACGCGCCCACGCCCGAGGACGCGGCGATCGCCCGCGATCTCGACGACGCGGCGCGCGAGGTGCTCGGCACGCTGGCCGAGGCGGATCGCGAGACGCTGCGGGCGACCGTGCTGGAGAGCGATCGCGACCCCTCGCTGTCGGGCGCGGCGTTCCGGAAGCGTCGCGAGCGCGCATTTGCCCGCCTCCGGGAGGCGTGGAGGAGGATCTATGGAACCTGAGGCGCTCGTTGGCCTGAAGGAGAGGGCCTATCGCGCGTACGAGCGCGGGAGGGCGCGACAGGCCGCCTGGGCGGCGTCCCCGACGATCGCGATCGCGCTCGTGGCGGCGCTGATGAGCGACCGTCCGTTCACCACCGCGATCATCGGCGCGGCGCTCTACGTCGCGGCGGCGCTGCTCTCCTGGCGGGGGCGGCAGCTCGGGCGGGGCGTGCTCCCGGGCGTCGCGGCGGGGCTCGTGCCGTTCGCGGCGGCGCACGCGGCGCGCGTCTACGGTCACCTGTGCACGCCGGAAGGGTGCGTGTCGATCTGCGTCCCCGCGTGCCTGGCGGGCGGCGTCGCCGCGGGCGTGCTGCTCGCGCGCGCGCTGCGCCGGTCCGAGCGGCTCGGGGCCTCGTGGGCGTCGGCGTGCGGCGTCGCCGCCCTGAC
>NZ_JEMA01000085.1 GCF_001589285.1 Sorangium cellulosum | reverse complement strand
CGCCGCGCGACGGCGCCGCGCGCCAGCGGGCGCGGGCCCATGGACGGCCGACGCCGGCACGCGAGCCGCGCGGCGGCATGGGTGTTGCTGAACCTGCGGATCAAGGCGCGGCGCCGCCGGTGGAGCCGGTCGCGATGGCGCGATGGCCGACGTGCCGAAGCCCATCTCCGCGTCTCCCAGGACCCTTCTCCGTCGCCGGCTGGGCGGCGGGGCGGCGCCTGGGCGCCCGAGGAACAGCCACGCTTCCAGCCGCGCACCGAGGTCCATCTGCGCACGCTCATCGACAGGAAACGCTTTCTTCTGGTGCTCGCGGCGCTCGTCGCCCTGACCGGGTGCAAGCGCGAGGGCGCGGCGAGCGCTGCCCCCCGGCTCGCCCCGGACGCCCCGATCCCGGACGCGTTCCCGCGCGAGACGCGGCTCAGCATCGGTGATCCGACCGTGCAGAAGCAACTCCAGCTCTCCGGCGACATCGACAGGCTGCCGTTCGTCGTGGACTGGCAGAACATCAGCGGCGGACCGCAGACAGTCGAGGCGTTCCGCGCCGGCGTCCTCGACGCGGGCGCGGTCGGCGACACGCCGCCCATCCACGCCACCTTCACCGGGCTCGACGTGAAGATCGTCGCTGTGTACGTCCGGGAAAAGCCGATCTACGAGCTGGCCACGGCGCCCGGCGTGCGCCTGTCGTCGATCCACGATCTCCGCGGCAAGAAGATCGCCTATTCGCCGGGGCAGGCGCAGGGCGCGCTCGTGCAGCGCGCGCTCCGGGCGGCGCGGCTGTCGCCAGAGGACGTCACGCTCGTCCAGCTCGCCAGCCCCGAGTTCAAGGAGGCGCTCACGAGCCGCCAGGTCGACGTCGCGCCGCTGTCCGGCACCATCCTGCGGCGCTACCTCAACGAGTACGGCGCCGAGGGCGCCTCGTCGATCGCGCACGGGGTCCGCGACAACCTCGGCTTCCTCCACGTGCGCGCGGCGGCGCTCGAGGACGCCCACAAGGCGGCGGCGCTGCGCGAGTACGTGAAGTGGCGGACCCGGGCCCAGCTCTGGGCCCACGCGCACCCGGACGCGTGGGTCGAGGCGTACTACGTCAAGGACCAGGGCCTCACGGCCGGCGAAGGGCGCTTCCTCATCGAGAGCGCCGGCAAGCCGCTGTACCCGCGCGACTGGGCCGAGTCGATCGCGCTGACCCAGGAGACCGTCGACCTGCTCGCCGAGGCCTCCGGCCAGGAGCGCTTCGAGGCCAGGACGATCTTCGACCTTCGATTCCAGACGATCGGAGCGGAGGTGGCCGGCGCCGCGCAGGGCGCCGCGCCGACGGACCGGCCGGCGACGGCCGAAAGGAGCACGCCATGACGACCGCACTGCCCACGAGGGCCGCCTCCCCGCGGCTCGCCAGCCTCCACGCCCTCTCCGCGACGGCCGACGTCCACGCGCCGCTCGACGACGTGCGCGCGCTCGC
>NZ_JEMA01000084.1 GCF_001589285.1 Sorangium cellulosum | reverse complement strand
CGGGCGACGCGGGCCCGGACGCGGCGGGCGACGGGGGCGCGGGCGACGAGAGCGGGTCCCCGAACCTGCGCACCCCGCTCAGCGCCGCGGGCGCGCCGGGCAAGCTCGCGTCGAAGGACCCGAACGTGCAGGTGCTCATCGCCGGCGACCGGCTGCGCACCCACGAGCTCGGCGCTTGGTTCGGCCGGATCCTGACGACCATCCCGCAGTGGCAGGCGTTCTTCAGCGACACCGGCGTCGACCCGATCCGGGACATCGACCACCTCCTCATCGCCGGACCGCAGCTCCGCGACTCCAGCAAGGTCGTCGCCGTCATGGACTACCGCGCGCCCGAGGAGACCATGCGCGCGGCCGTCGACGTCATCGTGCAGCGGTCGAACGGCTCGTGGATCGAGGACGCCCCCGTCCCCGCCGCCCGCGCCACCGCCGAGCGCAGCGAGCGCATCTTCGCGATGGTCCCGGACCGGCGGCTGCTCGTGGTCCTCCCTGCTGAAGAAGAGGATCAGCTATCCAAGTTGAAGTCCATGAAAGGCTTCAATAAATCGTCGGAGGCCGGCATCGTGATCTCGATGCTCACGCCCGCGAACGCCTTCCGCGGGGTCCAGGCGCTCCCGCGCAGCCTCGCGTGGATGCGGCTCACCGTGACGCCGACGAAGGACGGGGGCGCCGATCTCGCGCTCACGGCGGGCGACGAATCCGCTGCAGAAGCGCTGGAGCACGCGCAGGAGCTCACGAGGACCTTGAACGCTCTCCGGACCATCAACCTGGGGATCACGCGGATCGACGTGGTGGATGAGGTCACCTTCAACACCGACGGGAAGGTCATCTGGTCGAAGCTCCACGTCACGAACCGGCAGCTCAAGCTGATCATGGGCTTCGTGGAGCAGGCGCTGCGGGACCAGGGCGGCGCCCGGAAGAAGTAGAAGGAACCACGAGGCGAAGGAACGCGCGGGCGGCGCTGCTTTGGCCCCGGGCGCCGGCCGGGCCGCTCGGAACACTAGCCAAAGCGGCGGCGTTCAGTTAATCCGACCAGCCCGCGCCGATGACGCCCGAACACTCTCCGCACGCCGTGCTCGATGAGCTTGCCGGTCACCCTCGTGGCGATGACCTCGCGCGGGTCGTGCATACAGCGGCCTTCGCCGCCGCGGACGAGCGGCGTACGACCCTGGAGGGCGGCCTCGCGGAGCTCGTCGACCGGGCGGGTCTGTCGGCCGCCGACGCGGACACCCGGTTCGGGAACGTGATCCGGGCGCTCGAGCGCGGCACCACCGAGGGCGCGGGGAGCGCGACCCGGGTGCTCCTCGCCACGCTCCTCGCGCGCGGGGTCGCGCTCTCGCCGCCCGAGGGGCCAGAGGCCGAGGGGCGCGTCGCCGAGGCGCTGGTGTGGCTGGCCACGTACACGTCCGTCGACGCGCTGACAGCGCTGGACGCGGC
>NZ_JEMA01000083.1 GCF_001589285.1 Sorangium cellulosum | reverse complement strand
CAGCGGCCCGCACCGGCGCGACCGGCGCCGCAGCCGGCGGCGCGGGCCTGGGCTCCAGGTGAAGGCCGATCATCGACTCCCGGCCCCGCTGCGCCTCGAACGGATAGACCTCGTCGAGATACCCGTCGAGCTGGGCGCGCGCCTCGTGCCGACCCGGATCGAGATAAACGAAGTACATGGCCTGCCCGCGCCCGATCCGCCGGCCGTCGATGAACACCTCGGCCTCGGGCCGACTCACGACGACTGTCGCTGACGAGACCTCGTGCTCCGCCCGGGTGAGCCCCTCGGAGAAGCGCCGTCGCGCCGCCGGTTCGAGCGTCTCCAGGTACAGCAGCGACTCCCTCAGGTGCTCCGCCGCATCCCGGAACCGCCCGAGCGCGAGCTCGCACAGCCCGAGCTCCCCCGCGAGCTCCGGCCGCGGATCCGCCTGCCACGCCGCGCGATACGACGCCTCGGCTTCCTCCCACCGCCCGGCGCGCCGCGCCCTCTCGCCCCCTGCGAACGCCTCGTCCGCCTCGGCGGAGCGCGCCACGGCCGCTCCGGACGGCCCAGTAGGCGACTCCTCGCCGGCAGACACCGTCGCGAGACTCCACACGACAGATGCAGCGGCCACCGCGAGGAGCAACCGGCCCGTGGAGCCCATCTCCACGGCACCCTACGTGGGAGGTCCGATGCGGTCAAGCCGCCTTGGCCCCGACGGAGCGACGAAATCGACGCATTCGTCAGGCAATTTTGACAGCGTGCCGGAATGCTACGCCGTTTCCGACACGGCCTGATCCAGAGGGCGCGCGCACGCGATCACAACGAGCCTGGTTCGGCTCGAACCGGCGCGACCTTTTTCAAATGTCGAACTGGCGTGCCAGGTAACTGGACTTGTATGGGGAAACCATCGCGCACGATCGACGACGCCGCCGAGGGAACACCGCTCACCCTGGAGGCGATCATGGCCGAGCACCAGGAGGCCGTTCGCCGGTACGTGGAGCGGCAGGGCTTTCATGGCGCGGATCGGGACGACCTTGTCCAGGAGATCTTCCACGGCGCCGCGCGGTCGCTGCCCCGGTTCGATCCCCGCCGCGCCACGGTGCGCACGTGGCTCCTGCGGATCGCGTTCAACCTGATCTCCCACGAGCGCAAGCGCGCCCATCGCCGGCACGAGGCGCTGTGGCCCGAGGAGGCGCTGGACGAGCTCTCCAGCGATGCGCCGGACTCCGAGACACGGCTCATCGAGGCGCAGCGGGGCGAGATCCTCGCGGAGCTGCTCCTCTCGGTCCCTCCGGCGCGCCGCGAGATCCTCGTCGCGCACGACCTGGAGGAGTCGGCGGTCCAGGACATCGCCGAGGAGCGCGCGCTCCCGCGCAACACCGTGTGGAACCACCTCCGGCTCGCGCGGCTGAGCCTCGGCGCCGCCGCGCGGCGCTGG
>NZ_JEMA01000082.1 GCF_001589285.1 Sorangium cellulosum | reverse complement strand
GGCGCCGCCTGCGCCGCTGCCAGCGCCGGGTGAGCCGGCGTCCGGCGTGCAGTCCTCGTGGCCGGTCATCAGCGCGATGCGCGGCCAGTCCGCCGGGCAGAGGGCCCCGACCCGCGTGCTCGCGCCGCACTCGAGCGGGCCGAGGAGGCACGCCTGGTGGAGCAGCGGCTCGAACGTCGCGCCGCCGTCGAGCGAGCGGCCGATCGTGAAGCCGTCCAGGAACTCGCTCGCGCACGCGTGGAGGCCCGCCTCCGTCCAGGTGAAGCAGCGCGGCGCGATCGTCGAGACCCGCTCGAAGGCGAGCGTCGACGAGGGCGCGCGGAAGACGCCGTCGATGTCGCTGCCCACCGCCACCGCGGCGCCGTCGGGCGAGATCGCGAACGCGCGCACGAAGCCCGCCGTCTCGAACACGGGCTCGAACGTCGCGCCGCCGTCCCTCGACACGAACAGCCGCCCCGGCGCGCTCGCGATGCGCACGTAGAGCACGTCGGCGTCGCGCGGATCGACCCCCGCGATGTACGGCTCGCGCCCGGCCGCGCTCCCCGGGACCGACGCGGTCTCCCACGTCTCCCCGCCGTCGACCGACCGCACGAGCACCCCCTTGACCGATCCGCCGCCGCTCGAGAGGCCGCTCACGTAGACGCGCCGCGGATCCGACGGGGCGACGTCGACCGTGCGCGCCTGAAAGCCGGCCGGGAGCGGCGTCCCCGCGCTCGCCCAGCGCGCGCCGCCGTCGCGCGACGCCCAGAGCCCGGGCCTGTCGCCCGCGGCGACCGCGACGACGTGCGACGGGTCGCCCTGCTGGACCGAGAGATCGACAATCGCTCGCCCGGCGAGCTCTGCGGCGCCCGCCCAGGCGCAGCCGCCCTCGGCGCCGACAGCGAGCCCGTCGCCCAGCGCGGCGAGCACCCTGCCGCCCGCCGCGACAGCGATGGGGGGCGCCTGGCCGCCCGTGTCGTCGTATCCGACCGCGCCCTCGCAGATCCAGCGCCAGCTCGCGCCCCCGTCCCGCGTCGCGAGCAGGCCGTACGTCATCCGGGCCACCGCGCGCGCCGGGTCCGCCGGGTCGAAGACGATCTGGTCCGCGGACGGGAAGACGCCGTTGGCGGCGGCGGGGGAGGGCAGCGCCGCGAGCGCGGCAGCGAGCGGCAGCGCGGCGCGCGCCGGGCGAGACATCGGCCGGCGGACAGGCACGGAAGCAGACGGCATCGAGGATCGATCCTATCGCGGGGCACGCGCGCCGCGCGCCCGCCAAGAAGCGCCCACGCGCCCCCGGCGCCCCGCTAGACTCGCCGCAATGCCGGAGCGCATCGTCGTGTCCTTTCGAGGTACCGCGGCCCTCTCGCAGCCGGGCAGCACGGACGCGGTCGTGCCGGGGCCCGGCCGCGCGGCGGCGCCCCGGCCGCGCGCGGC
>NZ_JEMA01000081.1 GCF_001589285.1 Sorangium cellulosum | reverse complement strand
GGCGTCGCGGCGCCCGGCCCACGCCCGCGCGCGGCGCGTGCGGGCGCTCCTCCTCGGGCTCGCGGGCGCGATCGCGCTGACGGGCGCGGCGCTCCTCGCGCTGGTGCTCGGCTTCGGGCGCACGAGGGTCCCGGATCGGGGGCGCGTCGTGGAGATCAACTGGCCGGACGGGCTCGACGCGGGCGAGGCGGCGGCGCTCCTCGCGGCCGAGGGGCTCGTGGAGAGCGAGCGCGCGATGGCGCTCTACCTGCGCGCGACGGGCGGCACCGAGGGGTTCGTGCCGGGCCCGCACCTGCTCTTCGAGGGCGCGACGCCGCGGGAGCTCCGGCAGATGCTCACGCGCGCGGAGGGGCGGCCGACGGCGAAGGTCACGATCCCCGAGGGATGGAACCGCTTCGACGTCGCGGCCCGGCTGGAGAAGCTGCGCGTCGCCGGCAAGAAGACGTTCCTCGCCGCGACCGCCGACGGCGCGTTCCTCGACGCGCTCGGCATCGAGCGCGGCGGCGCCGTGGGGGCGGAGAGCGCGGAGGGGTACCTGTTCCCCGCGACGTACGAGTTCGCGCTGGACTCCGACGCGCGCGACGTCGCGCGGCGCCTTGTCGCCGAGTCCGACCGGCGCTGGGGCGTCCTCGCGGCGCAGAGCAAGGACGGGCTCGCCGCGCTGCAGGCGACGCTCGGGTGGGGGCGCCGCGAGGTGCTCACGCTCGCCTCCATCGTCGAGAAGGAGGCGGTCGTCGAGGAGGAGCGGCCGCTCATCGCGAGCGTCTTCCTGAACCGGCTGCTCGATCCGACCTTCCGATCGCGGCGGCTGCAGTCCGACGCGACGGCGCTCTACGGCTGCGTCGCCTGGCCCGAGGACGCGCCGTCGTGCGCCGAGTCGGGCGGCAAGCCGACGCCCGCCGTGGTGCGGGATCCGAGGAACCGCTACAGCACCTACGCGCACCCGGGGCTGCCGCCCGGTCCGATCGCGAACCCGGGGGCGCCGTCGATCGCGGCCGTGCTGGCGCCCGCGGCGACGAGATACCTCTATTTCGTGGCGGCAGGCGGGGGCCGCCACCGGTTCAGCGAGAGCCTCGACGAGCACAACGACGCCGTCCGGAAGCGCCGGGGCGCGACAGCGCCGTAGACGGAGCGCGAGGCGACCGGCGCGGGGCTCGCGCGCCGGGCGCGCCGGGGACATCGTGCGGGGCAACGCCGTCCACGCTTCCTGGAGCGGCGCGAGGCGCAGTAGATTCGCGCGCCAATCATGCGCCGTCCCGCCCCGTTCCTCGTCGCGCTCTCCGCTCCCCTCACCTTCGCCCTCGCGGCAGCAGGCTGCTCATCCCGCGCCACGCCCCCGACCGAGGGCAGCGCCGCGCCGCAGGCGGAGGCGGCTCCGGCCGCGCCAGCGAGCGCCGCGCCATCGCCGCC
>NZ_JEMA01000080.1 GCF_001589285.1 Sorangium cellulosum | reverse complement strand
CCCGCGCCGGCGCCCGAGCTCGCGACGGCCGTCCCGCCGATCGGGTACAGCGCGCAGACGCCCTCGATGTCGTCGTCCTCGAGTGTGCGCGCCGACGTGCCGCCCGGGTAGAACCCCAGCATCGTCGCGCCGCGCACGTTCGTGTGGCCGAGGCCGAGGAAGTGCCCCTCTTCGTGGGTGGCGATCGACCGCACGTCGATGCAGCCGCCCTCGCCCGTGTCGTTCCAGCAGAAACCCACGTTGTTGAACACCATGTCGGCGTCGTCGATGACGCCGTCGGCATCCCAGACCGGCATCGTGATCGCGACGATCGAGTCGGCGGCCCCGAGCTCGTCCGGCCAGACGTCGCTGATCCAGAGGAACACGTTCTTGCCGTCGTCGAAGGCGCGGCCGTCGTCCGTGTCGCCGAGGAGCTCGGTCTGCCACGCCGTGCACGCGGGGCTCGACCACGCCGCGAACCCGGCCTCGATGCCGGCCGCCGCGAAGCCGGACAGCGGCCCCGGGATCGAGCTCTTGTGGATGTGATAGCGGACCGGCAGCTCGCCCCATCGCGGGACGGCCTCGAGGTCGAGCGGCGCCCACGCGGCGGCCTCGCGGGCCCCGGCGAGCAGCGCCAGCACGGCGAGCGCCGCGACGCGGGCGATCGCGGCCCTGGTGCGTCGCTTCATCCCCTCATCATCGGCTCATCGGCCCTGCGGCACCACCTCGAGCTCCTCGGGGGCCGCGCCCCCCTCGAGCGGCACGCTCACCTCCACCCCCTCGTGGACCGGCAGGGACGCGGGGATCGGCCAGGCGCGCGGCGTCCGGCCCTCGCCGGCGGCGGCCTCGCGCAGCGTGACGCCGCGCACCGGGGTGACGCCGCCGTTGAAGAGGCACGCGCGCAGCCGCCCCTCCTCCGCCGTCACCGAGCACGGGATGACGTCGGCCGTCGCGCGCCGGATCCGCTCGAGCTTCGCCTGCTCCAGGGGCGGGGCGGGCAGGAGCGACACGAGCGCGTCGCGGGCGCGCGGGTCGCGCAGCCAGGCGAGCATCATCGCGGCGTGGATGCGCACGACGCGGTAGCGCGCGCGCGTGAGCTGGAAGAAGGCGTCGGGCGAGGCCACCCCGGTCTCGCCGTCGAGCATGCCCGTCACGCCGGGCTCGATCTTCACCTCGGTGCCGGGCGCCTCGACGTGCCACTTCACCGCGCGCCCGGGCAGGAGCGCGCCCTCCCAGAACAGCCCGCGCTCGGTGATCCCGGCGCGCTCGCCGCGGTGATTGCGCCGCGCGAACGTGAGCAGCACGCGGAAGTCGCTGACGGACGCGCCGCTGTTGTTGACGACCGCGAGCTCGAAATCGTAGCGACCGCGCGCCGGCCGCGGCCTGGGCACGCCGGCGTCGGGCGGCGCCGCGCCGGCGTCGGCGGG
>NZ_JEMA01000079.1 GCF_001589285.1 Sorangium cellulosum | reverse complement strand
GTTCCCGCCGCCGCCCGTATCGCCGAGCCCCGCGATCGCGACCAGCGCCGCCGAGCCGACGGGCGCCGCCTCCGCGCCGACGCCGAAGCGAAAGCCGCCGCAGTCGCGCAAGCCCTACGTGAAATTCGACTGATGGCGCACGCGCGCAGCCTCGCTGCGCGCCGCACGCGAGCGCCGGAGGCCCGCTCTCCCGCGACGCTCGCCGCGAAAAGAACGGCGGCGACCGATCGCGAATTGCGCCGAGAGTCGCTGTACGAAGCAGAGACGAACGTGTAACTTCGCCGCGCACCGATGGATCCCCGGGAGATGGAATCGCTCATCCAGCGCCTCGTCACGAATCCGCATGACGGGGAAGCCCTGGCCTATGCGCATCGAGCCGGGGAGCAGGACCCACGATCGTACGCGATGCTGCTCGAGCGCGTCGGCAGCTCCACCGCAGATCCGTCGTACGCGGCGCACTGGCTCAGCGAGGCCGCCAACGTGTGGTCGACCACGATCGGCGACGCGCACCACGCCGCGCGCACGCTCATGATCGCCATCGACAAGGACCCGACGCAGCGGACGGCCGCGGAGCGGCTGGCGCAGCTCTACCGCGACAAGGGCGATCAAAAGGCGCTCGCCGCGCTGCTGGAGCGGCTCGTGAAGGCGCTCACGCCGCTGCTCTTCGAGAGGCCCGAGGTGCGCGCGCAGCTCACGACCCTGCACGAGGAGCTCGGCAGGCTGTGGAGCGAGCCGCCGCTCTCTCGGCCGGAGCGCTCCCTCGAGAACTGGCGCCGCCTCGCGGAGCTCGATCCGCACAACGTCTACGCCATCTACGCCGCGCGCGAGATGCTGAAGGCGCAGCAGCAGTACGCCGAGGCGATCCCTTACTTCGCGATGGAGCAGGCGCTCGTCGACGACCCGGAGCGGCGGCTCGCCCTGCTGCGCGACGAGGCCGACATCCGGCGCCGCGCCGGCGATCTCGCGGGCTCCACGGTGGCGCTGCGGAACGCGCGCGCGTTCCTGCCGCACGACGTCGGGCTGATCCAGGCGCTCGGCGTCGCCATCGTCGATCGCATCGAGGCCGGCGAGCCGGTGCCGCAGCCGGAGCGCGACGAGGCCGCGGAGCTCTTCGTCGCGCTCGCGGAGACGTACGACGGGGAGTACGGCTACTCGTACTCGGTGTACGCGCTCCGCGCTGCGCCCGGGCACGATCGCGCGATGCAGCTCGCCGACCACTACGCGAAGCAGCTCGGCCGCACCGCCGAGCTCCGCCCGCGCTACGTCGCCTACCTCCAGGTCAACCCGAACGGGTTCATGGCCGTCGAGGCGCGCAAGCGGGCGTCCGTGCTGCCGCCGCCGCCGCGGCTACCGTCGGTGCCGCCGCCCGTCAGCGCGATCGCCGGGTCGTCGCGCGCGCCG
>NZ_JEMA01000078.1 GCF_001589285.1 Sorangium cellulosum | reverse complement strand
CACCAAGGGCAAGACGGAGTCAGGCGTGAAGTACGTCAAGCGCAACGGGCTGGCGGGGCGTGAGTTCGAGTCCTTTGCCGCGCTGGAAGGCCATCTGGTCCGGTGGATGGCCGAGGCCGACCAGCGCATCCATGGCACGACCCACGAGGCGCCGCTTGTGCGCTTCGAGCGCGATGAGCGGCACGCGCTGCGGCCGTTGCCGTCACGGCCCCTGCCGGTGCGAGAGCAGCGGCTTCGCCGACGCGTGGCCAACGACGCCCTCGTCGACGTGGCCACGGTCCGCTACAGCGTCCCGCACCGGCTTGTGCACGACACCGTGGACGTCGTCGTCGGTGAGCGCGAGGTCCGCATCTACCGGGGAACGGAGCTGGTGGCGCGTCACGAGCGCTCCTTCGAGCCTCATGCTCGCGTCATCGACCCCAGCCACTTCGACGGGCTGTGGCGCAGGCCTGCCGCGCCCACGCAGCCGGAGGCGCCCCTGAGCGCCCTGGAGGCCATGGGGCGCAGCCTGTCGGACTACGCGGCCGTCATCGGGGAGGTGGCCTCGTGAGTCGCGAGCTGGTGCATGCGCGCGTTGTTGAGGGCCTCAGCCGGCTCAGAATGCGCTCCATCGCCGAGCGGCTCGACGCCTTGCTCTCCGAGGCGGCCAGGACCGAGCCGACCTACCTCGATTTCCTGGACAAGCTGCTGTCCGAGGAGATCGGGTCCAAGCAGCGCAAGCGGGTGGCGATGGGGATCCAGATCGCACACTTTCCGACGATCAAGACGCTCGAGGACTTCGACTTCAAGTTTCAGCCCTCGATCGACCAGAAGCTCGTCCGCGAGCTCGCCACCGGACGCTTCATCGCCCAGGCCGAGAACGTGCTGGTCTTCGGCCCTCCCGGCGTGGGCAAGACGCACCTGGCCATCGCGCTGGGGCGGGCCGCCGTCGAGGCGGGGCACTCGGTGCTCTTCACGAGCGCGACCGCGCTGCTGGCGACGCTCTCGAAGGCCGAAACCGAAGGGCAGCTCGCGGAGAAGCTCCTCTTCTATACGAAGCCGAAGTTGCTGGTGGTCGATGAGCTGGGCTACCTGCCCTTCGAGAGGCAGAGCGCCCATCTCTTCTTCCAGCTCGTTGCCAGGAGGTACGAGAAGAGCAGCACCCTGATCACGACAAATCAGGTGGTGACGCAGTGGGGAACGGTCTTCGGGGACGAAGTCCTCGCTGCCGCCATCCTCGATCGTCTGCTCCACCACAGCCACACCCTGATGATCTCGGGAGACAGCTACAGGCTGAAGCAGAAAAAGAAGGCGGGGCTGCTCGGCGGGAACGCCGCGCCGGCCAGGTGATCCAGGAGCGCGGGAGGGGGGTCAGTTTTACTGTCGTAAGGGGGTCAGAAGTTACTGTCGCTTGACA
>NZ_JEMA01000077.1 GCF_001589285.1 Sorangium cellulosum | reverse complement strand
GCTGTCGCGCGCCTCCGCGCGCGGGCCGTTCGCGCTCGCCCACGCGCCCGCCGATCTCCGGCGCGCGCGCCGCGCCGCGCTGTTCGGCGGCCTCGTCGCCGATCCTGTGTTCTGCGCCCGCGCGCTCGGGCTCGGCCGAGGCCACGCGCACGATCAGGCGCGCGCGACAGCGCAGAGCCTCCTGCTCTCGCTGCGCCTCGACGCCGCGACGGTGTCGCTCGTGGGTCATGCCGGCCAGGACGGGGGCGGACACGTGCTGCTCCGGGCCGCGCGCGATCGCCGGGATCGCTTCGAGGAGGCGACGGCGCGCGCGCTCGGCGCGCCGATCCCGGGGACGCTCGCCGGGGTCGTCCCGGCGCTCGAGCCCGACGCCGCCGTCCGGCTCGCCGGGGCGCTGCTCGCGGCGCGCGATCGGCGCGACCTGATCGAGCGCTTCGACGAGGACTGGTTCCGCAATCCGCGCGCGGCCGAGGCCCTGCGCGACGAGGACAGCGCGCCCCCATCGCCCGCGTCGAGGCGCGCCAGCGCCGACGACCTCGAGGCGGGCCTCTGCGAGATGATGCGCTCGCTCGCGGGCTTGTAGCGCCCCCGCGACGGCGAGCGCAGCGCCCTCTGAACGAGCGCGGCGCTGCGCGGAGAGGCGAGCCCGACCGCCCTGCCGAGATCCCTTCCAGCTTCGACTGACACGTGCTAGTGCCCGCGCGACGAAAACGCCCTCCCCCGGGGGCGCGCGGCAGCGAGCGGCTCCCGCTGCTCTGCCCTCGTCGCCGAACAAGCACCCGTGAATCCGAACGCCATGCACCCCCTTCTCGCGTCCGGCGCCATCGCCGTCGACTTCGATCTGACGTTCCTGGCGCAGGTCGTCCTGTTCTCGACGTTCATCGTCGTGCTCAAGCCGCTGCTGTTCGACCCGCTGCTCCGCGTCTTCGAGGAGCGCGAGCGGCGCACCGACGGCGCCAAGCGGGAGGCGCGCGAGATGGACGAGCGCGCAGGCGAGCTGCTCACCCGCTACGAGGCCGAGATCGAGCAGGTCCGGCGCGAGGCGGGGATCGAGCGGGAGCGCCTCCGCGCCGAGACCATGAAGATCGAGGCGCAGATCATGGCCGAGGCCCGGGCCGAGACCGCCCGCATCCTCGAGGACGGCAAGGCGAAGATCGCGGCCGAGGTCGCCCGCATGCGCGGCGAGCTCGCCGCCGCCCAGCCCGCGCTCGCGGCGGAGATCGCCGCCAGCATGCTCGGCCGCGAGGTGCGCCAGTGAAGAAGCCGCTCCGCCGCTCCTCGATCGCCCTCGGCCTGACCGCGGCGCTCGTCGCCGGCACCGCGCTGGCGCAGCAGCCGGCCGCGCAGCCCGCGCCTGCCGCGC
>NZ_JEMA01000076.1 GCF_001589285.1 Sorangium cellulosum | reverse complement strand
GCGCGGGAGCCCGCCGCGTCAACGCCTGCCGCGCTCGCCGCTCGACGGCGGCGTCCGCGGCGCCGCCGCGCGACCACGCGTCGGCCGGGAAGGCGCCGATCTCCGCGCGCGAGGCGCCGATGAGGCTGTCGCCGCAGCGGAGCTTGCCGTCGAGGAAGCTCAGCGGCAGGTCCGCCTGCGCCACCACGAGCCAGAGCGAGAGCCTGGCGAGGTCGACCGCGAGCGGGTCGAGGTCGACGCCATGAAGGCAGCGCTCCGCCACGAGCGCCATGGCGCGGCGGAGCGGCGGCTCCCCTGGCGCGAGGTACGGCGCCTCGCCGGCGCGCTGCCAGGCCGCGGCCAGGTGCGCGGCGAGCTGGCGGCACGCCTCCACCAGGAACGCGCCCGAGCCCATCGCGGGGTCGCAGACGGCGAGCGCGAGGAGGTCGTCGGGCGCCGGCGGCCGGCCCGCTGCCTGGAGCAGCGGTGTGAGCGTCCGCTCGACGACGTGACATGTGATGTCACGCGGTGTATAATACGAGCCTGCGCGGCGCCTTATCTGGCCCGGCTGAAGGTAGAGCGTGCCGCGCGCGATCCGGCCCGGGTGCCGCGGGGAGGCGCGACGCGCGAGCGCCTGCGCCAGATCGGCCACGGTGCCGGCCGCGGCGACGGCGGCGGCGTGGCGCGCGCCGAGCTTCTGGCCCGCCGCCTCCTCGAGCCGCGCGGGCCGCTCGCCGCCGGGGAGGGCGAGGAGCGCCTCCAGGTCGACGACAACGTGGGACGGCAGCAGCGCCATCGACTCGCCCTCGGCGACCTCGAGATCGAGCGCGATCAGGCCTTCGTAGAGCGTGCCGATGTGCTCGACCTCGAGATCGCCGTGGCGGACCCTCGCGCCGTCGTGGACGAGCAGCGCCGAGAGCACGCGGCGGAGCACGCCGTCGCTGAGCCAGGGCGCGCTCTCCAGGAAGGGGAACGCGTCCGGGTCGCAGAGGCCGCCCCGCGCGCCCCGGGGACCGCGGTCGGCGAGGGCGCGGAAGAGCGCCGCGACGCGCGCCCACGCGCCGTGGCGGCGATCGAGGTCGCCGCCGCACCGCCGGTGCTCCTCGAGCTCGTCGAAGAGCCGCGCGACAGGCGCGCCGTCGCCGGGCGCGCCGGCCAGCAGCCCGCGCGACTCCGCGTAGAGGAGGAAGATGATCCGCATCAGCGCGGCCACGAGCCCGGCGTGGAGGTGCCGCCGCCCTGCAGCGGCGCCGCCGCGCGCGATGTCCGGGCCCTGCAGATCGGCGGCCTGGAGGCCGCGGAGGAGCTCGCCGAGGGCGCCCTGCGCCTGCTCGCGGAGCTGCCTGGCCACGCCGCCGGGGGGCGGCCCGGCCTCACC
>NZ_JEMA01000075.1 GCF_001589285.1 Sorangium cellulosum | reverse complement strand
GGCGGGCGAGGGCGGCGGCGCGCCGGCGGCGAAATAAGCGGTCGTACGGCCGCGGATCAGCGGTGGATCACGAGGCGGGTCGACGGGTCCTTGCGCGTGACCTGGACGGCGTACCACCCCTCGGGTACGGCCGGCTCGGTCCAGTGGAATAGCCACTTCGCGTCCACCGGCGAGAGGTTCACGCACCCGCCGCTCTGCCCGTCGCCCCAGTTGTTGTGCCAGTACGCGGCGTGCAGGAGGTACTTGCTGAAGAAGTGCTGGCTCCACGGCACCTCCGCCTCGATCCAGTCGTCGGCGTCGACGTGGGGCGTGATCAGCGTCTTCGTGACCCACTTGCGGTTGATGCTGTACTGGCCGAGCGGGGTCGTCGAGGGCGGCACGAACGGCTCGGCCTCCTCGGTCCTCTCCGGATCCTCGGCCCCGTTGCGCCCGGCCGAGATCAGCGTCGCGAAGACGGGCCGGTCGCCCTCGTAGGCGATGAGCCAGCCCTCGAGCGCGGCGATCTCGATCCACGTGCTCCTCGGCCCCTCGGCCACCGCCTCGGGCGCGCCGCCGCCGAGCTGGATGGGGCGCCCCCACGGGTTCCGCGATTTCCGCGGCTTCACGACCACCGCGTCGCGATCGAGCACCCAGTGCCCGTCGTCGCGGGTCTCGAGGTAGGTGCGCTTGCCGACCTGCCTCGATTTGCCCGTCAGCCCGACCCTGTCGAGGCGCTCCCACACGGCGTCCGTCTTCTCGAGCTGGTTCTCCTCGGTGAGGCGGTACTTGGGGCGCGGCTTGCGACGGAAGAACGCGATGGGGAGGCGCACCTCGGAGGTGAGGTGCACGCCCTGGAAGGTGGCGGCCTCGTACGGCTTGACCTTGTCCTTCGGCACGAACGTGAGATCGGACGCCCAGAGCCACGTCGCCCCGCCAGCCTCGACCTCCCTCGTCCACGCGACCGACGACCGCGGGCGGACCTGCATGTGCCGCTTGTCGTGCATCCCCGAGGGCCACTCCGGGGTCTCGATGCCCTCCACCTTGAAGAGGCGCTTGAGCCCGAGCGACTCGCCGTAGCGGTACGGCAACGGCTGATCCGCGAGCGGGGCGTGGGCGGCCAGCGTCTGGAGCATGGGATCGGCCGCGTCGAGCGTGGCGCGCTCGCCGTCGACGCAGACGTAGCCGCGCGGCTCGACGGCGTAGAACGCCGGGCAGTCGCCCGCGCCCCGGAGGGGCTCGGCGCTCTTCAGCCGGACCGAGCTGCCGATCGTGAGCTGGCCGATCCACTGGGACTTCGGCCGCGGGGCCGCCCGGATCATCACCTCGCGGCTCTTCGAGTACACGCGGGC
>NZ_JEMA01000074.1 GCF_001589285.1 Sorangium cellulosum | reverse complement strand
GGGTCGGCGAGCGGACGATCGCCATGCTGATCTCCTCGGCCGTCTCGGCGGCCACGGGGCGCGCGAAGCCGCGCGGCACCGTCGAGATCAACGCCATGCTCCACAAGGAGGTGCACGCCGCGACCGCCGGCCAGCGTCGCACGACGTACATCCTCGCCCTGCTCCTCGTCGTCGCGCTCGCGAGCCTCGCCGCGCTCATCGTCTACAATCGCTCCTCCCACGACGAGATCGCCCAGCTCCGCGCCGAGCTCGCGCGCCTCCCGCCGGAGGATCCGCGGCGCAAGGAGATCGAGCGGCGCCTCGGGACGCTCCATCCGTCCAACGCCAACTTCGGGCGCAACCTCCACGATCGGTCCCGGAAGGGCATCTTCATGCTCGCGTCCGGGCGCGAGGGGTTCTGCACGGCGTTCGCGGTGCGGCCCTCGGTGCTCGCGACGAACGCGCACTGCATCACCGCGGCGAAGCGCCGCGGCGGCTCGATCGTGGCGCTCGAGAACGAGGGCCGGGGCCAGGTAAGCTTCGCCGTGACCAGCATGCGGACGCACCCGCAGCACCGCGACAGCGCGGACCAGCTCACCCCGGACATCGGCGTCGTGTCGATCGCCGGGCGCGCCGCCGCCGTGCTGGAGCTCGCGACCCGGGAGGAGCTCGCCGCCGCCGGCGCCGGCGACGACGTCTACCTGATCGGCTTCCCGGAGCGCCTCACCGACGCCGCGAACCCCGTCGCCACCTTCCTGGCCGCCAACATCGGCCGGATCACCGGCGCGAACGGGCGGCCCGCGGCCTTCGCCGAGGCCTGGCTGATCCAGCACGACGCCCGCAGCACGAGCGGCATGAACGGGAGCCCCATCTTCAACGGTCAGGGCAAGGTCATCGGCATCAACGCGGGCGGGTACCTCGAGGGCAACGACGAGACGATCTCTGGCCAGAAGACGGAGGTGGTGAAGGCCTCCCCCTACAAGTTCGGGATGCGCATCGACCTGCTCGACGCCATCCTGCGCTGACCCCGGGCCAGCTTAGAGATGCTCCGCCACGCGCTCCGCCGGCTCCTCTGGACGCTGCCCACCCTCGTCGGCGTCTCGCTGCTGACCTTCTTCGTCCTCTCGTTCGTCCCCGATCCCACGGACGATCCGCTCCTCGCGACCTCGCTCTCCAGCGCGGAGCTCGCGCGGCTCCGCCGCGAGCGCTTCCTCGACCTCCCGCGCTTCATCAACCTGGATCCGCGCGACGTGCGCCTGCGCGCCCTCGATGCCGCGCAGGCCATCGCGGCCGGCGGCGAGGGCGCGGGCGCCGCGGCCGACGAGCTGCGGCGCCTCG
>NZ_JEMA01000073.1 GCF_001589285.1 Sorangium cellulosum | reverse complement strand
CGAGCACGCCCCATGCCGGCACGGGACCGGTCACGGTGGCCACGGCTCACTGGGACTGCCCCCGGCTGCGCTTGGACGCCGCTGCCGCACGGGCGTCATCCACCTTCGCGGGATCGGAGTTCGTTGGCGGGCGTCGCTTCGGGATCCTCCGCGCCGCTCCTCTCGCGAAGGGATTGCTGCCTTCGTCGTAGGCATAGGCGAACGGTCGAGGGTCGCGCCTTGGCCACAGATTCGTGAAGGTCGTGCCATCGATATCGCGGTAGGCAATACGGAGGCGCTTCTCAACCTTGTTCGTACCGAGGTACCTGCGAAACGTGCGGTGGGCTGCCTCGGGCGCATCGGTGTGGATGAAGAAGTTCACCGTACCCGCGCCGATGTCGTGGCCGTCGACCACGCACGTGCGAGGCATGCAGGCGATCAGACGATCCTCGAACGCGACGACGTCCCCATGGGTGGAGAAGAAGTCGTGCGGGAACTGGATCACGAGCTGGTAGCGCGGCATCGCGGCACCTCCTGCGGCGTGGCAAGCCCTTCGTAGGTTCGTCTTCGTCTAACGTCGCAACTCGCTGTGAAGCACCGCCTATCCGCGCATTCGAGCATGTAGGCCGCGAGCCACCGCGGCCTACGATCCGTATTCCCATGGATGGGGCGCATCTCCCCGCAGCCCGTGTCCAACTTCCGGTGGACAGGCCGTGACCTTTGGCGTCCTACCAGCGCATATCCATAGATAGGCTGCTGCAGGAGCATGTACTCCGGCAGTTCGGCCGCCGGCGCTCCGGTCCGTCGCGCCGCACGGATTGAACCCAGGACACCGCGCCCGTACGGCCGGAACCAGGGCGAAGCTTGCGTGCGCATGATCGATCGACGGGGTGGTGGGGATCTCGCGCGTGGCAGCGTACGCGGAGCCGCCGCCCGGGCCAAGCGGCTCGCGGCCTCCGCCCGATAGCCTCGACTGGCCCGAAGCCGGCGGCCTCGACCGACCCCGCGCCAGCGCCGTCCTGCTCGGCGGCGGGTTTCCTCCCCCTCCGTTCTGCTTCACACTCCGACTCCGCCGGCCTGCACCGCGTGCAGCGGCCTCCCCCGGGGCCCTTCCGGCCTCCGCCGCTTCCGCCTCCACGACCCCGTGCCCCACGTCCTCATCACCTCCCCCAGCGCCGCCGCCCGCCTCGATCGGGCCGCGGGCTGGCTGCGCCGCCGGCGCCCCGCCGATCGCGTGCTCCTCGTCGGCGCCTCGGTCGAGGCCGTGAGCGAGCTCGCCCGCGCGTCGATCCGCGGCTACCGCGCCACCTTCG
>NZ_JEMA01000072.1 GCF_001589285.1 Sorangium cellulosum | reverse complement strand
CGATGCGCCGGCGGGGCCGGCGTCGGATCGGGATTTGCCATGAGTACTACACCTCGGCGAGCCGCAGGTTCTGCCAGTGCATCGTGCCCAGGCCGCGCTCGTGGCCCATCTTGATGTACGGGATCTCCTCGGGCTTGCGGCCGATGAGCTGGCACCCGTACGCGTCGGCGGCGACCTGGTCGGTCGTCGCGATGATCGTGTGCATGTCCTTCGCGTCGGCGACGTTCCCGCCCTGCGGCCCGTTGCGCATGAGGACGCGCACGGCGTCCACGATGGTGAGCGTCGGCTGGATGAACGTCGCGAGATCGGCGATGGAGACGTCGATGTTCTGGTGGAGCCGGTTGCGCCGCCCGCCGAGCGCCCCGTACCAGTTCTTCATCGCGGCTGTGTACTTCGACAGGTTGTGGTGCTTCGCGATCGGGACGTTGATCACCTTGTCCGCGTTGACGAGCGGCGTGTAGACGGGCCAGTCGTCGAGCACCTCGCCCTTCAGCCGCATGCCGCGGAAGCGGTGGGCCGCGGGGATGACGACCTCGGCGCCGACGTCGTACGCGGCCTTCCAGATGCCGGAGCGCTGGAAGCAGCGGTTCGGCTCGTTGCACGAGGCGTCGGTCACGATGACGCTCTTGGCGCCGGCGTCGTACGCGAGGCGCACCACCTCGGCCACGACCTTCGGGTTGGTGTTGGCCGCGTGGATGGGCGTGCGATCCCAGCCGATGTTCGGCTTCACGACAACGACGTCGCCGCGCGAGATGAAGCGGCGCATCCCGCCGAGCGCGTCGACGGCCTTGCGGACCAGGGCGGCCGGGTCCGGGCTGCCCTCGGCGAGCGCCTCGACGCCCGCGCGGGCGACGACGAGCTGGGGCACCCCGTCCGACACGTCGCGGAGCCGGTAATCCCGCGTCTGCGGGCGCTCCGCCGCGACAGCGGCGGCGCCGCCCCGATCCCACCGGGCTGCCGCGAGCCCGGCCGCGCCCCCGAGGACGAGGCCTGCTGCGCCCAGCCGACGCAGCACTTCACGTCGAGAGATGTCACTCATGGCCCTCGCCTTCCCTGGCCTTACGGATAGCCTCCCCAGCCTGTCGCCACAAGCAGAGGCGGCCCGGCCACAGCGACGTCCATCGCCTCCACCGACTTCCAGCGGAGGCGCTCAAGGAGGAGCGGCGGTGGACGGCGCGGAGGCCGCTGGGCTCGCCGGCGCCGCCGGCGTGCCCGTGGCGGCGGCCGGGGCGCCTGCGCTCGCCGGCGGCGGCGCC
>NZ_JEMA01000071.1 GCF_001589285.1 Sorangium cellulosum | reverse complement strand
GGGGGCAGCGGGGCGCCCGGCGGCGCGGCCCTCGGCCCGAAGAGCCGCCGCGCCTCGGCGTCGGCCGCGGCGAGGGCGACGTGCACGGCGTGGCGGACCGCGCGCCAGAAGCGCTCGTCGCGCGCGACGCCGTCGTACGAGAAGCGCGGCCGCACGCGCCCGTCCCACGCGAGCGCGATCTCGACGGGCAGGGGGACGGCGGCCGGGTCGAGCTCGACGGTCTCGAGGTGCCGCCCCTCCACGAACACCCGCACCTCGGCCCTGCGCCGCGCCTCGGGGTCGTCCGCGAAGACGGCGAGCCCGCCGCGCAGCCCGGCGAGCGGCCCCTCGTCCACGTGGAAGGCGGCGCGGAGCGCGTGCTCGGGGGCGGGCGGCACGGCGGGCTCGCCGGGCGCGTGCCGGAGGAACGCCCTGCGGCGCTCGGCGCCGAGCTTCGCCTGCTCGACCATCGCCCCGGCGTCGGCGAGCGGGAGCCCCGCGAGCGCGCGCTCGACGAGGCCCCCGCGGCACCGGATCACGTCGTCGGCCCACGGGGAGAGCTCCTCCGGGAGCGCCTCGTCGCCGCGCCAGACGAACAGGGGCGACGCGTCGCGCGCGTCGAGCGCCGCGAGCGAGAGCGGCCGCCCGCGCCCGTCGCGGAGCAGCGGGAGCTCGTGCACGGCGCGCACCTCGGCGGGCACCGCGCCGCCCGCGCGGACAGCGCCGGTCGCGACGCACGCGAAGGCCGCGAGCGCGTCCTCGAGCAGCCCGCGATCGTCGCCGAGGACGAGCGCGCCCTCGGGGACCGCGCCCTCGCCGCAGACGAGCGCGGAGAGCGCCCGGAGGGCGTCGAGCAGCGCGGCGGCCGCCGCCTCGCGGAGGCGCGCGCCGAGCGGGGCGTCCTCGCGCAGCGCCGAGCGCGACGCGTTCGTGGGCAGCTCGTCCGCGTCGACGACGACGCGGACCGGGAGCTCGACGCCCTGGTAGGGCGCCGAGGGGAACCGCGGGGCGAAGCTCCACCGCTCGCGGACGAGCCGCACGCCGTGCTCGAGGTAGTCGACGACGGGCAGGCCGGAGAGGGGGGGAGCGACGGGCGCGGAGAGGGGCGTGGAGAGCGGCGCAGAGCGGGGAGCAGAGCTCCGCGTGGAGAGCGGCGCAGCGCCGGGCGCGGAGGCGGGCGCGGAGAGGGGCGCCGCGCGGACCGCGCCCCGCGCGGCCTCGGGGGGCGCCAGGACCTCC
>NZ_JEMA01000070.1 GCF_001589285.1 Sorangium cellulosum | reverse complement strand
GCCCCCGGGCGCCGCCGCGCCGCCGCCTGCAGCGCCGCGGCCCGAGGCCGGCGTGCTGAAGCAGGCGCGCGTGCTGTGGGCCGGCAAGGAGATCGCGCGCACCGACGTCGCCTGGTCGATCGGAGGAGACGCCATCTCGCTGGGCTTCGGCGGCGAGGACGCCCTCACCGCGCCGCTGCGGGCCGAGCTCCGGCCGCGGCCCTCCCCGAGCGCCGCGATCGCGCTCGCGCCGACGCCGCTCTCCGCCGTTGGCGCGCTCCTCGGCGTCGACGTCGGCGCCTCGAAGATGGTCGTCTCCGGCACGATCGAGCTGCGGCTCGCGGAGGGGGCGGACCGGGCGGCGCTGTCCGAGGCGCCGCTCGAGGGCCCGATCGCGCTCACCGTGAAGGGCTTCACCCTGCCCCACCCGAAGGAGCTCGACGGGCTCCTCTTCGGCGACACCACCACCGTCAAGGCCGACGCGCGCGTCTCGGCGGATCGCCAGCGCGTCGCGCTCGGCGGGGTCGAGGTCGCCGCCGGCGCGCTGAAGCTCGGGGGAACGGGCACGATCCAGCGCGACGGCGCGGACGCCACGATCGGGATGGATCTCTCCGGATCCATCCCGTGCTCGCTCCTGGGGGGCTCCGCCGCGATGTCACACCTGACCGGCGCCGTGGGTCTGCTCGCGCGCGACCTGGTGAGCCGCACGCTCGCGGGCACGGTGGACGTCAGGGCCCGCGTCGACGCGCGCGCGAGCCGGCTGACCGCCGCGCGCGTCACCCCGAGCGCGATCCTGCGCTGCAAGCTCCGCCTCTAGCGCGAGGCGCGGGCGCGCCCGGGACAGCGATCCGATCGAGAAGACCGCCAGGGACGCTGAAGGGCGCCGGGAGAGCTTGTAATTTTCTTCTCCTGGTGTCCTTGGCATCCAGGACGAAGGTCGATGTTGGTGACGAATTGACGCGACGAACCACGCTGCGAAAGCGGACAACGCGGCGCGCTCGCTCGACGGGAGACCTCGGCCCTGGCACCCTGATCGATGAGGAGCCCGCAATGCGCCCTGGAGCTCTCCCGTTCGCGCTCGCCGCTCGGATCGCCTCGCTTCTCGGTCTCGTGTCGCTCTTCAGCGCTGCCTGCAACGGAGATCTCGGTCTCGGCGTCGGCACGGACGACGCCTCGGGCGGCGGCGGGGCAGCGGCGACGTCCTCCACCACCTCGGTCGCCGCCGCGACGTCGGCGGG
>NZ_JEMA01000069.1 GCF_001589285.1 Sorangium cellulosum | reverse complement strand
GTCTTCTTCTTCCTCGGGTCGCGCCGCGAGGGCGAGCAGCGGGCCCCCGGCGGCCTCGTCGCCACCTTCGTGCTCGGCAGCGCCGTGCTCCTCGCCGGCGACGTCGGCGCCCCGTGGCTCAGGCTCGCCGGCCTCCGCCGGACGACCCCCGACCGGACCGAGATCGAGGCCTGGAGCGAGCGCTCGCTGATCACGGTCGACCGCCCGCGGGCCGGCGCGGCGATGCTGCGGATCGACGGGGTCGCGGCGAGCCCGATCCTCGACGCGAAGGCGACGCCGCCGCCGCAGCCCGAGGACATCGCCTACGCGCTCCACCGGGACCAGGGCCCCACGCTCGTCGTCGGCGCCGGCGGCGGGCGCGAGGTGCGCGCCGCGCTCAAGGCCGGGCAGAAGGACGTCGTCGCGGTGGAGAGCGATCGCGGCGTCGTCGAGCTGATGCGCGGGAAGTACGCCGAGTTCAGCGGCCGCCTGTACGACAGGCCCGAGGTCCACCTCGCGCTCGGGGACGCGCGGAGCTTCGCCCGGCGCACGCCGCTGCTCTTCAGGAACATCGTGATCCCGTCGCCCGAGACCGCCGAGGCCGCCGCGACAGGCGCGCTCGCGCTGTCGGAGAGCCGGCTCGCCACGGTCGAGGGCATCGGAGACTTCCTCGCGCGCCTGCTGCCCGAGGGCACGCTGGTCGTGAGCCGGCCGGAGGGCGACCTCGATCGCCTGCTCGCCCTCACGGCCGCGGCGCTGCGCCGCGCGGGCGCGGCCGAGCCGAAGGACCACCTCTTCGCGTGCAGCGCCGCGCAGCGGACCGCGCTCCTCGCCCGGCGCGCGCCGCTCGCGCGCGCGGACATCGACGCGCTCCGCCGCCACTGCCGCAGGCACAAGCTCGCGGAGGCGTTCGCCCCCGACCGCCCGCAGACCCCGATCCGCGCGCGGCTCGCCGCGGCGGCCGACGCGCGCGCGGCGGCGCCCGACGCGACGAGCGACCTCACGCCGCCGACCGACGACAGGCCGTTCTTCTCCTACGCCGTCCCGCCGCGCCGCCTGCCCGCGGTGCTCGTCGACTGGAGGGCGCTCCGCGCCGAGCACACGGGCCTGCTCGCGCTCTCGGCGCTGCTCGCCGTCGCGTCCGTCCTCTCCGCGCTCACCGCGCTGCTCCCGCGGCTCGCGGCGCGCGCCGGCCGCGTCCTCCGGCGCGGCGCCGCGGCGGCCCCC
>NZ_JEMA01000068.1 GCF_001589285.1 Sorangium cellulosum | reverse complement strand
CGGGCGCCCCGCTGCCCCCGCCGCCGCCGGACACCGAGCTCGCCCGCGTGAGGCCCGCGCTGCGCGCCGCCACCGGCACGCTGTTCTGCGCCCCGCAGCGCCTCGGCGCGCCCCACGTCGAGCAGGACGGCCACGGCAGCGCGGCGCCGCGCCGCGGCGAAGACCTCGCGCCGTCGGCCTTCCAGGGCCTCCTGGAGGCGCGGATCTGGCCCATGCTCACGACGGACCGGTTCATGAGCCTGAAGGGGCTCGCCGCGTTCGCCCGGGCGGCGGGCGGCCTCTGCGTCGCGCCGCCGGAGGCGCGGGGGCGCGCGGCCGACAGGCGGCCGGTGCTCGCCGCCACGCAGCGCGAGCTCGACTGGCTCACCGCCGCGCTCCCGGACTGCGCGCTTGTCTCCTACACCCCGGGGCTCTTCACCGAGGAAGAGCTCGCGGCGCGGGGACCGGCGCGGCGCCGCGCGCTCGAGGCGTCCCTGGAGAAGCTCGCCGCGCCCCGCGCCGCCGGCGCGCCCGTCCTCGAGGTGGCCGGCGACGGCTTCCTCGCGCTCGCGACGCCGAGCGACGCGGCCGTGGAGGCGTGGCACCACGCGTCACAGCCGCTCGCCACCCTCGAGGCCGCGCCGCTGCTCGGCCCCGTCACCGTCGCGATCGACCACGACACCGCCGTGCCGGGCAGGGCCTGGAGCGGCCTGCTGTCGCCGCGCAGCGAGGCCGCCGTCCACGAGGTCGAGCGCGCGCTCTGCGGGGCGCTCGTGGCCGCGCTGGAGGGCGACGCCGCGGCGCGCGCCCGGCTCGGGCTCGAGGGCGATCCGCTCCGCGAGCGCGATCGGCGCGCGCGCGCCCGCGTGATCAGCTACCTCCTCGACTGCGCGCGGGTCCTCGCGCAGCGCGCCCGGAGCGCGCCCGTCGACGCGGCCCTCGGCGAGCTGGCGGCGCGCATCCGGCGCCTGCCGCTGCTCGTCATGCTCGACGCGCGCGGCGAGGAGGCCGCGTGCTCGCTCGAGGCCCTCGACAGGACCCACCCGGCGCCGGCGCCGATCCCGGCGCTCGAGGCGGCGCCCGGCTTCGCGACGTTCTCCTGGCACCCCATCCTCCTCCGCGGGGCGTGGGAGCGCGACGCCCTGTCGCGGTGGGCCGGCGGCCGCCTCCTCCCGGCGCAAGGCGGGCTGGCCGGCCGCCGGCTCCGCGCCGCCGCGCAG
>NZ_JEMA01000067.1 GCF_001589285.1 Sorangium cellulosum | reverse complement strand
AGCGCCGCGAGCGCGCCGCCGTAGCGCGCGAGCCGGCGCGCGCCGAGCCCCGGGATGCGCGCGATCGCGGCGGCGACCGCGGCGTCGCCGGCGTTGCCCGCCGCGAGCGCGATCTCCACGAGCTCCTGCGCGCAGTGCCCTGGCAGCACGACCTGCTCGTCCACCTTCCGCGCCTTCGCCTCGGCCCTGCGCCACCCGGTGATCCGGGTCTCCATCGCGCGGCGCGCGGCGAGCTCCCTGCGCGGCGGGCGGACCTGCAGGAAGAGGGCGCGCTCCTCCTCCGGCACGTCGCCGTCGCTGCGCCCCTGCTCGATGGCGCGGAGCCACGCCGCGACGCACGTCGCCGCCCGGCCCGCGGCGGCCCCGCGCACGGCGCGGACGTCGTCGGCCCGGGCCGGCCGCCGCTGCGCGAGCTCGAGGAGCACCTCGCTGCCGACGATCTTGAAGGCCGGCGTGTCGGCCGCCTCGGCGGCCGCCTCGCGCGCCGCCGCGAGGCGCCGCAGGATCGCCCGGCCCTCCGGGTCGAGCGCCTGCGCCCCCTTGATGCGCGCATAGGCGGGCCGCGGATCGCGCGGCGGCCCGAGCGCGGTCGCGAGCTTGTAGGCGCACTCCTCGGCGATCTCGTCCTCGATCCCGAGCGCGCGTCCGCGCTCCGCGAGCCGCGCGTCGAGCGCGAGCAGGTGGAGCACGTCGTCGGCCAGGTAGCGCAGCTCGCGGCTCGCGAGCGGCCGGCGCCCCCAGTCGTGCTGCTGGAGCTGCTTGTCGATCGTCACGCCGAGCTCCGACAGGAGGAGCGCGGCGAGCCCGGTCGCCGGGCATCCCAGCATGCGCGCGGCGACCGACGTGTCGCGCGCCCCGGCGAGCGGCGCCCCCGCCTCGGCGAGCATGCGCGCATCGAAGGTGAGGTCGTGCAGCACCTTGGGCGGCCCCGCGGCCCCGAGCAGCGGCGCGAGCGGCGCGACGGGCGCGCGGAGCGCGTCCACGACCGCCACAGCGATGCCGTCCCCCTCGCGGAAGGCGAGCTGGATCGTGCAGAGCCGGGCGCGGTAGGCGAACAGCCCGTTGGCCTCGACGTCGACAGCGAGCGCGTCCGCGCGCGCGGCGCGCTCGACAAGCCGGGCGAGGTCGTCGTCGCGCTCGACGAGGACGGGGAGGACCTGGCTCAGCGGGGCCGCCTCTCCCGGC
>NZ_JEMA01000066.1 GCF_001589285.1 Sorangium cellulosum | reverse complement strand
CTCGATCGATGCGGCGCTCAAGGAGTTGAGCGACAAGAGCGCCCAGTGGTCTCATCCGGCCAGCAACGCAGACAAGGACCAGGCCAGCAAGCTCCTCGGCGACCTCATGCGCTCGCAGGGCGTGGATGACTCGCTCGTCAAGCGGCTCGACGAGCTCATCAAAAACCCCGGCTCCCTCTCCCAGTCCGAGTTCACCATCTGCGCGCTCAACAGCGCGCTCTACTCGCTCCTCACCTCCGACCTGGGCGGGTTCGCCCGCGTTGTCGCGGCCGAGTTCACTGGCAAGCTCCTCGATCCCCAGGGAAACCTGCTCGCCGACTTCTCGCTCCCCGCGCAGGGCAACAACGGCGCTGCCACGAGCGCGCCCGTCGACGATCCCATCCACCGCGTCATCCGCGGCCAGCTCCCGGCGCAGAACGCCGGGATCAACAACAAGCTGCTCCTCAACGGCGTCAAGAAGGCCAAGGCCGGAGCCGACGACCTCGCGCGCCAGGGCAGCGCCCTCTCCGACAAGCACGTCCTCGATTACCTCCTCGCTCGCGGCATGGGCAAGATGCTCAGCAAGCTCGCCCCGGAGCAGTACAAGACCGACGCCGACAAAGCCGCCGGCGTCGTCCCTGGCTACCTCGTCAAGGCGGCCGACAGGTCCGAGGACGCCACAGGCCCGTCCAAGAAGCACGGCGACCTGCTGCTGTCGGCCAACTCGCTGGTGACCCTCTTCAACAACATCCTCGGCGGCAACGCCCAGACCATGGTCGCCGGGGACAACTACGACGTGGACCGCGTCAACGACGTGCTCGCGAGACCCGACCAGGCTCCCTTCGCCCTGGCCACCTTCCTGGACGGCGATGGACTCGCCGAGCGCGCGGTGGCGCTCGCCAAGGATCCCACCAGGTCCACGCCCTTCGACAAGCCCGTCTCGAGCAACGCCTCGAATCCGCACCAGATCGTGATCAACGGCAAGATCACGGACAATGGCACCCACTACACCGTGCCCGTCTATTCCTGGGGGCGGACCTTCTCCATCGACGTGAAGAAGGACGTCATGCCGCAGCTCTTCACCGCCGTCACCTACGGCTCGTTCGGCACGGCGCAAGGGCAGGCACCGACGCCGGCCACATCCAGTACAGCCCAGGCCACGACCGTCACTGGAATGCAGGCCGACGAGGCCCCCCCGCCCTCC
>NZ_JEMA01000064.1 GCF_001589285.1 Sorangium cellulosum | reverse complement strand
TGACCGTCGCCGGCGCGGGCTGAGCTCGAGTCGCCGGGCCCGCAAGCGAGCTCGGCTTGATCATGAGCCGCAGCATGCTGTGGTGTGCTGCCGGGGGCTCTCGCGCCGCGCCGAGCTAACTAGCCGGTACCGAGATGAGTCCGGCCGCGATCAGGATCGCACGCTCGGCGAGGCGGCTCGGATGGTTTAGCTGCAACAGACGCACTGTCGCCCGAGCGCCAGGCGTCAGACCAGCGACGGCGCTCCCGGCAATCTGGAAGTGATCGCGCCAGCGCTGGCGGCGCGGATGAAATATGGCGACGAGCTCCCGCGTCTCCGGATCGAACGAGGCGACATCGCTCCCCTTGTACTTGTTGCAGAGCACACACGACAGCGCCAGGTTATCCTCCGTCGTCTCGCCCCCGTGCTTCTGCGCCACGATGTGATCGATCTCGTGCGCCGTGAACGCCATCGATTCGGGGTACAGGCAGTACTCGCACGCGCCTCCGGCTCGCTCATGAACGAGCCGTCGCAGCGCCGTCGGGATATGCCTCATCGCTGCTGTAGCTTCAGTGCCGCTTTGGCTTTCGCGAGCCGTACCAGGTGCTCGACGGCCTGATAGCGCTGCCACTCCTCCTCTTCCACGGACGAGAGTCCCACGGCCCGGTTCTTTTCGAGCAGCTCGCTCGTCCGTGCCTGAAGTTGAGGCGTGGGGCGGAGCGCCAGGACCTCCTCCGGGGTGGGCAGGCCGGCGAGGAACTCCAGGATGTCCGAAGCGCCCGAGAACGAGGTTACGGACGAGGCATCCAGCTCGCGGAGTCCCAGCTCCAGGATGTTGGGCAGACGGTCGGAGAGCGACCGCAGCCGGTCCGCGAGCTCGTCTGGAAGGTCGAGGGTGATGGCGGCCATGTGGGCGTACTCTACAGGAGAAGACAGATGTAGCACGGGACGTGCGCACCGGCATGCGGATGCGAGGACCGTCCACGTCGTGAGGTGCCGCCCGGCCTCTCGCCTGTCCGCAGCCGGAGCGCTGGGGCCTTCGGATCTGCCAGCGCTCAGCTCGGTGGTACTCGCCACGCGGCTCATGCTGGCGGTCGCCGGCCTGGTCGGGGCCGCCACCGAGCGGCTCTCGTCGCGGATGGACGACAGCTTCACCATCCCGGTCGCCGTGG
>NZ_JEMA01000063.1 GCF_001589285.1 Sorangium cellulosum | reverse complement strand
CGGGCTCTGGGCCGCCGGCTGCGCCTCGCCCTGCGCCGTCTCGTCGATCTGGCAGAGCAGACCTTCCTTGGCGACGACGGTCCCCTCCGCCACCGCGATCCGCGCGACGCGACCCGCGATCGGCGCCGGGATCTCCGTGTCTGCCTTGTCGGTCGCAACCTCGAGCAGCGGCTGCTCGCGCTTGACGAAATCGCCCTCGCGCACGAGCCACCTCGAGACGGTCCCCTCGAGCACGCTCTCGCCGAGCTGCGGCATGCGAACATCGACCATCGCTTCTCGCTCCTCCAACGCTCGCCGCCGGGAGCGCCCGTTTCTCCGGGCAACGGCGGCACGGTCGTATACGCCGCCCGCCCTTCGAGGGCAACGACACATGTTCGTCCCGTGCGCATCCTTTGCATCATTTGTCAGCATGTCGGCGGAGCGGCGTCCCGGCGTGCGCCACGTCGAGCCGCCGCGCGACCCGGCGCGCCCACCGGAGGCTCGCCCCCGCGGGGCGCCCACCCGCCGCCATCTCCGCCGGCCCGCCAGGGGAGCCTCCCTGGCGACGGCGGGCCAGCCCCGCCGGGACAGCGGGCGCAGGAGGACCGGAATCGTACGTAGACGCTGGCGCGCCCGACCCGGTAAAAGACCCCGGTGCGTGACGTCGCGCCGGATGCGACAGCGGCCCCTTGCCCCCGGGCCACCTCGAGCGAGCCGCTCGCCGCCGGGCCGGCGCGCGTCGCGGGCGCGCAGGCGATCGGCGCGATCTCGGCCGGCGTCATCGCGTTCCTGCTGCTGCAGATCCTGACGTACGGCTACGGCCGCGATCAGGGCATCTACGCGATGGTCGCGCGCGCGGTGCTCGACGGCGGCATGCCCTACCGCGACGCGTTCGACTTCAAGCCGCCCGGCATCTTCCTGATCTACGCGCTCGCGCGCGCGCTCTTCGGCCCGGCGCAATGGGGCATCCGCGTCCTCGAGGTCGTCGGCCTCGTGGGCATGTGCTTCGCGATGGCGTCGCTCGCCGGGCGCGCGTTCGGCGACCGCCGGATCGGGATCGTCGCCGCGGCGCTCGCCGTGCTCGTGCACGCCCAGCTCGATTTCTGGCACACGGCGCAGCCCGAGTCGTTCGGCGGCATGCTCACCGTCTTCGCCCTGCTCGCGGCCACG
>NZ_JEMA01000062.1 GCF_001589285.1 Sorangium cellulosum | reverse complement strand
CGGGGCAGCCCCCCGCGCGACGGCGACGGCCGCGCCCTCGTCGCCGCCCCCGCCCCCCGCGTCCCGGCGCCGCAAGGAGATCGACAAGAGTGAGATTCTTTGAGCGACGGCTCCTCACGCTCTGCACCGCCGCCCTGCTCGCGGCGGCGCCGGCGCCAGCGCTCGCCGCCGGGGCCGAGGAGGACGCGAAGACGCTGTTCGCCCGCGGCCGTGAGCTGCGGGGCGCCGGCCAGTGCGAGCAGGCGATCATCGCCTTCCGGAGCGCGCTGGAGATCTACCCCGAGGGGCTCGGCGCCCTGCGGAACATCGCCGAGTGCGAGGAGGCGCTCGGCCTCTATGCCTCGGCGCGGCGCGACTGGTGGGATCTCCGGCGCGCCGCGCTCCAGTCCACCGAGGCGAAGTACGCGGGGTGGAGCGAGGACGCCGAGCTCCGCTACCGGGCGCTCGGCAGCAAGGTCGGGACGCTGGCCCTGAAGGTGCAGGGCGCCGAGGGGCGGCAGGTCCGGGTGGCGCTCGACGGCAAGCCCCTCGACCCGAGGCTCCTCGGCATCGATCTCGAGCGCGATCTCGGCGTGCACACGATCGAGCTGTTCTACGGCGGCGCCGCGCCGCTCACGGAGCGCGTCGAGCTCACGCCGGGCGCCCGCCGGGTCGTCGCGCTCACCGTGCCGCCGCCGATCGCGGCGCGCGATGCGCCCGCCGCCCCGAGCGCCCCCGCTCCGGCGCCGTCTTCCAGCGGCGCGCGCACGGGCGGCTACATCGCGCTCGGCGTCGGCGGCGCAGGAGCGATCGCGACCGTTGTCGCGCTGGCGGTGCGCGCCGGCGCGGTGTCCGCGGTCGAGGAAGGGTGCTCCCCCGCCGGCGACGGCGCCTACGTGTGCCCGCCGTCGCTCCAGGGGGACTACGACACGGGCAGGACGGCCTCGACGCTCGCCGGCGTCTTCGCTGGCGTCGGGCTCGTCGGCATCGGCGCCGGCGTCACGCTGCTCCTGCTGAGCCCTCCCAGCCCCGCGTCGGCGGCGCAAGGCGCGCCCGCGGCGCGAGGCGCGCTGCGGTCGGCCGAGCTCTCGCTCGCGCCGTGGCCGGGCGGCCTCGGCTCGCGCCTGCGCGTGAGGTTCTGACGTCGGCGCGCGAGCGCGCGCAG
>NZ_JEMA01000061.1 GCF_001589285.1 Sorangium cellulosum | reverse complement strand
GGCGGCATCGCCGGGTGGACGATCTCGCCGACCTGCTGCATCGCCTGCGCCTCCGGCGCGCCGAAGCGCACGCCGAAATCCGGGCCGACGCCGTCGATCACCACCGTCCGGATGCCCTCGCGCGACAGCTTCACCGTCGCCCGCCCGAGCGGGCCGAGCGCCACGCTCGCGGCCGCGCCCGCGCCGTCCGCGACGCGCACCGTGCGGCCCGGCGGGCCCTCGATGTCGAGCGACAGCGGGCCGCGGAAGTTCAGCGCGGCCGCGTGGCGCTCGCCGACGACGAACTCGGACGCGCCGCGGCCGTCGGCGCGCGGGTACGGCATCCGGAAGCGGCGCAGCAGCAGCCGCGACATCTCGTAGTCGAGCCCCTCGCGGCCCCCGGCCTCGAGCCGCCGCGCCCAGCCCTGGAGCAGCTCCCGCCGCGCCGGCTCCGGCAGGTCGGCGAACCCGAGCGCCGACACCCGGCGCCCCATCTGCCGCCGCTCCTCCGCGTCGAGGCTCTGCTCGAACACCGCGCGCGACGTCTCGCTGCGCTCGTAGCGCCCCTCCAGGCGCGACAGGATCGTCAGGTCGATCGGCGCGCCGTCGCTCCCCACCGCGGGCTTCGCGCGGAGCCGCACCTGCCCGCCCTGCGGGAGCACGTCGTGCGTGATGAGCAGCGTCGAGCGCGGATCCGTCACAGCGCCCTCGCCGCCGGCCAGCCGCGCCGCGTACTCGCCCTCGCCGAGCGGGCGATCCGGATCGCAGCTCACGCGGCTCTCCAGGTCGTACACGTGCCGCGCGACCTCCGCGCCCCGCTCGTTCACGAACGTCGCGACGAACCCGTACGGATAGCGCCGCGCCGAGTCGCAGATCTCGGCCTTCACGCCGCCCCAGGTCGTCACCTCGACGGCGTCGATCTCGGCCGGGATCTTGATCACGAGGTCCCGCTGCGGCTCGATGTGGTAGGCGAGGATCTCGTCCTCGGCGGGCAGCGAGCTGCGGAGCGGCGGCGCGCTCGGCAGGAGCGAGAGCGCGAACGCCGTCACCCCGAGCAGCGACATCGCGATCAGCCAGCGCGGGTTCAGCCCCTTGCGCGGCGCGCTCGGCCGCGCGACGAAGCCCCCCGTCGCCTGGCGCGCCCGCAGCGGCGGCC
>NZ_JEMA01000060.1 GCF_001589285.1 Sorangium cellulosum | reverse complement strand
AGGCCGCCTGGGCGAGCTCGGCCGCGATGCGGCCCGCCTTGCGCCGGAGCGCGCGCTCGCGGAGCGCCTCGCTCGCGTCGACGATCTGCTCGGCGAAGAGCGCCTCGACCTCGGCCCACCCCGAGGCCGCGAGCGCCGCCTCGTCGCCGAGCCGCCCCTTGAGCGAGAGCCGCGCCGAGAAGGCGATCGGCGGCGCGAGCGAGGCGATGGCGCTGGCCGCGAGGCTGTCGCGCACGTGCGCGAGCACCGTCTCCAGCGCGTCGGGCTTGAGCCGGTCGGCCTTGTTCGCGAGGATCTGCACCGGCACGCCGAGCGCGCTGATCTCGGAGAGCACGCGGCGCTCCGACTCCTTCATCGCCTGCGGCGCGTCGAGCAGCCAGAGGGCGACGTGGGCCTCGTCGAACGCCCGCCGCGCCTCGGCGATGTGGTCGGGGTCCGGCGCGTTGAAGCCGGGCGTGTCGAGGATCTCGACGCGCTTCAGCCGCTCGATCGGCGCGTAGATGAAGACGCGCGCGACCTTGTCGCCGGCCGCGGCGAGGGCGCGCAGCGTCTCCTTCAGCGCCGCGTGCGGCACGACGCGGTCCTGGCCGCCGCGCACGACGATGCGCGCGAACGGGTCGGGCGCCCAGGCGACCCAGTGGAGCGTCGCGGTCGTCGGCAGCACGCCGGTCGGCGCCACGTCCTCGCCGAGCAGCGCGTTCAGGAAGGTGCTCTTGCCGGCGTTGAACTCGCCGACCACGGCGGCGCGGAGCGGGCGCTCGCGCTCGACGGCGAGCGCCTCGGTCCCCGCGAGCAGGTCGAGCCGGTCGAGGAGCTTGGCCGTGCGCGCGAGCTCGCGCAGCACGTCGCCCCAGGCGGCCGGGCGCGGCGCGGCGCCGCCCTGCGCGGGGGGGATCCACCCGCGCAGGATCGAGCGGCGGATGTCCTCGGCCCACCCGGCGCCCTCTCCGGTCACGGCGTCGAGCGCGTCGAGCGCCTTGCTCCCCTGCCCCTCGGACGCCATCGCCGCGGCGTCACGCAGCCGGACGAGGTCGGGCGAGAGCGGCGGCGCCGTCGCGCCGCGCGTGTCCTCGCCCGCCGCCCGCGCGGCGAGCGCGTCGAGCGCGCCGAGG
>NZ_JEMA01000059.1 GCF_001589285.1 Sorangium cellulosum | reverse complement strand
GGCACCGCGGCGCCCGTCCCGCCGGCGCAGGGCACCGCCGAGCCGGTCGGCGAGCCGCAGCCCGAGGCGAGCCCGATCGCGAGCTGGTTCCGGTTCGACGCGGACAACTACGGCCTCCAGGTCTGGGCCGGCGCCTCGCACAAGGTCGGCCCGCTCGACATCGCCAGCGACATCTACCTCGCGACGAACGGGTACGCGGAGTTCGACATCGGCCCTGCCTTCACGCTGGGTCCGGTCATCGTCAGTCCGATGGTGGGTATCGGCTTCGACTTCATCAACCACCTGGCGGCCACGCTGGTCGCGCCCCAGCTCTATCTGTACGTCGACGCGAAGCCCGTCTATTTCGAGTCGTGGAACATGATGCAGTTCAACAGCGTCTTCAACGAGGGCACTCAGAACTACTATTATTCGCGGCATTTCCTCCTCTTCTACCCGGTGGACGACTTCGGCCTCGGCCCGCACCTCGAGCTCAACGTCGACCTCAACGAGATCCCCGGCGCCGCGGGCACGCCGGCGGACGACACCGGCCTCTCCAGCCTGCAGATCGGCGGCATCGTCGGCCTGAACTACGGCACGGGGAACAAGCTCTTGATGTATCTCGGCTACGAGACGCAGGAGGAGGGCCGCTACAGCACCGTCACCTTCCAACCGGTCACGGGCAAGCTCGCTGGCCGGTTCACGTTCGTCCACAACTTCTGAGGCGCGCGGACGCGCCTGTCTGCCCGTGAAGGCGCGCCGGGCCCCCTGCCGGCAACACGGGTGCTGCCCTGGACGATCGGGGTCGAGCGCGTGACCCCTGCAGGGCCCCGCCCGTCGCCCGCCCGCATCCGGCAGCCGCAGGACGCTTCCCAGCGTCCCTGCGCGCTGGTACCGAAGCGGCATGGCCCAAAGGTTCCTGATCGCCACCGCGCTGTGCAGCCTCCTCGGACTCGGGTGCCAGGCCCGGAGCCACGTCCCGCCGCCCGCGCCGGACACGGGCGCCGCCGCGTGCCAGCCAGCCGACTGCGGTCCGCTCGCGAAGATCGCCCGCATCTGTGACGATGGCTCGACGGCCGCCCCGCAGTGCGCGCGCGCCGAGGGCGGCGCGTGCGGCTGGGAGCACGTCTGC
>NZ_JEMA01000058.1 GCF_001589285.1 Sorangium cellulosum | reverse complement strand
CGACCATCACCGCCCCGCCCAGCACATCTGCTGTTCAGCCCAGGTGCTTGATCAGCACTTCGAGCAGCTCATCGTATGTTACCCCCTCACCCCTTCCTGTCGTTGCGTAGTCCGTCGCCGCAGGCCCGGACGCAAGCTCACACTCATAATCATACTTATCGCACTCCTTGTCGAATGTACTGACGTACACAAGGCGACGCAGCTCCGAGGCCCTAGCAATGCCGATTGCGCATGTGTCCCCCTCCCAATGATCAACAATTGACCAGCCACGTCGCTGCAGATCGAGACTACCCAGCAACCTGATGATCCTGTCGTCCTTATCCATCATTTGACAAACCTGCTATCAATTAGGAGCTTGCGCACGGTTGAGCTGTGCTTAAGGGCCTCCTCTACTGTCATATCCAGAACCTCACGCGGCAGGGCACCATGTATGCCACCTTGCCGGAACTTGCCTACAAAGTCCACGACCTTGTAGTCCAGACTATTCAGTACTTGTCGAGTCGTCTCGCTGTTCACGTTCAACTTCAGCTTTCTGGCGATCGCTTCGGCCCGCGACATCGCACCTACGCTTCGAGCAATCGGGCCCGAGCGTGGCAAAACGACTGACGCCCCTTTGACGGCCAGCGACTCAAGCTCTGATGCTGCTTCACGTGCAACCAACCTGCGCAGAGCTCCGGATCCTACTTTGACAAGTCCAGCCCCTACGCCGGTAACGCCGGTCAAGATGTCGATGGGATCGACCAGCGGCGTCTCCAGCGGCTTATCTTCCCTCTCGACCCGCCCTTGGTGTATGTCGTGCAGCTGCGCGGCTGTAGGACTTACGCTTGTGCATCCGCCGGATGTGCATTCGATGGCATCTGGAGATACCCTCTGCTCGTCAGCGTCCAGAGGTCCTGTGAACGATTCGCAAACACCGTCAGCACATGTCTCAGACATTCCCGTCGGGTCCACAAAAACCAGCGGGTTGTTCCGCGTATACGTGTAAACCCCCAGGTGGATCGGGTCGTACACCCCACCGTTGAGCTTGCCGGCCATGTACTCCGCCAGCACCGGATCCGGGCTCAGCCACACCCCGAGCCGCGGCTCGTAGCTCCGCGCCCCG
>NZ_JEMA01000057.1 GCF_001589285.1 Sorangium cellulosum | reverse complement strand
GCTCGACAGCGACCGGACGCTGGTGCTGGCGTTCGGCGCGCCGGAGTTCCTGGACGACCCCGGTGCGATCCGCGAGCTGCGGCGGGCGTACCCGCGGTCGCACATGGTCGGGTGCTCGAGCGCCGGGGAGATCGCGGGCACGTCGGTGTGCGACGGGACGCTGTCGGTGGCGGTGGCGCGGTTCGAGCGCACGACGCTGGCGACGGCGCAGGTGGAGGTGTCGAGCGCGTCGGACTCGTTCGCGGCGGGTCAAGCGCTGGCGCGGAAGCTGGAGCGCCGTGGGCTTCGCGGCGTGCTCGTGCTGTCGGAGGGTCTCGGGGTGAACGGCAGCCAGCTCGTGCGCGGGCTGAACTCGGTGCTGCCCGAGTCGGTGGTTGTGGCGGGCGGGCTGTCCGGGGACGGGACGCGGTTCCAGCGGACGTGGGTGTGCCTCGGGGACGCGGTGCGCAGCGGGGTGGTGGCGGCCGTGGGGCTGTACGGCGAGCACGTGGTGATCCAGCACGGGTCGAAGGGGGGCTGGGACAAGTTCGGCCCGGAGCGGGTGATCACGCGCTCGACGGGGAACGTGCTGTACGAGCTCGACGGTCGGCCGGCGCTGTCGCTGTACAAGGAGTACCTCGGGGACAAGGCGGCGGAGCTGCCTGCGTCGGCGCTGTTGTTCCCGCTGGCGCTGCGGGCGACGGCGCAGGACGAGAAGGCGCTGGTGCGGACGGTGCTGGCGGTGGACCACGAGGCGCAGTCGATGACGTTCGCGGGGGACGTGCCGGAGGGTCACCTCGTGCAGCTGATGAAGGCGGACTTCGAGCGGCTGATCGGGGGGGCGGAGCAGGCGGCGCGTTCGGCGAGCGAGGCGGGGCGTGCGTCGGGCGACAGCGCGCTGGCGATCGCGATCAGCTGCGTGGGTCGGCGGATCGTGCTGGGGGACCGGGCCGAGGAGGAGGTGGAGGCGGTGCTGGACGTGCTGCCGAAGGGCACGCGGATGACCGGGTTCTACTCGTACGGCGAGATCTCGCCCTACGCGACGGGCCACTGCGACCTGCACAACCAGACCATGACCCTCACCGTCCTCTCCGAGTCGCTCACGC
>NZ_JEMA01000056.1 GCF_001589285.1 Sorangium cellulosum | reverse complement strand
GAGGCCGCGCGCGCGCTCGAGGGCGAGCCGGCGCGCGCCGCAGCCACGGCGCCCGCGCTCCTGTGGGCGGCGCTCCGGCCCGCGCTGCTCGTCGCGCTGGGGGGCGTGCTGCCTGTGCTCGCCTGCGTCGCATGGTTCGCCGCGGAGGGGGCGCTCGGCGATCTCTGGGAGGTCCTCTTCGTCTTCACGCCGCACTACACAGCGCTCGGGTGGCGCGACGAGGGCGTGCTCGAGATGGCGTGGCACGGCGTCAGCGAGTGGCTCGTCCGGTACTCCGGCCCGCTCGCGCTCGGCCTCTGCTGCCTGCTCGCGCTGCACCCGGAGCGCCGCGAGCGGGCGGGCGTGGCGCTGCTCGCGGGCGTTATCGCGATGCACCTCGTCGGCGTGGTGATGCAGGCGAAGTTCTTCCCTTACCACTACGGCGCGACGTGGCCGCTCACGGCGATGCTCGCCGCGCTCGGCCTCTGGAAGGCGTGGGAGCGCTGCGCCCGGCGCGGCGCCAGGGCGCTCGCGGCGCTCGTCGCGGTGATCGTCGCGGCGGGCTTCGCCCGCTCGGCGACGAAGGACGTGGCCGACGACTACGTCGAGCGCTGCGCCGAGCGCCTCGCGCTGCTCGCCGCGGGCGCGAGGGACCTCGACCGCCTCGATCGCCTCGCGTCGGTCGCGGACGTCAACGCCGCGGCGAACCGCGCTGTCGCCGCGTGGCTGCGCGAGCGCGTCGCGCCGGGGCGGCCTGTGTTCGTGTGGGGCTTCGAGCCGGTGATCTACGACCTCGCCGATCGCCCGCCGGCGACGCGCTACCTCTACAACGTCCCGCAGCGCGCGGCGTGGGCCCGGCAGGAGGCGCGCGACGCGCTGATGCGCGATCTCGCCGCGAGCCCTCCGGCCGCGATCGTCGTCGAGCGCCGCGACGTCTTCCCCTCGGTGACCGGCGACGTGCTCGACTCGCGCGACACGCTGGCCGGGTTCCCCGCGCTCGCGGGGCTCATCGAGGAGCGCTACGAGCTCGCCGTGCTCATCGAGGATTTCGAGATCTACCTCGAGCGCTGAGCGGCAGCCG
>NZ_JEMA01000055.1 GCF_001589285.1 Sorangium cellulosum | reverse complement strand
ATGGCCAAGGAGAAATTCACTCGTACGAAGCCGCACGTGAACGTGGGCACCATCGGCCACATCGACCACGGCAAGACCACGCTCACGGCCGCGCTCGTCAAGGTGCAGTCGAAGCGCCAGCTGGCGAAGGCGATCTCGTACGCCGACATCGCGAAGGGCGGGACGGTCCGTGACGAGACCAAGACGGTGACCATCGCGGCGGCGCACGTGGAGTACGAGTCGGTCAACCGCCACTACGCGCACGTCGACTGTCCCGGGCACGCCGACTACATCAAGAACATGATCACCGGCGCGGCGCAGATGGACGGGGCGATCCTCGTCGTGTCGTCGCTCGACAGCGTGATGCCGCAGACGCGCGAGCACGTGCTGCTCGCCCGCCAGGTCGGCCTGAACCACATCGTCGTGTTCCTCAACAAGTGCGACGCCGTGGACGACCCGGAGATGCTCGACCTTGTCGAGATGGAGGTCCGCGAGCTGCTGTCGAAGTACAAGTTCGACGGCGACAACGCGCCGGTCATCCGGGGCGCATCGCTGCCTGCGCTGCAGGGCGACCCGAAGTGGGAGGAGACGATCCAGCAGCTCCTCAACGCGCTCGACAGCTACATCCCCGAGCCGGTGCGCGACATCGACAAGCCGTTCCTGATGGCGATCGAGGACGTGTTCTCGATCAAGGGCCGCGGCACGGTGGCCACGGGCCGCATCGAGCGCGGCGTGATCAAGGTCGGCGACGAGGTCCAGATCATCGGCTTCAAGGACACGAAGAAGTCGGTCGTGACCGGCGTCGAGATGTTCCGGAAGCTGCTCGATCAGGGGCAGGCGGGCGACAACGTCGGCTGCCTCCTCCGCGGCGTGGAGAAGGAAGAGATCGAGCGCGGCCAGGTGCTCGCGAAGCCCGGGTCGATCACGCCGCACACGAAGTTCACCGGTGAGGTGTACGTCCTCAAGAAGGAGGAGGGCGGGCGCCACACGCCGTTCTTCACCAACTACCGGCCGCAGTTCTACATCCGGACGACGGACGTGACCGGCACGGTGAACCTCCCCGAGGGGGTGAAG
>NZ_JEMA01000054.1 GCF_001589285.1 Sorangium cellulosum | reverse complement strand
CGGGCGCACGTCGCGGTCGCCTTGACCGGCGGCGGGTACACCTCGAGGGCGCACTCACCGACGCGGCCGCGCGCAGGATCCTCGTGCACCCGGGTGTATGCTGCGCAGCTTCCGCACCGACCCGCGTAGTCGTTCACCGGGGCGCCACTCTACCAGCTTTGCGGGCGGCGGGGGGCGCGTTCCACGCGCGGTCGAGCCCCACCGTGGGGCGGAGCCTGAGAGGCGGCCTCATCCTGGACGATCCCGGTCGCGCCGGTGCCCGCCGAGCGGCGTCGGGCGGGGGCCTCCAGGGGGCGCGCGGCAGCTCAAGGGCTCACCGCGGCATGCTCCCCTGCCGCGAGCTGCTCCCGCCGCATGGCCAGCCACGCGCGCGCCTCGGCCTCATCCTCGGCGAAATGGATGGCGAGGTCGGCCCCGGTGGCGAACGCATAGGCACGGACCACGAGATCGCTGATGACCCTCGCCCCGAAGGACGCGCGGTAATACACGAGCCCGCGGATCTGCGGCACCCTGCGCGCTTCCCTCATGACAACGCGCCGGGACTCCGCGAGGATGTGGCCGAGCTCGGACATGTCGCCGGTGACCAGCACGTAGCTCCGCCCCGCGAACCGCGAGGCCATGAAGTCGAAGACCTGCTTCGCCTCGTCCGGCGCGACGTCGCCCCGCAGCGTCAGCTCCAGGGTGTCGTCATGTTCGCCGACGCGGGCCGTGTGCCTTCCTATCCTTTGCGCGTGCTCGATCATGCGGAGTTCGACCCTGATGTGTTGTCCTGGCGTACACGGTGTCCCGCGCCGCCGCGGGCGAGGACGGCGCCTGGCCAGAGTGACCATCTTCGCGGAGCGCCGGCGGCACGTCAACATGACATCTGTCTCTCGCTCGCCTCCCGCTCGCCGCCCGCTCGCCTCCCGCTCGCGGCTGTCGCTCGAGCTGCGGAGTCGACGATGGCGCCTCGTCGCGCGACGAGCGCCGGTGTCGCAGAAGGGGCGACGCCGCCGCGACTGCGCTACCATGGCGGCGTGCGTCCCCCGGCCTCTCCCTCGCTCCCCGCCCTCG
>NZ_JEMA01000053.1 GCF_001589285.1 Sorangium cellulosum | reverse complement strand
CGCGCCTCGTCCGCCGCCTCGCGGCCCCGGCCCTCGTGGCGGACAATGCCCGAACGAGGAGGCAGCCGTCGGCCCGTCGAGACCTCGCGGTCGTCGGCGGCCGGTTCGGGGAGCACCTCAGCGAGCGCGGTCCGGTCCCAGCCTGAGCCGGGTGAGCGCTGGAGCTGGCAGCCAGGATTCACTCGAAGAACCTCGTCAGAAATTACCTGACGAGTGTCCATGGTCCACGCCCTCCAGGCAAGCGGATTGGCGACCGAAGCGACCGATCCGCGCCCGGTGCTCATCGCGCTTATGTCCCGTATCTACTCAGTTTTTGCTCGGACAAAGCGAACCGCCCGAGGCGTTTCCGGGCTATCGGGAGAATCCTGAAAGAATTTGCGTCCCGATTCTCGTTACGATGAGAGCGTACCCACCGCGACATGTAGGGGCAGCGCTGGATGGCAAAGCGTCTTGATCTCATCCTCGTGATCGACATCGAATCGACCTGCTGGGACGGCGACCCGCCGCGGGGCGAGGAGAACGAGATCATCGAGATCGGCGTGTGCACGCTGGAGGTCGGCTCGGGCCGGCGGCGCGACAGGCGGTCGATCCTCGTGTGCCCGGAGCGCTCGCGCGTGAGCCCGTTCTGTACGTCGCTCACGACGCTGACGCAGGCGGACGTCGACGCGGGCGTCTCGTTCAAGGAGGCGTGCGCGCTCCTGCGGAGCGAGCTCAAGGCGCAGGACCGCCTCTGGGCGAGCTACGGCGACTACGACAGGCGCATGTTCGAGCGGCAGTGCCAGGCGCGCGGCGTGCCGTTCCCGTTCGGGCCGAGCCACCTCAACGTGAAGACCCTGTTCGCTGTGGCGCGCGCGCTGCCGCGCGAGGTGGGGATGGCCGAGGCCCTGGAGCGCGTGGGCCTGCCGCTCGCCGGGACGCACCACCGGGGCGGCGACGACGCCTACAACATCGCGGGCCTGCTCGCGCACCTCCTGCTGGCCGCGCGGCGCTGACGGCCGGCGCGCCGGGCGCTCACGCGATCGGCGCCGCCTCGGGCACGTCGGGCCGCGCC
>NZ_JEMA01000052.1 GCF_001589285.1 Sorangium cellulosum | reverse complement strand
GGGGCGCGCTCCGCCGTCCGGTGCGGCCCCTCGCGTCGCTGGCAGGGGTCCGTCCCGTCGGGCAAACTCGCCTTCATGCGAGCAAAGCTCATCGCCTCCCTGTCCTTCCTGGTCCTCGCGCAGATCGGCTGCTCCCCCGAGCGCAAGCCCGACGCCGCCGCCCCGCCGGGCGCGCCCGCCGCCCCAACCGCTCCCGCCGAGGGCGCCTCGCCGATGCAGGCGTCCGCCGCCAGCATTGCGCGGCTCGAGAAGAAGCAGTTCGGCGCGCCGATCACGGAGACGTCGACCACGCCGTTGCCCCAGCTCCTGCAGGACCCGAGCAAGTTCAGCGGGAAGACGGTGCGTACAGAGGGGGTCGTCTCGGCCGTGTGCAGGTCGATGGGCTGCTGGATGGAGATCGCCGACGAGTCCGGCAGCGCTCACATCAAGATGGCGGGCCACAGCTTCTTCGTCCCCAAGGACGCGTCCGGTCACCGCGCGGTCGTCCAGGGAACGATGGTCGCGGCGGACGCCGATCCGGGCGCCGCGTGCGGCGCGAAGGACAACTGCAGGGGGGAGGCGGAGAAGCAGACCGGTCAGGTCGCGAAGATCGAGCTCGAGGCGACCGGCGTGCAGTTCCTCGACTGACGCGCGGGCCGGTCTCCGCCGCACAGCAGGCGAGCCCGACGGCAGGCACGCGCTGAAACCCCGGCAAATGCGGCGTTTCGAGCGAAGTCGATCCACCTGCCAAAAAAGTGCTTGCACGTCGCGCCGCTGGGACGTAGAAAGCGCGCCCTGTTCGGGACGCGCTGCTTCGGCGGTGGCCCGGCGGGGAGGCTCTGGGAGAGCGGTTCGCCTTGCGAGCCGGGCGACCAGAGCTGTCTGCCTCAGGCGAGGTCTCTGCTTGCCAGGCGGACGGTTTCAACGAAGCGAAGCTTCGAAGAAACTTCGATGACGGGTTGACTAAGGACGGAATCGGTAGCATATACCGCCCCGTCCTCCGGACGGAAGCCGGTAGCAAATACCGGACGCCGACCCCGGCTCGGTCCTTGAAAACTGGGTT
>NZ_JEMA01000051.1 GCF_001589285.1 Sorangium cellulosum | reverse complement strand
CGCGGCGATCCGCCCCGCCGCCCCCTCCTCTCGTCGACGCGCGATCGGCTCAGCGCGACGCCGTCGCGCCGCATCGTCCACGTACGCACAGGCGTCCAGGCGCGACCGACTCACGGCCTCTCAACCCACGGCGCCTCCGGCCGATTCCCACGTTCCCGACGATCACCACACCGGCGCTCTGGAGCCCGCGCCGCGCTCTCCCGGTCAGCTCCCTTTTCCCGGCTGCGAGGTGCCCATCGTCCCGAAGACCCAGTCCCAGAGCGGCGACGACACGCCCCACCGCGCGTGCTCCCCCGTGTGGTGATGCACCATGTGATGGCGCTTGATCCACTTCCCCCAGCGAGAGCTCATGCGGAAGTGGTGAATGGCATAGTGCGTGCCGTCGTACGCGAGGTAGCCGAGGCCGAACCCGGCGAACAGCAGATCCGCTGGAACAGGGCCAAAAACGACGCGGAACAGCGTGTAGAACACGACGCCGAGCGGGATGCTGGCGCCGAGCGGCATGACGAGCCTGTCGGCGTCCTGCGGGAAATCATGGTGCACCCCGTGGAGGACGAAGTGCATCCGGCGCTGCCACAGGCGCGGCCCGACGTAGTGAAACACGTATCGATGCAGGACGTACTCGGCGAATGTCCACAGGAACAGGCCGAGCAGCACCAGCCCGATCCCCTCCAGCAGGCCGACGCCGTTGCGCGCGCCGCGGACGCACAGATACCCGTAGACCGGGAGCCAGAAGGCGAACGGCGTGATCGGATGAATCCGCGAAAACCGCTCGATGAGCGGCGTCTCGAACATCTGGCATGTCGCTGGACGCGCGGTGCGCTCGGTGGTGGTCACGGTCATCGTGCCCCCCTGCTACCTCATTTATCCATTGTCGGCCAGAGGTAGGCCGGCCTCCAGCGACCCGCTGGATGCCGGCAAATGGCCGAGATCCCGTCGAGGTCAGCGCTGCATGCGTCGACGGCGCGGGGCCGTCACCGGAGCGTCGCGGGCGCGGCGCACGCGCGTCGGACGCGCGCTCG
>NZ_JEMA01000050.1 GCF_001589285.1 Sorangium cellulosum | reverse complement strand
CCGACGTCGTAGATCAGGTGGCCCGCGCCGTCGGGCCGGGCGGCGGGGTTCAACGCGTGTGGGGCCCGCGCGCCGGGGCCGAGCAGGTGGACGACCGCGAGCCCGCGCGCGACGAGGGCGTCGGCGATGAGGCGGCGGTGGCAGCGCCACCAGAGCGTCTCGGCGCACATGACGGCCATGCGGCGGCCGGCCCGGGCCTCCGCCACGAGCTCGGAGAGCGCGCGCTGGAAGGCGTCGGTCTCCATGTGATCGGCGTAGGCCCTGAAGCTCGGGTTCTCCCAGACGACGTGCGGTGAGTCGTCGCGGCCGGTCCGCCGGCCGCCCAGGGTGTCGCCGCGGAAGACGTAGGTCACCCCGAGCGGCGGCAGCGCCTCGGCGAGCGCGGCGCGCGCGAGGTGCGGCGACCGGGCCGAGCCGGGGAACCGCCGGACGTCGACCAGCGTGTCGGCCGGGCCCTCGCCGAGCAGCTCGACGAGCTCTTCCAGGCCGCGGGTGCCGTGGCCGATGGTGAAGACGGTGTCCACGGGAGAGAGCTTTGCGCTCGGGCGGGCGGGGGGCAACGGCCCCCGTGGAGGGCGCTCGGGGGACGCGGCGGCTAACCCATCGAGCGCAGCAGGTGATCGAGCGCGCGGCGTTCCTCGGCGTCGGTGACCGACTGGAGCGCTCGGTTCACCTCGCCGACGGCGGCGGCCGCGAGCAGCGCGACAGCGGCGGGATCGGGCGCGCGGCGGGCGCGCAGCCACGCGAGCGCCTCGTGCTCGGTGTTGATGACGATGTGGCCGCGGCTCGCGTCGTAGCGGACCGGCCTGCCGGTGCGGCTCTCGACGACGGCATGGACAGGGGAGCCCTCCAGGCCCATCCCGACGAGGGCCTCGCGGAGCGCCGCCGCGAGCGGGCTGGCGGCCGAAACGTCCTGCCGCTCGGGCGCGGCGGCGCCGATCAGGCCGCGGACGCTGCGCCACAGCGCGCCCACCCAGGCCCGCGCGCGGCTCGACTCGGGCGGCGCGTCCGCAG
>NZ_JEMA01000049.1 GCF_001589285.1 Sorangium cellulosum | reverse complement strand
CCGTGCGCGTCCACGACGTCGGCCCGGTGCGCCAGGCGCTCGACGTGATGCGCGCGATCGAGCGCGCCGGCCCGGGCGGCCGCCGGCCCCCCGGCGATCCCCTGGCCGAGGGGGCGCGCGGCGATGACTGACGGGCTCCTCCGCCTCTTCGCGGCGAGGCCGGTGACGCAGATCGCCCGGGACCTCATCGACATCTTCATCGTCGCCTACGTCGTCTACCGCGCGCTGCTCGTGCTGCGGGGGACGCGCGCGATGCAGATGGGCCTGGGGCTCGGCATCGTCTTTCTCATCTACCTCGGGGCGAAGGTCTTCGGCCTGACCACGCTCCTCAACCTCCTCTCGTGGCTGCTCTCGTCCATCATCCTGATCGTGGTCGTCGTCTTCCAGAACGACATCCGCCGCGCGCTCATCCGCGTCGGCGGAAGCAACTGGTTCACGAGCGGCCGCGAGCAGCAGTCGCGCGTCATCGACGAGGTGGTGGCGGCCGCGACGGAGCTCGCCCGCCACCGCATGGGCGCGATCATCGCCTTCGAGCAGGACGCGAACGTGCTGGAGTTCGTCAAGAGCGACGGCATCCACATCGACTCGGTCGTGACCCGGGAGCTGCTCGTGTCGCTCTTCGTCCCCGAGTCGGTGAACAAGCTGCACGACGGCGCGGTGCTGATCCGCGATCTCAAGATCGCGCGCGCAGGCGTCTTCTTCCCGATGCCCGAGACGAAGATCCTCGACGCGAGCCTCGGCTCCCGGCACCGCGCCGCGCTCGGCATCACCGAGGAGACCGACGCTGTCGTGGTGGTGGTCAGCGAGGAGCGCGGCACGATCAGCTTCTGCTTCAGCGGCAACATTGTCTCGAACCTCGACGGCCAGTCGCTGCGGCACGCGCTGCTCGGGCTGTTCGGCCGCTCATCGCGCCGGCGGCGCTTCGCGAAGAAGGTGGCGCAGGGCGGCCGCGCGAGCCTCCCCATGCCGCCGGTCCGCAGCCCCGCGGCGGCCGCCCCG
>NZ_JEMA01000048.1 GCF_001589285.1 Sorangium cellulosum | reverse complement strand
CGCGGGCATCCTCGCGGCCGGCGCCGGCGTGCTCGTGCTGCTCCTCGATCGCGCCCCCGCCGGCGCGCCGGCCAGGAAGGCCCCGCCGCGCGCCGCGCTCGGCCCGCGCGGCCTCACCGTGCGCTTCTGAGCTTCCGAGCAGCAGCGCGCGGGGAAGTCGCTACGCGTTCGGCATCTCGCTGCGGTCGAGGCTCACCACGACGAACGCGCCGTAGTTGAGGACCGTGAGCGAGTCCTCGTCGAGGATCAGCACGCGGACGCACTGGGGCGGAGACGGATCGAGCAGGTCGGCGTAGGGATCGCACGGCGCCTCCTCCGCCGGCGGCAGCACGGCATGGAGGAACGCGTACAGCCGCGCCCGATGGCCGAGGACGATGCTCGCGCCCGGCGGATCCGCGCGGGTCGACGCGACACCGCGGAAGAACAGCCGGCGCGCCGCCGGGGACACGACGAGGATCGCCGCGTCGGTCACGTCGAGCGCGCTGCATGTGCACAGCTCCTCCACGCGATCGCTCACGTCCGTCTCCACCGTCTGGAACAGCCGGAGCCGCCGCCGCTGCCCCTCGGTGAGGCCTGGCTCCTCGAGGTAGGCCTCGAGGCTGCACCCGTGCGTGTTTCGCGCGCACCCGTAGGTCATTCCGTCTGCACCGTGGCTCCGCCTGCTTGCCCGATCTGTCAGCCGGGTCGGACGGCCGTCACGCCTCCCCGCACGGGGGCTCATGCACGGGATTAGCCAACGCGCGCTGCGAGGCCGCGCCGCTCCGGGGCGCGCCGCGGTTGTCCGGATCTTCCAGCGTGGCGACCAGCGACCAGGACGCACGCCCTCGTCGCGGGCAGTGGTGCAGGCGCAGGGGATTCAAATCGAGGAGCGAGCGCCCGCGCCGGGTGCACAGCGGCGAGCGCGGCGCGCTCACACAGCCCGACGCGCCGGGCCGCCGGGCTGAGCCCGGGGGCGGCGCCGGCGTAGGCACCCCCGGGCGGCC
>NZ_JEMA01000047.1 GCF_001589285.1 Sorangium cellulosum | reverse complement strand
GACCTCGCCGCGCTCGATCGCCTCGAGGCAGTCGGTCTCGGTCGGCTGGAGGCGCGCGAACTTCACGAGGTCGCAGTCGGCGAGGAACCGCGCGATCTGCGGCAGCACCGGCACGGGCGGGCGCACCCGCGCGAGCAGCGCGCGCATCTCGTCGCTGGTCGTCTCGAGGCCGTCGAAGCCGTACCGCGCGCCGAGGTACTTGCGCACGCTGTCGCTCACGCGGTCGAAATACTCGTCGGTCCGCCCCCGGCTGAGCAGGTCGGAGCGTCGGAGCGCCTCGAGCTCCTCGAGCGCGGCGAGCCACGGCAGCTTCGGCGGCGGGGCGGCGACGACGCGGGGCCGGCGCAGCCAGCGGCGGACCAGCCAGGCCACGAGCACGCCGAGCGCCGCGCCGATGAGGATGCCGAACGTGAGCTGCTTCGCGAGCACCCACTCTTCCCGCTGCGGCCGCGGCGGCGGGTTCGGCCGCACCTTGGGATCGCGCTCGTTGGCGATCGGGTCCTCGACGACGATCTCGTGCGGCCGGGTGCAGACGGTGACGAGCTCGCCGCTCGCGCGGGACACGGCGATCGGCACCGGCGGGAGCTGCAGCACGCTCCTCCCAGGCTCCTTCGGCAGCGGGACGAACGGGATGACAAGCCTGGTCGTCGCGCCTGTGTCGGTCGCGGTCGTCGTGCTGGTCGGCCCGGCGCCTGCGTCGGCCTCGGGCAGGATGAACCCCGCCTTCTCCAGCGCGCGCGCGGCGTCGCTGTCGCCCTGGACCTTGAAGCCCTCCGGCAGCACCGTCTCGCCCTTGCCGTGCGCGACAGTGACCTCGAGGTGGGCCGCGTACCCGCTGAACCCGTTCCTCGGGAACGTCTCCTGGATCTGCGGCCGCGTCGCGCCGGCCGGCACGTGCTCCGCGCACGAGGCCCACACGCTGCCCCCGCCCCGCTCCGTCGCGGCCGGCGCCGGCGCGGGCGGCGGAGGCGGGGGC
>NZ_JEMA01000046.1 GCF_001589285.1 Sorangium cellulosum | reverse complement strand
GGCGGCGGCCCGACGGACGGCCCGCCGGAGAACGGCGTGTTCTCGCCGCAGGCCGCGGCCGCCGCGCTCCCGAAGGACATGCCCTACAAGATCGAGGTCGTCGATGAGGGCAGCGAGCCAAGGGCCCGGCTCGCCCCGAAGATCGACCCGAAATCCGAGCAAAAGCTGAACATCACGCTGGGGCTGCGCATGGGCGGGCCGCAGGGGATGCCGAACCTCGACCTCGGCGTGAGCCTCAAGGCGGAGAAGCCGGCGGACAAACCCAAGGAGGGCGCGGGCGCGGCCGCTCCCGCGGCGAGCGCGGCGCCGACGAAGGTGATCGCGAAGGTCACGTCGGCGACGCTCGCGTCGATGTCGATCGGCGGCCCGCCGAAGGAGCTCGGGGACGCGCTCGCGAAGCTGAAGGGGAGCGCGCTGCACTACGACCTCTCGCCGGCGAACGTGGTCAGCAACCACAAGATCGAGCTGGCCAAGGGCGCCGATCCGGGGCTCCAGCCGCTCCTCGCCGCGCTCGGGGAGGCGATCACGCTCGTCACGCCGCCGCTCCCGGACAAGCCGGTCGGCGCGGGGGCCTACTGGATGGTCACCGACCGCGCCGTTGCGTCGGGCGCGCAGCTCCCGGTGCTGCGGTACCGGGTCTTCAAGGTCGAGAAGGTGGAGGGCGACGTCATCTCGCTCAGCGTCGACACGCGTCAGTACGCGGAAGGCGCAGATCTCAAGCTGCCGGGCCCGAACGGCGAGGTCACGCTGACCATCGACAGGCTCGAGTCGTCGGGCAAGGGCACGCTCGCCTGGTCGCCGTCGAGCTTCGCGCCGGGCACCGCCGACGCCTCGCAGCGGCTCCAGGCGCTGCTCGTGCCGCCCGGCGCCGGCGGCCAGCCGGGCGCCCAGCGCAGCGTGGCCCAGGTGGAGCTCACGGCGAAGTTCGCTGCGCCGGCGGCTCCGTAGCGCCGGCCGCCGCGACGGCGGCGAC
>NZ_JEMA01000045.1 GCF_001589285.1 Sorangium cellulosum | reverse complement strand
CCAGAGCCGCCGAGGGGGCGCGATCGGCTACGGCGACAGGGTGACCGAGCCCGCGTCGAGCGCGACCTCGTAGTAGCCGTGGTCGTCCCACTGCAGCGTGCGGCCGCCCTGCGTGAGCGTCCCGCCGCCCACCTTGACCCGCAGGTACTTGCCCGGCGGGAAGTTGGCCGGCAGCGTCCACCGCCACGTCCTGTCGCTGCCGGACGTCGTCGGCGAGACCGACGAGAGCACCTTCTGGGCGCGCCAGTAGGCGCCGACGTTGACCACGCTGTCGATCCACACGTCGCGGAGATCCTTGGTGTGCTGGACGTGGTCGAGGAAGGCGCGGAGCTGTATGGGCTGGTAGGCGCCGTCGCTGCCGCCGGTGAAGCCGTGCACAAGGACGGTGCGCCACTTCCCTGCGGACCGGGCGCTCGTGACCTGCTGGTCCAGCGCCGACGTGGAGGCGCCGGTCGGGGGGATGTAGCAGGGCAGGTTGAACGGATCGGTCGAGTCGTTGGGGCCGATCAGGTTGTTGGCCACGCCGCGATTGATGAGGAAGCGCGTCCGGGCGATGTTCGAGTACACCGACGAGCCGTTCGGGGCCGCCATCGTCCACACGTCGACGCCGAACCTGCTCTCGATGAACTGCGTCGCGGCGTCCGTATCGGCGCCGCTGTCGTTGCTCGAGTGGCTCTTCGTGTGGTTGCCGAGCTCGTGCCCGTCCGCCACCGCCCTCTGCCACACCGCATTGTTCGACTCGCTCTTGCCGGTCTGGAGGTAGAAGGTGAACGGCACGTCGAGCGCGTTCAGCGCGTCGTAGTTGTTGATCTGGCTCGAGTTCGAGTCGTCGAAGGTGTACGAGACGGCGCCCTGGAACCCGGCCCAGTTCAGCACGACAAGGTTCCCTGGCGCGCCCGACGGCCTGGGCACGCCGCCGCCAGGCGGGACCGGGAGCCCCGAGGGCGCGCTCGTACCGCCGCCTGAG
>NZ_JEMA01000044.1 GCF_001589285.1 Sorangium cellulosum | reverse complement strand
ATGGCCGTCCCCGCCGACTTCGGCGGCAGCCTGCAGGTCGTGCGCGCCCCGGCGGGCACGGCCGCGGCGGCGGCGGCGGGCGGCGGGCCGGAGATCTTCCCGGACGCGCGCCGCGTCTGGATGAGCGTGCGCGACACCGATCCTGTCCCGATCGAGGCAGCGCGCCGGGGCGGCCGCTGGCTGTGCAGCGGCGGCGGCTGCGCGGCGCAGACAGGCGATCCCGGGCAGAGCGCGATCGGGGACCAGATCCTCCGCTCGATCAAGCTCCAGACCCCGACGCTGCCCCTCCCGCTCACGGTCTGGGGGCGCATCACCGAGGACGGCCAGCGCCTGCTCGACTTCGATCCGGTGCTCCTCGGCCGCCGGTCGTACCGGCACGTCTGCGCGTACCGCCCCGTGGCGGACGTCGCGCGGTCGCCCGCGGGTACGCCGGGCGCGCCGCCTCCCCCGGGCGCGCCGGCCGCGCCGTCGCCCGAGCGCGTGGACGTCTGCCGCGACGGCCGGCCGGAGCCGCCGCCGCCCGACGCGGGCGAGCTCACGCTGGGCATGCAGTGGCCGAAGCAGTCCGAGATGGCCGACTTCCACTACCTCGCCATCGTCGATAGCTGCGGCAACGCCCGGGTGCAGCCGTTCCAGCGCACGTTCACCGTGCCGGTCCTCGAGGTCGCCTCGGGCGGCTGCGGGCGCCCCGATGGCAAGGTGCTGCGCGTCTTCCCTGGCGGCGGCTGGCTGCGCCTCACCGCCTTCAACCTCCACGCGCCCGCGGCGGGCAACGTGGTCAACGCGACCTACAGGGTCACGATCCCGCCGCTCGAGAACCTTGTCGAGTCGAACCCCGCGCGGCTCCTCTTCCCCGATCCGCTCGCCGACGACCTGAAGGTCGACTGCGGCCCCACGCCGATCGCGCCCCGCGCGGCGCCCGGGATCCTCCCGCCGCCGGCGAGCGCGCCGCCGCCCGGGCCCCC
>NZ_JEMA01000043.1 GCF_001589285.1 Sorangium cellulosum | reverse complement strand
CGTTCGCTCCGACGGGTGAGCGCGCCCCGCGCCGCCCGCGCCAGCGCGGCGCCCGCCCGATCGAGGACCGCTGCCGAGCGCGTCGAGCCCAGCCGGAGCTCGCCGCGGCGGCGCAGCCGGCGTTCGCCGCGGCGGCGCAGGCCGGAGCTCGCCGGAGCGGCTCAGCCCGCGGGCTTGACGAACTTCAGGACGAAGCGGTCGCTCGTGCCCCGCTTGTCGCCGGCCACCATGGGCGAGGCGTTCCAGTCGCGCGTGTCCGTGGGGCTCCGGAGGAAGGCCGCCTCGGCCTCGAGCCGGAAGCCGGCCCGCTCGATCTCCTCGCGCACGACCTTCTGCTCGATGCGGTGGAGCGTCTTCACCTCGGCGACGCCCGTCCCGTCGCGGCCGCTGTGATCGATGATCGCGAACACGCCGCCCGGCTTGAGCGCGCGGAAGATGGCGCGGTTCATCGCGGGCCGGTCCACCTCGAGCCACACGGCGTCGTGATAGAAGAGGATGAGGAACACGGCGTCGAGATCCCGCGCCTCGGGCGGCAACGGGTCGTCGAGCTCGCGGTCGACCCGGACAACCGTCTTCATCAAGGGCTTCTTGAGCCGCTCGCTCCACGGCTTCTCCGCGAAGCGCTCGAGGACGAACCGGTTGTTCTGCCCGTAAACGACCCCTCCCGGGCCCACCGCCCGCGCCAGGAGCTCGGCCGTGTAGCCGCCCCCGGCCATGAGCTCCGCGACCTTCATGCCCGGCTGAATGCCGAAAAATGCGAGCGTTTCCGCAGGCTTCCGGCCGGCGTCGAGCGCCTTGTCGGCGTCGGCCCGGTCGGCGGCCTCCACGACGGCGCGCACGGACGCGGGCACCTCGACCGAGGTGACCTGGGACGGCGCCGGGGCGGCCGCGTCGCTCGGGGCGGGCGCGGCGGGCGCCGCGTCGGGCGTGCCGGCAGGGGCGGCGGCC
>NZ_JEMA01000042.1 GCF_001589285.1 Sorangium cellulosum | reverse complement strand
GAAGGGCGTCACCGCGCGCACGCCGCGCGCGCGCCTCGCGAACGACCCGGCCAAGGGGCACCGGCCGCGCGCCAGCGACGCGGGCGCGCGGTCGACCGAGCCCGCCAAGCGCAAGGCCGCGCCCCGGACGCCCGCCTCGTCGGTCGGCCATCCGAACGAGGGGCGCCTCGAGGGGGGCGTGCGGCTCGACTCCTCGCGCAAGGACATCCGCGTCGTGCCGGCGTACGCCCACGCCGACGTGCAGTGGGGGCTGCCGGCGCTCGTCGGGATGATCGAGCGCGCGGCGCGCGGCGTGGCCAGGAGATACCCGGGCGCCGTGCTCGAGGTCGGCGACCTGTCGCGCGAGCGCGGCGGCGAGGTCCACCGGCACGGCTCCCACGAGAGCGGCCGCGACGTCGACCTCGGCTTCTACGCGCTCGACGCGCGCGGCAAGCAGGTGCACGCGCCGTTCTTCCTGCGGTTCAACGCCCGGCTCGCGTCGACCAACATGCCCGGCGCGCGCTTCGACGTGCCGCGCAACTGGCTGCTCGTGCAGCACCTGCTCACCGATCCGCGCGCCCGCGTGAGCCACATCTTCATCTCCGATCCGCTGCGGCACGCGCTGGTCACCCACGCCAAGCGCATCGGCGTCTCCCGCGCGCTGCTCGTCCGCGCGCAGCTCGCCATGATGCAGCCGACCGGCGCCGAGCCGCACGACGACCACATGCACGTGCGCATCTCCTGCCCCAGCGCCATGCGCGGCAGCTGCATCGAGCTCGCGAAGAACGCGCCCTCGTTCCGCACGCGCGAGCGGATGGCGAAGGGGGCGAAGGCGCTCCGGACCCCGACCGCGCGCGCGCCGGGAAGCGCCGCGCGCTCCGAAAAGGCGACCGCGGCGCCCGCGAGGCGGCCCCGCGAGGCCGAGGCGAGCGGGCGCGATCCCGCGAAGCGAGCGCGCCAGGAAGGGCC
>NZ_JEMA01000041.1 GCF_001589285.1 Sorangium cellulosum | reverse complement strand
GCCGTCGGCCCTGCGGCGCGCTCCAAATTTGGCCAGCGCGCGCCTTAGGCCGTACTGCCGGCCAGTGGGCCCTCTGCACCGCGGAGGTCCCGCGATCGCGGACGCGGCTTCGCGGCGAAAGCGGAGGAATGGGCGTATGAACGTTCGAGGCGCAGAGGGAGATGGCGTTCGCAAGGCGCCGGAATCCTTGGAGAGAGATCGCGAGGCCGGCGCGGAGCGTCGCGCCGGCGCCGGGCAGCGGGTCCGCATCGAGGCGCTCGTCGCGGTCGGCGAGACGTCGGGCGGCGGCTTCGAGGCCGAGTCGATCGACATGTCCCCGGAGGGGATGCGCCTGCGGACGGCGTACCTGCCGCGGGTCGGCGACGCGCTGATCTGCCGGTTCGACGGGCTCGGCAAGGAGCTGGTCGTCGAGGGCGAGGTCTGCTGGCGCGCCGAGGAGGCGCGCGGCGGCGAGTTCGGCCTCCGCTTCACCGGCCTCGACGGCGAGGCGGAGGAGGCCGTGCGCGCGATGTGCTCGTCGATGGATGCGGGCGCCGCGCCGGCGCTCACCGGCGCCGCGGGCGCCGCGCCGGCCGCGATGGAGACGGCGCAGCGGGGCGCGCGCGTGCGGCTCCACATCGACGGCCTCGGCTCGCCCATGAAGGCGCGCGTGCGCACGGGCGGCCCCGACGACCTGGAGGTCGGCTCGAACCTGGAGTTCCTCAAGGTGGGCCGCTCCCTGGAGCTGGAGGAGGTCGAGCAGGGCACGCGCCGCGAGGCGTACATCGACCACGTGAAGGTCGAGGTCGACCCGGCGACGAGCGTGCCGCAGCTCGTCGTCACGCTGCGCTACGAGGCCCCCCGCGCCGCCAGGGCGTCGCGGCCGCGCGCGTCGTCCGAGAGCCTGCCCCCGGCGCTCGCGCCCGCGCGGGCGTCTTCGGTGCCGCCGCAGGGCGAGGGCGCGC
>NZ_JEMA01000040.1 GCF_001589285.1 Sorangium cellulosum | reverse complement strand
GGCGCGGCGATCGCGCCGCGGAGGACCGGAGAATCGCATGGGGAGCCGCATGCTATCCACCTTCGGGCTCCTGCGGGGCGCCGGCGCTGCGCTCTCCGGCCGCGGGATTCGCAGGCGGTCGGCGCGGCCTGGGGCCGCGCGGCTCCGGGGGCGGAGGGGGCGGCCCCCCGAGCGGCGCGGGCAGGTGCATGCCCCGCGCGGCCAGGATCTCCGCGGCGTGGGGCACGGTGAGCACCAGCGCGCGGGCGTAGAGCTTGATCCGGTAGGGCTCGGGCAGGTCGCCGGGGCGGCCGCTCGTCGCGTGCTCGAGCAGGATCGCCGCGGTGACGCTCACGTTGAGGCTCTCCGCGAAGCCGCGCATCGGGACGCGCACGGCGTGGGCGCAGGCGGCGGCGAGGTCGGGGCGGATGCCGTCGCGCTCGTTGCCGAGCACCAGCGCGAGGCGCGGGATGCTCGAGAGATCGCGCGGGGTGAGATCGCCGTCCGGGTGGGTCGCCACGAGCTCGTGCCCGGAGGCGCGGAGGTCGGCCACCGCGGCCTCGGCGCTCGGGTGCGTGTGCACGTCGACCCAGCGCTCGGAGCCGCGCGCGACGGTGTTCGAGACAAGGAACGGCTCGGCCCGCTCGATGATGTGCAGCCGCTGCAGGCCGAACGCGTCGCACGAGCGGAGCACGGCGGCCCCGTTGTGCGGATCGTGCGGCGCGTCCATGGCCACGGTGACCGCGTCGAGCCGCGCCGCGATGACCCCGCGCAGCCGCGCGCTGCGCTCGCTCGTGACGAACTCCTCGAGGATGCGGGCGACGGCGGCTACATCGAGGACATCGAGCGCGGCGAGCAGCCTTCGCTGCTCCTGCGCGACGAACGAGCAGTTGGGGGTCGAGCGGCGCATGAGGGGTCGGGGCCCCTCTATAGCGCGGCGCGCGCCCGGAGGCTGCGGCGCAG
>NZ_JEMA01000039.1 GCF_001589285.1 Sorangium cellulosum | reverse complement strand
GTCATTATTACTGTCGCTCTACAAGGCCGATCATCCGGCGGTGGCGAACCGGCTGAGCTCATCTCCGCGCGCCAGGGAAATGATGGCCCGGTTTGGTCGCAGGAACCGCCCCTGGCCAACGGAATAGCGCCTTCGCGGCGACCAAGAGGCGCTCGCGAATAGGCAGGTGTTCGCTTTGTAGGTCCAGAGAGCTAACGCCAGACGATCCCGGCCCCGTACCGCCTGAACGTCGAGGGGAGCTCTCTCAGAGCAGGAGAACGTTGATGGCAGACTCGCTCAACCCGTACCAGGATTTTGCCGCCTGCCACCCGAAGTTGCGGGAAGTGGCGTCTGAGGTCGTCGCCGACTGGGGGCCCGATTCGGCGCCTGTGAAGGTCGTCTTCGGCCACATCGGTCGTGCGCTTGTCCAGCTTGAGTCCGACCTCGATGACACCACGCTTGATGAGGTCTCGCGGCTCGTGGAGCGCTCGCTGTCAGGAAGTGGCCCAGAGGCAGATGCGGTCGCGACGGGGCTCTTGGAGGCAATCTCCGCCCGCAGCGTGAATGCCCCTGCCGCCGTCGCGCGCGTCGTCTCTCATCTGGGACCCGATGCGCGCGCTTACATCCGAGCCTGGGATGCCTTCACCGGAACGACGACTCCGGGCGTCACGTAATCGTGTGGGCGGCCATGAATGGAGGGCACCGCGCTGCGCCGCCAGCGTCACCGCTTCACGCCACGAGCTCGCCTGTCGGCGGCGGTCGTGGCAGCGCTGCTCCTCATGTCGAAGGCCGCGCGCACGACGACGAAGAGCGGGACGCGCTCCCCGCAGGGACGCCGTCGCGTCCGCGTCGACACGGCGTGGCCCCCGGTGCTCGTCGCGCTCCTCGAGCACGTGCTGCCCGCGGGCCGAGCGAAAAAGGGCCCAGGACCATCATCTAGACCCCCGATCGCAAACGAGCGC
>NZ_JEMA01000038.1 GCF_001589285.1 Sorangium cellulosum | reverse complement strand
CCCCGCGAGGCGCTGCTCGGGCGGCAGCCGCGCAACGAGGCGTGCCAGCGCCTGCTCGAAGCTCTCGACGACCCGCTTTTCGTCCTTCATGTGCCGCTTCCTCTGCCCCGGGAGGGGGTGTCGAACCTGCTCGACATGCTCCAGGAGCGCCCAGAACACCGCGACCTCCGCCGGGGAGAGCGCCGGGATGCCGCCGGGGTCGGCGACCATCCCAGGGGTCACAGTGTACAGCAGATGCTCGCCCTCGCGAGCGTTGGCGGCCACCGTCTCCACCACCCGCAGCGGGAAGACCCCGAGCCGCCCCTCCTGCGTGCCCGGCCCGGTCGGTGTGAGCGTGCAGCCCAGCGACCTCAGCGCCTCGGTGAAGCGCGGGGTCAGGCGGGGCGCGAGCACGCGGAGGGCGACCGCGCCGGGATCGTCGATCTCGGCAACCACGAGGTACTGGAGCGCGTACGCGAGGAGCATGCGCGCGTCGTCGCGCTCGAGCTCGTCGGTCGGCCCCTTGAAGTGCACCAGCGTGTGCTCGGCCAGCTCGCCCACCACGCTCGTGAGCAGGCGCGGCCTGGGTGGGGCTCCGCGACGGCTGCGACGGAGGATGACGATGTCGACGCGGAGCGGCTCGCGGGCGAGCTGGAACTCCGAGATGCACTGGTACCAGCCCTCGGGGAGCACGTGCTCCAGGAGCGCGACGAGCACCGGGTGCCAGGCGGTGTAGACGCGAACACGCCGCTGTCGCTGCGAGGAGCGAACCTCGCGCGTCGTCGCCATGCGGTTGCCCTTCGCCATCAGGAGCAGCGCTACCACGACCGTCGCCGGCCGGCGACCTCGTGGCGCGGCGCGGTGACATCGCCCACGACGTACTTTGCCCCGCGGCGTTCCCGCCCCGCATCGGACGTCGGGCGACAAAACCCGTCGGCTACGCTCTCCGGCGCCGAACG
>NZ_JEMA01000037.1 GCF_001589285.1 Sorangium cellulosum | reverse complement strand
CGCCGGTGCCGCCGCCCGTCGGGCCGCTCGCGCCGCCCGCTCCCTCGTCCCCGCCGTTCTCGCCTGCACCCGAGCAGGCCGCGATGGATGCGGCGAAGAGGACCGCAAACCAGTTGCTCAACCCCAGATGCGAATTCCTTCTCAGCATACTAAGCCTTTCATCTACTTCGCCAAAGGAACCAGGCAAACTCAGCACGTCAAGATTAGCGCGCCGAATCTAGACCAACGGTTTCGCTGGAGCAAGAACAAACGACGACTGCGCGATCTCACCGTGGCTTCATCATCTGCCGTGCGGTTATTTTTTCACGGCGAATAAAACACGTCCGTCCACATCTCGCGTCACGCGCGCGTCACGCGCGCGTTCAACCACGGCGCCGCAGGGGTGCTCCGCTCGTGGAGAACGCGCCGACGCGCATCGGGCGGACTGGTTCCTGAGCGCTCAACGCAGCGCGTGATCATCAGGACTGGACAGCGCTGCCCGACGCTCGGTGTCATGGCAAACCACCAGAATCGTTTCGGGTGGTTTTCCAGACCCCACTCCGTGGCGGCTTCTGGCCGGGCGTGCCGGATCGGTTACGCTTCGGTCCCCCCGCCGTCCGCAGAGCCCGCCATGCGTTTTCTCCTCATCGCGCTGATCGTCCTCCTCGTCGTCGGCCTCATGGGCGTGTACGTGCACCGGCGCGCCTCCCGGGTGCTCGACCTGGGGCCTCGCGCCCGGCGCGCGCTCTCCTTTCTGCTCGCCGCCGGGCTCATCGCCATGACCCTGTCGCGGCTCGGGCGCGGCGCGCTGCCCGACGGCGTGCTCCGCGCGATGGGGCTCGTGGGCAGCACCATCTCGCTCGCCGTCCTGATCTCCGCGGTCCTGCTCGCCGTCGTCGATCTCGGGCGGCTGATCGCGCGGCTCGGGC
>NZ_JEMA01000036.1 GCF_001589285.1 Sorangium cellulosum | reverse complement strand
GCCCGCACCCGTCGCGCCTCCGGCCGTGGCCTTGGGGCCTGGTGAGGCGTGGCGGAGCCTGCCGCTCGGCGCATGGGCGCCTCCCGCGCCCCCGTTCCCGGTGCCCGCTGCGCCCAGGGCCGCGCTCGTCGATGTGGGCGTCGCGATGGCCCTGGGATGGCAGACGCCTGGCGTGTCGCTGGCGCTCGACGCCTCGCTCCGGATCTGGCCCTCGGCCCGGGTCGGCATCGGGCTCCTTGCGGACCTGCCGATCGTCGGCCCGACGATCCAGGCACCGGAAGGCGAGGTCGGCTTTCGCTCCACGCTCCTCGGCGCCGAGCTCGTCCTCGCGCCCGTCGCGAGGACGGGCCGTCTCGGGCTCGTCCTCTCCCCTGGCCTGGGCCTCGCTCACGTGAGCGCGTCGGGCGAGGCGAGGCCGCCCTACGTCGACAGCGACGAGTCCACGTTCACCGCCCTCGTCTACGGGCGCGCCGAGGTGCGTCTCCGGCTCATCGACTCCCTCTTTCTCACGGCGGGCGCGCTCGGCGGCGCGGCGATCCCGCCTGTCGATGTCCGGTTCGTGGGACGGGTGACATCGACCTTCAGCCCGCTCGCGTCGTTCTCGCTCGGCGTCGTCGTCCAGCGGTGAGCCGCCGGCGCGGCAGGCGGCCATTCCTAGGAACAGGCGACGCGCGCTTCCTCGGCCGAGATCGGAGAGGGCTCCTTGAAACACCTCATCGTACCTGGATGCATCGTGCTCAACGTGCTTGTCGCGGCGTGCGACGGTATTCCGCTCGATCCCATTCGCGGCGACGACGCCGGCGGCGCGACGGGACAAGGCGGTGACGACGGCAGCGGCAGCGACAGCGCCGGCAGCGGCGGCGCCGGCGCCGGCAGCGGCGGCGCCGGCAGCGGC
>NZ_JEMA01000035.1 GCF_001589285.1 Sorangium cellulosum | reverse complement strand
TATTGACACGGTGCGTTCTGCCGTGGATACGTGGGCGCCACCAACAGACATTGCGTCGGGAGTATCTCGAATGCGACACGCGGGCTGGTTCTGTCGTCTCGTGGTGTGTTTTGCTGTGGTGCTCTTGCTCGGGCGGGGGCACGAGGGCCTCGCGCTGGCCGGGCCTGCGGAGCCGCGGCTCTTGCCGCTGTCGCCTCCGGGCGGCGGGGTGGCGCTCTCCACGGTTCCTTTGCGGCTGCCGAGCGACGGGGCAGGGGGCCTGTTGCTGGGGCCTCGGTTCGACGCGCCGCTGGTCGAGGATGTGGGGGCGCCCCATGGAGAGATGGTGCTCCCCCATCAGGCCGGGGTGGTGGCGTTCGAGGGGGCCGTGCTGGAGATCCCCGAGGGCGCGGTGGACGAGCCGGTGCGGATCACGATCCGGCCGCTCGACCCAGGCGACGTGCAGCCGATGGGGCGCGCGATGGTCAATGTCACGCCCGGAGGCAAAGCCTACCGCTTCGGGCCGCACGGCCTCAGGTTCAAGAAGCCCGTGCGGCTGACGCTGCCGTATGACGAGCACGCCATTCCGCCGGGGATGACGGCGCAGCACATCACCGGCTTCTATTTCGACGAGGCGCTCGGCACGTGGCAGCGCGTCGAGCGGGCCGGCGAGGCCGAGAAGGGCAAGCTGGCGAGCCTGACCGACCACTTCACCGATTTCATCAACGCGACGCTGGCGATGCCGGACGCGCCGGGGGCGCGCTCGTTCGATCCGAGCAGCATCAAGGGGCTCGCGCTCGGCAGCCCGCTCGCCGGCGTGACGATGATCGCGCCGCCGGAGGCGAGCTCGAGCGGCTCGGCGCACCTGAGCCACCCGATCGAGGTCCCGCCGGG
>NZ_JEMA01000034.1 GCF_001589285.1 Sorangium cellulosum | reverse complement strand
GGCCGCCGGCGAGGACGGCGCGCTCCCGGCGGCAGCGCCGGCCGCGTTCGCCGCCCCCACGGGACCTCGCCCGGCGGGGACGCTCCACGACGGCGCCCTTGGCGCCGGCGGCACCGCGCACCGCGGCGCCCCGGAGGGACCCTCCATCGAGGAGACGCTCGGCCTCACGTGGCTCACGCGCGCAGGCGCGGCCACCTTCCTGCTCGGCGCGCTCTTCTTCTTCAAGTACGCCTCGGACAACGCCTGGATCGGGCCCACCGGGCGCGTCGCGATCGGCGCGGCGACGGGCGCCGCGCTGCTCGCGATCGCCGAGGCGATCCGCGGGAGAACGCAGCGTCGCTTCGTCCACGCGCTCCTCGGCCTCGGGCTCGCTGTGCTCGTCACGTCGGTGTGGGCGAGCGCGGTGCTGTACGAGCTCATCCCGTTCTCCGCCGCGTTCGCGGCGGAGACGGTGCTGCTCCTGCTCGGCGCCGCGCTCGCGCTCCGCCACCGCGGCGAGGCGATCCTCGTGCTCTCGCTGGTCGCCGGCTTCCTCAACCCCGTCGTGCTGTCGACGGGGCAGGACCGGCCGCTCCTGCTGTTCGGCTACCTGCTGCTCATGACGAGCGTCGTCCACGCGGTGGCGGCGAAGCTCGGCTTCCGCGTCGCGCCCTGGCTCGCGCTCGCTGGCCACGCGGCGCTGTTCTCGGGCTGGTACGACCGGTACTTCGACGCGAGCGCCGCGCCGGCCCTCGGCGACGCGGGCGCGGCCCCCTGGCCCGACCAGCCGGTCGAGGCGCTCTCGGGACCGTACCTCCCGCTCGCCGCGCGCGCGGTGCCCCTCGCGTTCGTCGCGCTCGCCGCGTCGCAGGGCGTCCTGCGCGCGCTGTGG
>NZ_JEMA01000033.1 GCF_001589285.1 Sorangium cellulosum | reverse complement strand
GCAAGCTCGGCGAGGCGCTCGCGGACGTGGAGCTCCTGGGCGTCGACACGGTGCTCGAGCGCGCCGGCGGCGCGGAGCTGGTCGATCTCGGATCCGCGGCTCGGCTCTCGCGCAAGCCGAGCGTCGCTGCCCGGTTCTACGAGACGGCGCGCCATCGGTTTGCCGGGAGCGACGCCGCAGCCGTGGCGGCGTACCACCTCGGCCGCATGGCGTTCGACGGGCGCGGCGCCTGGGCGGAGGCCGAGCGCTGGTTCGCCGTGTACCTCGCGGAGAGGCCGCGCGGCGCGCTCGCGCCCGAGGCGCTCGGCCGGTCGATCGAGTGCGCGAGGAACCTGAAGCTCGACGCGCGCGCCCGCGAGCTCGCCGCGCGCTACCTCGCGGCCTACCCGAACGGCGCCCACGCCGGGCTCGCGGCGACGCTCGCCGGCGGGGCCGATTGAGCCTGTGCGCGCGGAGGTCACGGGGGTCGAGCCGGCGCCGACGGAGCTCGTGGGGAGCGCGCGCCGCCGCGAGCTCGATGGGCGGCGCGCTCGTCGCGTCTCTGACGTTCGGCGCGCTCGTGGCGCCGTGCGCCGCCGACGAGCGGTCGCCTGTCACCCTCGTCGCTGGCGCGCGCGGGGCGCTGGCGCACCGGCTCTCGCAGGAGCTCGAAGCGGCGGGCCTGCGGGTGCAGGTCGAGGCGAGCCCGACGGCGGTAGCCCCCGACGGGCTGCTCATCGTCGTCCCCGAAGGCGACGACGGGGCCATCGAGATCTGGTCGGCGTCGGGCGGGCGGGCGGACCTCGTCGCGAGCGTGGCGCCGGACGGCCCGCTCGATACCCGGGTGCTCCGCGCGGCAGAGCTGGTGCGAGCGCTCC
>NZ_JEMA01000032.1 GCF_001589285.1 Sorangium cellulosum | reverse complement strand
GCCGCTGCCGCCTGCGCGCCCGCCGCCGCCGCCGCCTGCGCGGCGAAATGCGCCTTCAGGTAGTACGGGTTCCGCTCCGTCGTGTAGCGCCGGAACACCTCCATCGCCGCGGTGAGGTCGCACTCCGCCGGCACGCCCCGGGTCGGGCACGCGACGTCCCCGCTCGCGCCCGCGCCCGCCGTCGCGCACGACGCGAGCGTCCGCGCGCGCTCGGCCACGTCGAGCGGCTCGGGCGCCACGCCGAGCCGCGTGAGCCGCGCCTCCAGGCGCGTCTCCCCCTGCCCCGGCGCCGCGAAGCGCCGCAGCTCGAAGAAGCGCCGGATCGCGCTGCCCAGGTAGACGATCGCGAACCGCCCCTCGGCGAACCGCTTCGCGTAGGCCATGGCCATGTCCGTCGCGCCGCTGAACGACACGTGCTCCCGCGTGCCGTCGAAGAGCCCGACGCGCAGCTCGAGATCGCGCAGCGTCTCCAGCAGCGGCCCCGCCAGGGCGGGCACGTGCTCCGGCCGCACGACCTCGTAGCCGAACGAGATCACCGCGTCGCGCTCGTGGCTCCGCTCCGCCTCGATCGCCTGGACCGACAGCGCGCTCCCGCCGTCGCCGACCCAGACCTCGTGCGCCCGCTGGAAGAAGCTGCGCAGCCCCTCGGCGCGCCGCACGTCGGCCGCGCCGCTCGGCTCCGCCGTGGGCACCGCCCCCGCGAGCAGCAGCGACTGCGCCGAGAGCGCGTCGGCGAGCGCGAGCCCCGCGCCGAACACCCCGATCTGCCACCGCGGCGCCGGCACCTCGACGAGCATCGCCCCCGTGAGCGCCGACCGCATCGGCTCGGGCGACGGCGACGGCAAGATCCCG
>NZ_JEMA01000031.1 GCF_001589285.1 Sorangium cellulosum | reverse complement strand
CCTTGGTGCGCGCACGGTAGGGCCCGCAGGCGCGCGGGGTGACGTCCCAATCGCGGCAGAAGGCGAGGTAAGCCGGGTGGAATGTCACGGTGCCTGTCTCGCGCTCACGGCCGAGCACCAGCGAGCGCGCGTTGTCCCCGAGCAGGGTGCGAGTGACGCCGCCGAAGTGGCGGAACGCTTCTGCGATTCCTTCGCGCCAGTCGTCCTGTCGCTCGCTCAGAAAAGCCTTGACGAAGAGCCTTCGTGAGTGGCTCAATACGGCGACCAACAGGTGCACCCGGACGAATGTGCCGGCGATGCGGACCTGCTTCTGACCGAAATCGATCTGCATCTGGTAGCCAGGGGCAGTTTCGAACCGTACGCTGGCCACATCGGCAGCCCTCTCCTCGCGGCGAAGATCGGCAACGATGCGCTGCACGGTCCTCGGGCTCACAGAGATGCCGCGGTTGGCAAGCTCGCCTGCGATGACCACGGCGTTGCCCTCCGCCAAGCCGGTGAAGAGTTGCTTGGCTTCCGCGCGGCCGTCCTCGTCCAAGCAGCGCCGAGCAGGGCGTATCTGCGCCTCGGCAGCGGCTCCACCGCGCAAATAGCGGCGAACTGTGTTGCGCGCAACGCCGAGCTCCGCGGCGATTCGTTTGGAGCCCCACCCGCGACCCGCTAACTCGCGAATCTGCCGGATAATGTCCGGCTCGATCATTTTCAGCACCTCCGAACGGAGAGGTGCCACGTCCAAGTCCCTGCTTTCCATACCGTTTCCTCCACTCTGGCGCGAGGGAGGGGGGGGCAGTTTTACTGTCGCCAGGGGGTCATTATTACTGTCGCTCTACA
>NZ_JEMA01000030.1 GCF_001589285.1 Sorangium cellulosum | reverse complement strand
GCGCTCACCCGTCGGAGCGAACGCAGCGCGTGAGCCGCCGATCGCGGACCGAGTTGTCCTGCGACGCGCCGTTGTTGAAGTTGACGACGATGGCCCTGTCGGCGCTGACGAGGGCAGGCGTCGAAGACCAGAAGATGCTCGACGGTGTCCCCGAGAAGATCTGCGGATCGATCGCCGGCCCCAGCAGCCGATCATCGACGATCGAGAGCAGCTCCTTCGCGCTCGGCAGCCGCCAGTCGCTCTTGCCGGCGAGGGTGAGGTCCTCGCAGTGCGCGAGCGCGTCGCTCCAGTCGAACGTCCCGGTGGCGTGCTGGCGCTGCCAGACGAGCCCCGTCGAGCGATCGAGCGCCCATTCCTCGCCGAACGACGACAGATCGGCCGGCGGGATCGCCTGCCCGCCCCCGACGCACAGCGCCCGCGCGTTCGTCATGCCCGCCTTCGGGTGGTACCCGATGGATGCGTCGCTGGCGAGCACGCCCCACGCGAACGAGCCGTCCGTGCCGGCGACGTCGGTCGCGGACCAGTAGATGCTGTCCGGGGTCGTCACGAAGATGTCCTGGAACGCTGTCGTGTTGCCGAAATCGATGATCGAGACGAGCTCGCGCAGGGTCGGCAAGCGCCACCCTGTCAGGCCGCCGTGGTTCTCGACGGCGAGGGCGTCGCAGTGCTCCTTCGCGGCGGCGAACGTGAACGTCACGTCCTCCAGCCCTTTTTCCCAGGCGAGCCCGGTCACCGAGTCCCTCACGGTGTCCTCGCGATCCGTGTAGGAGGGAACGGCGATCTCGTAGCTGCCGTCCTGTCCGAAGAAGGGCTCGGACGGTCCCGG
>NZ_JEMA01000029.1 GCF_001589285.1 Sorangium cellulosum | reverse complement strand
CGGCGCGCCGGGGCGGCGCGACCGCGGGGAACGCGACGTCCTCCGGGGCTGCCACGGGCAGATCGGCGTCGTCGTGCATCGCAGCTGCGCTCCGCTCCGCGAGATGAAGGCCCCCCGCGTCAGCCTGCGGCGCGGGCGCAGGCGTCGGCGCAGGTGTCGCCGCTGGCGCAGCGCCCCCCTTCGTCACCAGCAGGCTCGTGCCGCACTTCGGACAGCGCATTTTGAGCCCCGCTGGGGGAACGCGCTTCTCGTCGACCTGGTACGGCGATTTACATCCGTCGCACTCGACCTTGATCATGCTCCCCGACCCGATGCGGGCGCTGCGACTGCCTGCGCAGGCCCCTTCACGCTCGTTCGGCCTGCGAAAGGCCGGGATGCCCCGACATCCGCTCTCCTTACTAGCAGGGCTTGTGGTCCTTGGATCGCCTCTTCTACGGGCTCTCCTCAAATCGGCCCCGGCACCCGCGTCCAGCGCGTATCCCGCGCGCGTCGTGCCCACGCCCCGCCCACGCCTCGCCCCGCGTCGCGCGGCAGCTCGCGCGCCCTACGCCCGGAGCAGAGCCGGAACGCCGCCGGCGGCGAGGCGGCCGCGACCAGAGGACGTCGGGGGCGCGGGGCCGAGGACGCGGAGCGCCCCGTCAACGCGGCCTCGCCAAGCGTCCTCCACCTGTGCTAACGCGCTGCCGCCCATGCAGCGGTCGACGGCGGTCATCTACACGCTCTTCTTCGCGGGCGCCGTGGCGTTCGTCATCGTGCAGAGCGGCCCGAAGG
>NZ_JEMA01000028.1 GCF_001589285.1 Sorangium cellulosum | reverse complement strand
CCCCGCGAGGTCGAGGATCGAGAGCGCCTTGTCGGGCAGCGCGCGCCCGGGCAGGTAGCGCACCGACCAGGCGACGGCCGAGGCCAGCGCCTCGTCTGTGAACGTGAGGCCGTGGTGCGCGCCGAGCCCGACCGCGACGCTCCGGAGCAGGAGGAACGCCTCGTCCTCCTCGGGCTCGTCGATCTCGACGATGGTGAAGCGCCGCGCGAGCGCCGGGTCGACCTCGATGCTCTTCCGGTACTCCTCGGGCGTGGCGGTGCCGATCAGCGTGATCTCGCCGCGGGCGAGCGCGAGCTTGAGCTCGGCCATCGCCTCGTCGAGGGCGCCGCTGCCGAAGAGCTCCGACATCCCGTCGATGAACAGGAGCACGCGCCCGCCCGCCTCGCGGAGCTCCGAGCGCAGCCCGGCGAGCCGCTCGCTGAGCGCGCCGCGCGCGCCGGTGCCCGCGATGAGCTCGGACGGCACGAGCTCGACGACGATGCGGGGCTCCCGCTCCTCGAAGGCCAGCCGGTGCGCGATGCCGCGCGCGACCGAGGTCTTCCCCACGCCCGCCGGGCCGAGGAGGCACGGGTTGTTGGCGTGGCGCTTGGCCAGCACGTCGAGCGCCTGCTCGATCTCGCGCTCGCGGCCGACGATCGGCTCGAGCTCGCCCTGCGCCGCCGCGAGCGAGAGGTTGTGGCCGAGCGAGGTGAGGGCCGGGAAGCGCGCGCGGTCGAGGTGGAAGCGCGCCGCGAGGGCGCTCGCCGCGGCCGAGGGCG
>NZ_JEMA01000027.1 GCF_001589285.1 Sorangium cellulosum | reverse complement strand
GGCGCAGCCGCTGGGCGGCGGCGGCCACGGACGGCGCGGTGGACTTGCCGCGCGCGTCGCGGAGCAGGGAGGCGGCGAGGCCGCGCAGCGCCTCGCCGGGCTGCGCGGCGTCGCGCGACAGGCCGGCGGGGCGATCGAGGAAGACCAGCGGGGCGCGGAGCTCGGCGGCGGCGCCTGACGGGGCAGGGAAGGGGCGGAGCGCGCCGGCGAGGCCGACCGAGACGACGAGGTCGTCGCGGCCGTCCGCGTCGCGGTCGGCGACCTCGATGGAGGCGGAGAGCGCCTCCTCGGGCGGCGGGGTCCGGAGGCGGAGCTCCAGGGCGAGCTCCGGCGGCGCGCCCGCGCCGGGGAGGCGGAACACGGCGACCCAGCGCGTGGCGCCCGCGCTGGCGGCGCGCTGCTGATCGCCGCACTGCGGGGCGAAATCGAAGGTGAGCGCGGACGGGCCGATCTGGCTGAGGCCGACGCGCGGGGCGCACCCCTGCGCGGCGAGATCGCCAGGGAGCGCGGTGAGCGTGCGCAGCGCCTGCGGCCGCGCGGCGGGCGCGAACAGGAGCTCGCCGCGCAGGCCGTCGGGCGACCGCGCCCAGGCGACGAGGTCGCGCGCGCCGTCCCCGTCGGCGTCGAGGAGGAGCCCGGCCTCGAAGGTGCGCCCTGTCGGCGCGGCGACAACGGCGCCGCCCTCGAGCGGCCACTGCTTGCCGCCCGCGGGCGCCGGGACGCTCGGCACGACC
>NZ_JEMA01000026.1 GCF_001589285.1 Sorangium cellulosum | reverse complement strand
CGCGCCTCGGTGAGGTCGGCCTCGAGGAACGAGGCGCCGGCCGCGCCGACGCCTGTCAGGTCCGCCCCGCGCAGCGCCGCGCCGTCCAGGCGCGCCTTGTCGAGGGTCGCGCCGGTCAGATCGGCGCCGGTGAGGTCGGCCCCGGAGAGGTCCGCGTCGCTCAGCCTGGCCGACGGGAGCCGCGCGCCCGCCATCCTGGCGCGCGCGAGCGTCGCCCCCTCGAGGTCGGCGGCGTCGAAGCGGGCGCCGGTCAGGTCGGCGCCCACGAGCAGGGCGCGCGCGAGCCGCGCCTCGCCGAAGTCGAGCTTCGACAGGTCGAGCCCCGAGAGGTCGGCGCCGGCCATGCTCTCCTGGATCGACAGGCAGAGCTCGACGCGCTCGCGCGTCCACGGCGCCGCGGCCGCCCGGGCCGCCTCGCGCCGCGCCCCGTCCGCGCGGTCGAGCGCGTCGAGCTCGTCGAGCTGCGCCGGGTCGAGCCCCTGCGCCTCGAGCGCCTTTCTCGCCTGCTCGCGCGTCTTGCGCTGGATCTCCTCGAGCTGGGCCGGATCTCCGCCGAGCGCGTCGAGCCACGCCTCGAGCGCCGCGTCGCCCTCGGGGGTGCCGAGGGCGGCGACGAGCGCCGCCGGGGCGCCGCCCTTCTCGAGCGTCGCGCGGATGTGCGAGAGGAGCTCGGCGTCGTCGACGCCGGCCAGGGGAGGCGCGCCGTCGTTGTCGTTGCCGGGCGGC
>NZ_JEMA01000025.1 GCF_001589285.1 Sorangium cellulosum | reverse complement strand
GGGACGTCGGCGGCGCGCCGGGGGGATCGGGCGAGCTGTCGCTCGAGTGGTGCGACCGCCGCCTCCTCGCCCGCATCCACCGCCGCACTGTCACGGGGCTGCGCAAGGCGATCGAGCCGGCGACCGCGGCCGAGCTCATCCGGTTCCTCCTCGGGTGGCAGGGCGTGCGGCCGGGCACCCAGGCGCGCGGGCCCGGGGGCCTCGGGCGCGTGATCGAGCAGCTCCAGGGCTTCGAGCTCGCCGCCGGGGCGTGGGAGCGGGAGGTGCTGCCGGCGCGCGTCGCCGGCTACGAGGAGGCGCTGCTCGACGCGCTCTGCCTGTCCGGCGAGGTGGCGTGGGGCCGCGTGGTCCCGCGCGAGGCGGCGGCGCCCACGCGCGCGGCGCCGATCACGCTGGCGCTGCGCCGCGACCTCCCGTGGCTCCTCGCGCCGCGCGAGCGCGAAGGGGAGCCGCCGCCGGCGTCGCTCGCCGAGCCGGCGCAGGGCGTGCTGTCGTTCCTGTCGCGCGCGGGCGCGTCGTTCTTCGACGACATCGTCGCGGGCGCGGGCCGCTCCAGGGCCGACGTCGAGGACGCGCTCTGGGAGCTCGTCGCCGCCGGCCTCGTGACCGGCGACGGCTTCGCCGCCCTGCGCTCGCTGCTCGGCGGCGGACCGGCCGGCGCGTGGGGCGCGGACGCGGCGCGGCTGCGCGGCGGGGGGCGCCGGGCGGGTCCTGTCGCGTC
>NZ_JEMA01000024.1 GCF_001589285.1 Sorangium cellulosum | reverse complement strand
GCCGTCACCGCCGGCGCCGCTGCCGGTGCCTGTCTCGAAGCAGTCGGCGGGGAGCGTCTCCTTGCCGAGGCACAGCTCGCAGCGGCCGCAGTCGTTGAGGCAGGCGTCGACGGGGGTGCAGGGCTCGCAGCGGCTCGGATCGGAGATGCCGTCGCGCGAGCACGAGCCCTCGCCGGTGCCGTCGGCGTCCGACCCGAGCCAGACATAGAGGCCGCTGCCGGCGGGCAGCTCGCAGCAACCGAAGCAGTCGCAGCCGTTCGGCGTGAGCGGACCGCATGTGTCGTGGCAGATGTCGGACTGCCGCATGTTGAGCTCGCTGCAGCTCTTGCCCTGGGCCCCGGGCGTCGAGGCCGATGGGTTGTAGGCGCACATCGTCCCGTTGCTGGACTCGGGGTGATAACCGGGCGCGACCTCGTTCTGATCGCACTGGTGGTTCCAGTGACAGTCGTCGTTGCCCGATCCGGAGTCCTGGTCGAAGTAGCAGTCGACGGTGCACGCTGGCCCGGCCTGGCCGGGGATCCCGCCGTAGTAGCTGTCCTCTGTGTTGTCGCACGCGCCGAGGCAGTCCGGATCCTGCGAGTCGAGGAGCCCGTCGCCGTCATTGTCGATGAGATCCCCGCACTGGTACGTCTTGCCCTGACACATGACGATGGTCGTCGGGGTCGGGATCACGCCGCCGCCCGACGTGCCGGTGCCGGCTCCAGCCCCCCCGC
>NZ_JEMA01000023.1 GCF_001589285.1 Sorangium cellulosum | reverse complement strand
GTCTACGTGGCGGGCTTCGGCTCCGCGAGCGACCGGCAGATCGCCACGGCCACCGGTCGGCCGTGGACCGGGGGCGAGGCCGTGGTGAGCGCGTTCGTCAACTCCGCGCAGGCGGAGTCGGGGCCGCTCCTCTTGCCCGTGGATGCGTTCTCGCCGCGCGACGGGTTCCCGCCGGGCTCGCTGCTCCTCGACCGCTTCCTCGCCGGGCCGGGCAGCCCGCGGGACCTGATCATCGCGGATGCGCTCGAGGCGACCAACGCGGTGCCGTTCGACACGCTCAACCGGGACGCGGGGAGCTACTCGGTGGCTGTCGCCCACGCCGCTCGCCCCTACCGGTACTGGTTCATGATCAAGCACCAGGACGACGGGGGGACCACGAGCCGGCTCGTCACCATGCGCGCCCACGACGCGGAGGCGCAGGCGCTCGACATCACCCTGCCGGGCAGCTGCCCGGCGCAGGGCGACGACCTCGCCCCGTGGGTGACGCCGGACGGCGGCGTGCTCTTCTTCCAGGCGCTCTACAGCCCGCGCGGCGACTGCGCGGCGGCGTCGGTGCTGCGGAGCTTCTACGTGAAGCTCGGCCCCGACGGGCTCCCGGTGGCCGGGCAGACGGCGAGGATGCTGCTGTCGAACCTGGATCCGTCCCACGCCGTCATGACGCCGTCGCTCTCGCCCGACGAGTGCACGCTGTACCTCGCCTCGGACAAGGACGG
>NZ_JEMA01000022.1 GCF_001589285.1 Sorangium cellulosum | reverse complement strand
GCCCCGGGCTCGCTGTCGGTGAACTACCTCGATTTCGACGGCCCGGACGACGCGCCGCCGCGCCCGCGCGCGCTCGCGACGCCGCTCACGCCGGAAGGAGAGCTCCTGCGGAGGCACGTCGCGGCCGAGGCCGAAGGCGAGGCGGGGCCCAAGGCCAGCAAGCCGGCGGCCGGCGCGGCGCTCGCGGCCGGCATGCTGCCGGCGGCGGGGGCGGCGCCCGTCGAGGAGCCCGGCGACACCGGGCTCAGCCCCGAGCAGATGCGGCGCAAGCGGCGGATCTTCTACGCGGGGCTGCTCGTGCTGGGGACGCTCGCGACGGTCCGGCTGGTGTTCGTGGCCGGCTGCTAGGCCGTATCAGCCGAGCTGGATCGCGCGGAGCACGGCCGCCTCGTTTAGCGCGTGGCGGCCGCCCTGGACCAGCGCGAAGCCCGCGCGGGCGAGCCCGGCGAGCGCGTGCACGGCGCGCCGGATCTCGACCTGGCTGCGGGAGCCGCCGCGCGCGGCGAGCTCCTCCGCGGTGAGCGCCGCGCCGCCGGCGAGCAGCTTCGCGGCCAGGGCGACGTGCGTCACCGACCGGGGTGAGCGCCGCCGCGCGTGGCTCCTCGCGGCGTTCACCATCTGCTTGACGCCGCGCGCCTCGAGCACCGCCCCGGCCGGCAGCGCGAGATCCCGGAGCGACGGGGAGGCCGGCCGCGCGACGACCTTCAC
>NZ_JEMA01000021.1 GCF_001589285.1 Sorangium cellulosum | reverse complement strand
CGCGCCGACGCGCCGGGCGGCTCAGGGGACGATCGGCGCGTCCGAGGTCGCCGCGCCGACGTCGGCGAGCAGCTCCCTGTACCAGCCGGCCGCCTCGGCGGCGCGGCCCGGCAGCGCGCGGCTGCCCCAGAGGACCGAGAGCGTGCGCGTCGTCCCGGCGTGCGTCTTGGTCCGCTGCGAGTCCTTCACGGCGTTCGCGCACGGGCCCTCCGCGTCGAAGACGCAGAGGAGCCCCTCGAGGTCGATCTCCTGCCCCGAGGCGTTGAACACGTAGCGGGCGCCCGCGGGCGCCACGCCGATGCGGAGCGGCGGGCTCGCGCGGTCGAGGTCGATGACGCTGATGGGCAGCCCGGAGTGCAGCGACACGGCGTTGCACGCGTCCACCGCCGCGTTGATGGGGCCGAGCGAGCCGTCCGCGGCTGCGCGGATGAGGTACTCGGAGGCCGGCTTGCCCCGGCCTGTCGGCTTGTAGCCGCCGTGCCGGAGGAGGTCGCGGACGGCCGCGCGCACGGCGTCGTCCGAGCGGAGCGGGGCCGCGGCCTTGTCGGACAGGAAGCCGCGGAGCGCCTCGCTCGCCGGCAGCTCGCCGAGCGGCGCGGGGAAGGTGGTGACGAAGGCGGCGGCGTCGAGCAGAGGATGTGCCGAGATCGTGAGCACGCGGCGCACTCTACACCACCGGCGGGGCCGCGCGACGGCGTCC
>NZ_JEMA01000020.1 GCF_001589285.1 Sorangium cellulosum | reverse complement strand
GGATACCCCTGCTGCTGAGGATACCCGGCCGGCGGCTGGGCGGCTCCGCCGGGCTGTCCCTGGCCTTGCGGGGGCGGCTGAGCGGGCTCTTGCGCTGCCGACGCGGGCGCGAGGAGGAGCGCGCCGAGGCCGAGAAGGACACCGCAAGCCGCCGAGCGGGGAGCCATCCTGGAGGCGGGCGCGCGCGCGGAGCCCCGACCCGTGCTGAAAGCGCAATCCATGGCGGAGGACTGTACCGAATCCCGAGCAGGCCGGCCATACGCACGCCGCGGACCGCCGCTGCGCTCGCGCGCGCGATCTCCAGCCTGTAGTCTTCCCCGCCGATGCTGCCTGTCCCCGATGTCGCCGCCGCCGCCCCCGCGCCCGGAATCCCCGCCGTCAGCGACGCCGCGGCCGCGCCGGCGGCGGATCTCGGCGCCCCGCGCGGGCCGGAGACACCGCCGGTAGAGCTCGATCGCGCGCTGTCCGAGCTGGGCGAGGCGGCGCTCGGGTTTGCGCGCATGCCGCCGCGCGAGAAGGCGTCCCTGCTCCGCTCGCTGCTCCCGGGCCTGCTCGCCGCCGCGGGCCCGCAGGTCGAGGCCTCGTGCGCCGTCATGGGGCTCGATCCCGGCTCGGCCGCGAGCGGCGCGGCGTGGCTCGCCGGGCCGTGGCCGACGCTCTCGCACGTGCGCCTCCTGGCCGAGGCGCTCGACGACACA
>NZ_JEMA01000019.1 GCF_001589285.1 Sorangium cellulosum | reverse complement strand
CGCAACGGCTGGCTCGGCGTGGGCTGGGATCTGCAGCTGTCGCGGGTGGAGATCGACACGCGCTTCGGCGTGCCGACGTACGCGACGGGTGAGGAGCGGTACGCGCTCGACGGCAGCGAGCTCGTGCGGATGGGCGACGCGTCGAGCGAGCCGTATGTCTACCGGCAGCGGGTGGAGGGGCGCTTCGCGCGGATCCTGCGCCACGGGACCGGGCCGGACAGCTATTCCTGAGAGGTCACGGACAAGGACGGGACGACCTATGTCTACGGGCGCAGCGCGACAGCGCGGCTCGCCGATCCGGACCCGGGCCGCCCGAGCAACGTGTTCCGCTGGTACCTGGAAGAGGTCCGCGATCCGTTCGGCAACCAGATGTTCATCCAGTACGCGCGCTGGTCGGACACCGCGGGCCCGGCGCCGCGCATCGAGGTGCACCCCGAGCGAATCGAGTACACGGCCAACACGTCGCAGGGCGTGGACGCGGCGTACGCCGTGGACTTCATCTCGGAGGGCGGGCGCCCGGACGTGATGCTGAGCGGCAGGCCGGGCTTTCTGGAGCAGACAAGCCAGCGGCTCGCGCGCGTGGACGTGCGGTTCGGCGATACAATCATCCGCAGCATTGCGCTCGAGTACGCGCAGGGCGACTTTGGCAAGAGCTTGCTCCAGGCGATCGCGGTGCTCGGCAAGGGGAGC
>NZ_JEMA01000018.1 GCF_001589285.1 Sorangium cellulosum | reverse complement strand
AAGGATCCTCACGCCCAGACGGCGCAGCAAGGCCACCCACGACACGCGACGGCGGAAGCCCAGTGCAAGCGGCACGCAGGCGCTGTCGTCCCATCCCCGAGAGCGCTGCTGCTGCTGCCACCGCTCCCGCTGCACCCTGAGCGCCTTGTGCGCCCGCCAGTGTCGCGTTCTCACCGTGTCCAGCGGAAGTCCCTGCTCGGCCGCGATCTCGGCGAGTGGAACCCCTTGGAGGTCGTGCTTGATCAGAACATCTCGGTACTTGGGATCGAGTCGGTCCAGAAGCTGCCGCGTGATCTCTTCCCGCTGCCGTCTCCGGAGCAGTTCTTCCGGCGTGGGGCACTCATCTTGGATCTCGCACCCATCGAACGATGTCAGCACCTCGCCGCGGCGGTGTGCGTCACGGACGTGATTGCGCGCCTGGTTGATGGCGATCGTGACGCGGTACGGGGCTGGGTCTGCCCCCGGGTCGAGCCGCTTGTCGGCCTCCAGGCCCCGCAGCAGCGCGTCCTGGGCCACATCCTCGGCGTTTCGCGCCGGCACACCGTGGCGCCGGGCGAGACGTCGGAAGAGCTCGAAGCCGGGGGAGACGCTCGCTGGCTTGTCCACGGTAAGCAGCACACTTGAGCCAACCCAAACGCTTCAGAGAAAAGAAGCAACGAGCGATTTTTGGTCGGATAGAG
>NZ_JEMA01000017.1 GCF_001589285.1 Sorangium cellulosum | reverse complement strand
CGCCGCGCTCAGACCTGGATGCCCGCGAGCGGTGACGTGACCCGCCCCGCGTCGATGCCGAGCTCCGTCGCCTTCGAGCCCATGATCTGAGCGACCGTCAGGAGCGCCTTGCTCAGGTTGTCGCCGGGGAAGTTGTGGTGCTCGTCGCCGCGCAGCCGCCCGCCGGCCTTCCCCGCGAGGAGCACCGGCCATTCGGTCCTCGTGTGCACCTTGCCCCAGGCGGTGTCGGACGTGACGAACACGAGCGTGTTGTCGAGAAGGTTCGAGCTGCCGTGCGGCGTGCTCTTGAGCTTCGTCAAGAACTCGTTCAGGCAACGCATCGTGTAGATCACGCCCTTGTCGACGCGAGGCTGACTCGATTGATCTCCGGCATCCCCGTGGCAGATGGTGTCGTGGAAGTCGTCGTTCATGTCCTGCGCGAGGTGCCGGTAGTAGACGTGCGCGGCGGGCAGCGAGAACATGAACGAGAGCACGCGGGTCCTCTCGCAGGCGAGCGCGAGCGCCGAGAGCTCGACCATGGCGGTGTTCACCTGCGGGGGCGCTTCGCTCTGCGAGTCCTTGCCGGCGGTGGGGGCCGTCGGGTTGCTGCATGCGGCCGGGGAGCCGCCGCCGGGGGCCGTCTCCTCGAGGCGCCGCTCGATGGCGCGGATCGACTCGAGGTGCTGCTCCACGC
>NZ_JEMA01000016.1 GCF_001589285.1 Sorangium cellulosum | reverse complement strand
TGCTTCTCGATCAGATCGAGCTTGTTCCGGAGCTCCTGCTCTCGCTGCCTCGCCGCGGTGGCATCCACGGTGATGCTGACCGCGCCGGGCTCCCCGTCGTAGCGCACGGGGACGTACCATGTCTCCCAGGTGAGGCCGTGCGCCTCGGTCACGGTGTGCGTCGCGTTCCCCGCGAGCGCCTGCTGGATGGCCTCCACGCCCTCCGGCGCGCCCGCGTAGAGCTCGTAGACGCTCTTGCCGAGGTGCTCCCCCGGCTTGATGCCGGAGACCTCCAGCCCCTTGCCGTCGTGGAACCTGAAGATGCCCTCGCGATCGTACCTGCACACCGCGACCGGGAGGTTGTCGAGGACGGCGCGGAGGAGCAGCTCTGCCTCTCCGAGCTTCGCCTCGGGCTCATTCTCGATCTCCGCACCCGACATCGACATCGACGCACCGCCCCCCGTCATGGAAGCCTTCTACCCCGCGCGCGTGCTGCTCGTCGAGGGTCTGTCGACCTCCGCCGGATCGTTTCGTGAACCCGCCGGCGGAAATATCGCACCGCATCGCTGAGCCCGCCCGGCGCGCGCTGCGCGATCGACGCACTCGCCACCTCCGCGGCCGCGGCTCCCGTGCTCGCCAGGATCGCTACGAGCGCTTATTTCGCCGCCTGCGCGCCGCCGCCCTCGCCCGCC
>NZ_JEMA01000015.1 GCF_001589285.1 Sorangium cellulosum | reverse complement strand
TGTGGCGGTCGTGGGGCGTGGAGGCGGAGCTCGTGGCGGGCCACAGCATCGGGGAGCTGGTGGCGGCGTGCGTGGCCGGGGTGTTCTCGCTGGAGGACGGGGCGCGGCTCGTGGCGGCGCGGGGCCGGCTGATGCAGGCGCTGCCGGCGGGCGGGGCGATGGTGGCGATCGAGGCCGAGGAGGGGGAGGTGGCGCGCGCGGTGGCGCCGCACGGGGCGAGGGTGTCGATCGCGGCGGTCAACGGCCCGCAGCAGGTGGTGATCTCCGGTGCCGAAGAGCCGGTGCGCGAGCTCGCGGCGTGGTTTGCGGGGCGCGGGGTGCGCACGACGGCGCTGCGCGTCTCGCACGCGTTCCACTCGCCGCAGATGGGTCCGATGCTGGAGGAGTTCAGGCGGGTGGCGGAGTCAGTGAGCTACCGCGCGCCGCTGCTGCTGCCGGTGGTGAGCAACGTCAGCGGGGCGGTGTCGGGGGCGGAGCTGGCGACGGCAGGCTACTGGGTGGAGCACGCGCGGCGCGCGGTGCGCTTCGCCGACGGGGTGAGGGCGCTGTATGCGGCGGGCGCGAGCACCTTCGTCGAGGTGGGGCCGCGAGCGACGTTGCTCGGCCTCGTCCCGTCCTGCCTGCCGG
>NZ_JEMA01000014.1 GCF_001589285.1 Sorangium cellulosum | reverse complement strand
GGCCGCGGGGGTGGACGGCGCGGCCGCGGGGGTGGCCGGCGCGGCCGCAGGGGTGGACGGCGCGCCCGCCGAGGAGGACGCTTCGTCGTCCGCCGGCGCGTCGTCGTCGAGCCCGCCGCGCAGCAGCTCGGGGAAGAGGTCGTCGTCCGGCGGCACCCAGCGGTCGGCCTCGGACGCGGCCGGCGGCGGCTCGCCCGCGGGGGTCGGGTCGGGCACCTGCCCGAGCGAGAGGTACTCGGCGAAGCGCGACGCCGAGAGGTGCTCGGCCGCGCACGCGAGCAGCGCGAGGAGCGCGCGCCCCGCGGGATCGGGCTGGACCGAGCCCTGCGCGAAGTAGGCGGGGATCCCGGCCCGGCGCAGCGCCTCGACGAGGTGCGCGCGGTACTGCTCGGGCGCCCGCAGGAGGATCGCCATCCGCTCGAACGGCACGCCGGCGCCGGCCTCGCGCAGCGCGATGCGCGCGATCTCCACGCACTCGCGGCTCTCTCCGGGCGCGGAGAGGATCTCGACCTCGTCGCCGAGCCCGGGGGCGTCGTCGGTGAGCGGGTCGAACAGGTGCTCCTGCAGGCGCGCCAGCGAGGTGCTGGGCGCGCCCGGCGGCTCGTG
>NZ_JEMA01000013.1 GCF_001589285.1 Sorangium cellulosum | reverse complement strand
GGCGCGCTCCACGGCCTGCACGCGGCGCACGAGGCCACGGCCGAGGACGGCGCCCCGCTCCTCCTCGTGCACCGCGACGTGTCGCCGCACAACGTGCTCGTCGGCGAGGACGGGGTGGCGCGCGTGCTCGACTTCGGCGTGGCCAAGTCGGCGGGGCGCGCGCAGATCACGCGCGACGGGCAGCTCAAGGGGAAGCTGGCCTATATGTCGCCCGAGCAGATCGCGGGCGAGCCGCTCGACCGGCGCGCGGACGTGTACTCGGCCGGGGTGGTGCTGTGGGAGACGCTGACGGGCGAGCGCCTCTTCGAGGGGCGCGGCGAGGCGCTCTCCATTTTGCGGCTGCTGCAGGCGGGCGTGGATCCGCCGAGCGCGCGCCGGCCCGGGGTGCCGCCGGAGCTCGAGGCGATCACGCTGCGCGCGCTCGCGCGCGACCCCGACGACCGTTTCCCGACAGCGCGCGCCATGGCGCTCGCGCTGGAGGAGACCGGGCTCGCCGCGTCGACCTCGGAGGTGGGCGACTGGGTGACGTCGCTCGCGGGGGAGTCGCTGGCGCAGCGGGCGGCGCTGATCGGGGCGATCGAGCCGGGAGGGGCGGGG
>NZ_JEMA01000012.1 GCF_001589285.1 Sorangium cellulosum | reverse complement strand
TGGCGGTCGTGGGGCGTGGAGCCTGACGTGGTGGTGGGCCACAGCATGGGGGAGGTGGCAGCGGCGCACGTGGCGGGCGCGCTTCGGCTGGAGGACGCGGTGGCGATCATCTGCCGTCGGAGCCGGCTGCTGAGGCGCATCAGCGGTCAGGGCGAGATGGCGGTGGTGGAGCTGTCGCTGGCGGAAGCGGAGCAGGCGCTGTCGGGGTACGAGGCGCGGCTGAGCGTTGCGGTGAGCAACAGCCCGCGCTCGACGGTGCTGTCGGGCGAGCCAGCGGCGCTGGGGCAGGTGCTGGTAGCGCTGGAGGCGAAGGGGGTGTTCTGCCGGCGGGTGAAGGTGGACGTGGCGAGCCACAGCCCGCAGGTGGAGCCGCTGCGCGAGGAGCTCGTGGCGGCGCTTGCGGAGCTGCAGCCGCGGCAGGGCGCGGTGCCGATGCGCTCGACGGTGACGGGAGCGCTCGTGAGCGGCGCGGAGCTCGACGCCGGCTACTGGGCGGACAACGTGCGGCAGCCGGTGCGCTTTGCCGAGGCGGTGCAGGCGCTTGCCGAGAGCGGTCACGCGCTGTTCGTGGAGATGAGCCCGCACCC
>NZ_JEMA01000011.1 GCF_001589285.1 Sorangium cellulosum | reverse complement strand
GGAGAGCATCGCGCGCGCGCCGTCGACGCGGGCGTCGCGGAGCGCGCCGACCGACGAGAGCTCGCGCAGGCCGACGAGCGCGGCGTCGCGGCCGCGCGTCTTCCACGGCTCCAGGAGCTGGTCGAGCTCGCCGTAGTAGACGTTGCTGAGCTCCGCGTCCTTCCGCATGGCGTCGGGCAGCGGCGCCGACCGGACCGCCTCGACGAGCCGCATGTCGGCCCGCCCGGACTCCACGGCGACGATGCCCTTCGCGTAGAACGGCAGCGCGACCCCGAGCCGACCGAGGTCCTCGATCGCGCGGGCCTGGTCCGTGACCCACGTGAAGAGCGGCCCCTTGGTGAACGCGACGACGCGCTGGGCGTCGTACGGCGGCCGGAGCGCGGGCGGCTCTGTCGCTGTGCGCGCGAGCCGGGCGGAGAGCGTGAGGCCGAGCAGCACCTGGTAGAGGTCGCCCTTGAGCGTCGCCGGGGGCGCCTCGAGGAACGGCGCGGCGATCGCGTCGCCGCAGGCGACGGGCGCGAGCTCGGCCCGGAGGGCGCGCGCGAGGCCCGCCTCGAGGCCGGCGCACGTCTCGACG
>NZ_JEMA01000010.1 GCF_001589285.1 Sorangium cellulosum | reverse complement strand
CGGACGCGCCGCTCCAGGGCGTGGGCGACGAGCACCGGCGCCCTCATGACGACGGCTCGCCGTGGAGCGCCGAGGCGCCGTTGCTCTTGCGCGGGGCGCGCTCGCGGCGCGCCCCGCCCGCGGCCCGGCGCCGCGCGCGCTCGGCGACCTCGGCCCAGAGATCCTCGGCGTGCTCCCGCTGGCGCTCGACCAGGGCGAGGCCGAGCTTGCCGAGGTGGACCCCCAGCGCCGCGACCTCGACGATCACGGGCCGGAAGTGCTGCTTCTTGCTCATCAGGAGGACGGCGCTGCCGACCCCCAGGGCGAACGACGGCGGATGGAACCTCATCATGCGGTGCCTCCCTCGCGCGCCGCGAATACGCCGCGCGCGCCCTGATCCGCGCGCCCCGCGCGCGCGGCGTCGGCGACGATCACGATGTCGCGGCCGGCGTCCGGGAAGAGCCCGATCCGGCCGCGCAGCAGCGAGGGGAGCGCGCCAGCGGCCACGGCGAGCGCGAGCTCCCCGGCGCGGAGGCGCGTCGCCCCGAGCAGGCCGCCGAGGGTGCGGGAGCCGAGCGCGAGCGCCTGGAGCGCGG
>NZ_JEMA01000009.1 GCF_001589285.1 Sorangium cellulosum | reverse complement strand
GTGGCCGGCGTGACGCGCCCAGGAGACGTGGCCGGTGAGGTCGATGCGGCGAGCGTCCCCGCCGCCGTGAAGGCCGCGACCGAGCCGGCGACAGCCGAGGGCTGCTCGTTCACGCCGGGAAGCTCGGGCTCGCGCACCGCCGGGCGCGCTGGCGTGGCCCCGCCCAGCGGGGGGACCCTCGCCGAGGAGGGGACCTGGGCCTGACCGACCGAGAAGCCCGTGCTGCTGGTCCGGCGCGCGGGCGTGGACACCCGGGTGGACTGGGCCTGCGTGACGATCTCGATGAGCTCCGGGAAGTTCTTGAGCGGCAGCCACTCGTCGAACCCCTCGCGCCAGACGAGCGAGTCGCCATCCACAGCGCCCGCCAGCGCCTTCTCGCGGATGACGGAGAGCCGCACCGGGCCGATCGGGACACCGCCGACCCCGACGTACCAGTCCTCGCTCGACGTGGCGCGCGCGGTCGGCGCCTTGGCGAGCGGGCGGTCATCGGACAAGGTCCGCTTGAACGCGCCGGCGACCCCGGGCGGCGACGGCGTGGGATCCGCTCCCCTGGCGGC
>NZ_JEMA01000008.1 GCF_001589285.1 Sorangium cellulosum | reverse complement strand
GATCCCGAGCAGCGCGGCGAGCGCCGCGACGGCCGGCGCGCCGTGGGCGGGCAGCGCGGTGAGGCGGCGACGCGGCACGATACTCCCTTCCGTTTGCCTGAGCGGCATGCTGGCTCCCGTCGCGCTCGCGGCGACTCCAAGGAACTGCAGGTAGCTTCGTTGCAGCGAGGTCAGAATACGCAGACTGCCCGCGAACTCAACGCCGCGCGCACGATGCCAGCGCGCCGCGCCGAGGGGCGCCCTCGGGCCACCCGCGCAGCGCGAGCGCGGCGGCGTCGCCCAGCGGATCGGCGCCGTCGAGCCGGACGTCGGGCTCGAAGCCGCGCAGCTCGACGAAGTCGCCGAGCGGGTCGCGGAACGCACGGGTGCCGAACGACACCGTGACGCCCGAGCGCGGGAGCCGGAAGAGCGCGACCTCGCCGACGCTCATGCCGCCGCGGGTGTTCTGCCCGGCCACGAGGACACCGGGGATCTGGCGGACCAGCGCGAGCAGCATCTCGCACGCGGACGCACAGCCGCTGTCGACGAGGAAGACGCCGCGCGCCG
>NZ_JEMA01000007.1 GCF_001589285.1 Sorangium cellulosum | reverse complement strand
GCGGCGGGCGCCGCTGGGGCGCGCAGATCGAGGCGCGCGTGCTCTCCGCCGAGCTGCGGCGCGCCGGCGTCCCCGCGGACGCGATCGTCCAGGACCTCTGGTCGCTGACGACGCACGAGAACGCGATCTTCAGCGCGGCCCTCCTGCGCCGCATGGGCGCGCGGCGGGCGGCGATCGTCACCTGCCCCTGGCACATGGCGAGGGCTCTCCAGAACTTCCGCGACGTCGGGATCGACGCCTGCGCGCTGCCGTCGCCGCACGTGCGCGCGCCGATGGTTGCGCGCGCGTGGCAACGCGGTCACGAGGTGGTCTCCATGTGGCTCGACGCGCGCGCGATGCGCCGCCGGCGGATCCTCAGCGAGAGCGCCGACTGGCTGCTCGACGCCGACCGGCAGGGTGAAACGTGATCATGCCGCGAAGGCGCTCCTCCTTCTCTCTCCTCGCGCTGCTCGCGCTGTCCCAGCCCCTCGCCGCCTGCGACGGGCAGCCGGCGCCCGGCCCCGCGCCCGACGCGGGCAGCTCGGCGCCGGCTCCGGCC
>NZ_JEMA01000006.1 GCF_001589285.1 Sorangium cellulosum | reverse complement strand
GGGGCCGGGCGGCGCGACCGGGTTCCAGCCGAGCGGGCCCGTGCCCCTGCTCGCGCCGTGGCCGCTCGCGCCGCTCGGTCGAGAGAGGTGAGGCGACCGCGGCGCGCTGTGGTAGGAGCGGGCCCATGCGCGTCTGCCAACGGAGCGGCCTCTTCAGCGGCGTCGCGGCGCTCGCGTGCGCCACGGTCCTGCTCGAGATCGCGCTCACGCGGATCCACGGGGCGCTGTTCGGGCAGCCGCACGCGTTCGTCACGCTCGCGCTGTCGCTCGTCGGCGCCGGCCTCGGCGGCGCGCTGCTCTACGTCGCCCCGTCGCTCGTCCGCCCGCCCGCGCTCTTCGCCCGCATGGCGGCGCTCTCCGCGCTCGCGTCGGGCGCCACGCTCGCCGCGATCATCCTGCTCGCGCAGCGCGGACCCGCGCCGGGATCGCTCCCATGGCTCGCGCTTGTCTACGCCGCGTGCACCGTCCCGTTCGCCCTGGCGGGCCTCGCGCTCGCGGCCGCGATCCGGCACGCCGCCGCCGAGATGCCCCGCCTCT
>NZ_JEMA01000005.1 GCF_001589285.1 Sorangium cellulosum | reverse complement strand
CGGGTACCTGAGCGACAAGGCCGGGGCGCTCCGCAGCCTGGCGCGCGCCGTCGCGCTGCGGCCGGCGTCGGGCTCGCCCCGCGCCCGCGCCCGCGCGCTGAGCTACCACGCGCTCCACGCCTACCGCGCCGGCGACACGGCCCTCGCGGCGCGCGGGTTCCAGGAGGCGCTCGACCTGGCCGAGGCGGAGGGCCTCGGCGACCTGCTCGCCACGGCCGCGCTCAACCTGGGGACGGCGCGGCACCAGCTCGGCGACTGGGGCGCGGCGCTGCGCTGCTACGAGCGCGGGCTGCGGGCCGCCATCGCCTTCGCCAAGGAGCGGACCGAGGCGACCCTGCGCTTCAACCTCGCCAAGCTCCACGCGGACATCGGCCTGCTCGAGCGGGCCGAGCTCGGCGTCGCCCGCCTGCGCGCGCCCGTCCCCGACCTGCGCGCCCCCGTCCCCGAGGAGATCGCCGTCGCGGCGCTCGGGCTCGCCGCGGAGATCGCCGCCGCGCGCGGCGCGCTCGGCGAGGCGGCGCGGCTGATC
>NZ_JEMA01000004.1 GCF_001589285.1 Sorangium cellulosum | reverse complement strand
CCTCGACTGCAGCTTCGCGGGGCCGCTCGCCGCCGCGCGCGTCCCGGAGTCGTCCGGGTTCGGCGCCGTCGCCGCGGCGCCCCTGCGCGGGGCGAGCCCGCTGCGGCTAGGCACCCTCGGGGTGCTGACGCTGCCGCCCTTCGGCGGCGCGCTGCCAGCGCCCTTCGCCGACGCGGAGCTCGCCTGGATCGCCCCGCTCGACCTGCGCGCGGAGATCCGCCGCGCCGCCGTGCCGCTCACGAGCGCCGGCCTGGCGCAGCTCGAGTTCCGCCCGTACGAGGCGTCGATAGGGCTCATGATCGATCGCGACGGGCGCGTGGCCCCGGTCGCGGCCGGCCCGAGGGAGGCGTGCCTCGCCGGCGTGCTGGACGCCGCGCGCGTGACGCGGCCGATCGGCGGCTGCGTTCCGTATCGCGCGGTCGGCGTCGACCTCGGCGATCGCGCGGTGTTCCTGGGCCCCCGGCACGACGGCCTCGCGGTGAGCGCTGTCGATCTTCGCGGCGGGTCGCCGGC
>NZ_JEMA01000003.1 GCF_001589285.1 Sorangium cellulosum | reverse complement strand
CTCGCCGTCGCGGTGGCCCACGCGGCGGGCTCGCTCAGCGCGGCCGCGGCGCTCGCGCGCGCGTCCCTGCCCACGGCGCTGCTGCTCGGCGCGAACGCCGCTGCAAACCGCGCGTTCACGGGGGAGTGGGGCGCCGCGGGGGCCGTGCGCAAGCTCATCCTCTCGAACCCGTACCCCGCGCCGCTCGAGAAGGCGGTGGAGGTGATCAAGAACCTCGCCGCGCTGCGGGTGCAGGCGCTGGAAAGCGCGCTCGGCGGCCCGTCCTTCGCGCTCCTCCTGCCGCTGCTCGGCCTCGTCGCGGCGCTCGACAGGCGCTCGCGGCGCCTCGCCGTGCCGCTCCTGATCGGCGCCTACGGCTCGCTGCTGCTCGTCGCGCTCAACGCGACGGCGCGCTACCAGAACCTCCGCTACGCCGCCCCGGCGCTCGCGATGCTGCTCGTCGCCGCGGCCCTCGGGACCGAGGCGCTCGCGCGGCGGGGCCGGCTCGCGGCGGGCGTCGCCGCGGCGCT
>NZ_JEMA01000002.1 GCF_001589285.1 Sorangium cellulosum | reverse complement strand
GCGGGGTTCGACCACGCCGCGCTCCACGATGGCGAGGGCGGCCATCGCGGCGAGGACGTGCTCGATCGGGAGGACATCGGCGAAGAGGCGCGCGCCGCCGCCGGGGTAGTTGCCGTCGAAATAGAAGGGGGCGTAGGCGGCGATCTGGAGGAGCAGGGCGACCGCGAGGGGGCGCGAGCGCGGGCGCCGGAGCGCGATCGCTGCGCCGGCGATCACGAGCAGCGCGAGCGGCTCGGCGTTGAGCGCGTCGACAAGGTGGAGCTTCAGGCGGCGCAGCGTCGTGCCGGCGGCCGCCAGAAATCCGAATCCTTCCGCGAGGTTGTGGCGGACGAAGTCGCCGTGCTCGCCGAGGCAGCCGACCCCGGCGCCGAAGCCGTAGCGGAAGCAGCCGGGCGGGCCGTCGGAGACGGCGTAGTAGGCGGCCTGCGACGAGGCGAAGCCGCCCGTCGCCGCGCGCTGGTGCGCCGCGAGCAGGGCGAGGCCGGGGAGCGCGCCGAGCACCAT
>NZ_JEMA01000001.1 GCF_001589285.1 Sorangium cellulosum | reverse complement strand
CAGGTGTTCTCGAAGCCTTGGGGGCAGCGGACTCGCAGCCCCGATCTTTTCAGCAAGCGCCACTTCAAGATCAACCTGCGCGCCAAGACAATCACGTGTCCAGCGGGACAGATCGAGGTGTTCGAACCGGGCGATACGGTCGAGTTTGACCCTGAGGAGTGTGGCGCGTGCCCCCTCCGAGCCAAGTGCACGCAAGCTGCCTCGGGGCGAGGGCGGACCGTGTCCATCGCCGAGGATGAAGCTCTGCAGGGCAAGTTCCGGAAGTTGCAGCAGACCGGGCCAGGACGCGCCGTGCTCCGGCAGCGGACAGCTGTGGAGCATGCGCTCGCCCATATCGCGGCGCGGAAAGGACACAGCGCGCGCTACATCGGCGCCAGGAGAAACCTGTTCGACCTCCGGCGCACCGCAGCCATTCAGAATCTTGAGGCGGCCCAGCGGCTGTTCCAGGAGGCTGCATAACATGTCGGAATTAGACGATTTTCAACATGGTCGGTGCTCTAGG